>DATJAQ010000393.1:0-6995 GCA_035516075.1 Terriglobia bacterium | reverse complement strand
CGGCAATGTCGAGGACGGGCTGCAGCCCGCCCAGTTGGCGGGCGCGGACCTCACCGGCGCCAAGCTGCCGGGGCCCATCGACAAGCTCTTCGAGGATCTCGACGCTGTCAACGACATCTCGGCCGGCGCCCGGACGCTGTTCGTCACCCTGCTGGCGGCCTGCGTCTACTCCTGGCTGACCATCGCCACCACCACCGACGTCAACCTGATCACGAATCGCGCCACCTCGCCCCTGCCCATCATCCAGACCAGCATTCCGATTGCGGGTTTTTATGTGGTGGCCCCCCTGCTGCTGCTCTGCGTTTACTTCTACTTTCACCTCTACCTGCAAAAGCTGTGGGAGGAGCTCGGCTCCTTGCCCGCGATCTTCACGGACGGCCGGCCCCTGTACGCGCGCTCCGACCCCTGGCTGCTGAATGACCTGGTGCGAGCCCATCTGGCGAGGCTCAAGGCGGACCGGCCCTTCATGTCGTACTTCCAGCAAGCCATTTCGTTGGTATTGGCCTGGTGGCTGGTTCCCATAACCCTGCTCATGTTCTGGGGAAGATATTTGCCGCGTCACGACTACAATTGGCTGGGAACAAAATTTCACGTGGCGCTGCTCGCGATTTCGATCGCCGCGGCGGGTTTCCTTTATAGCCTGGCTTCGGGTACGTTGCGTGGAGCTGTGCGCCGGCCATTTTCCTGGTGGCGCGTGGTCAAAAGCGGCCGGGCGTACAGCGCCCTCGCCATTCTTGTGGCCATCGGGGCCGGGTTCGCGCTCGTCTCCGTGGGCGCCATCTGGGGCGTTCGATCGGGTCAGGGTGAGCCGGCCAGCGCTGACCCTTGGCCCGCTGCGTCCGGGCGTTACAGTTGGGCCCCGCGTGCCATGGCGCTGCTGCACTGCTCGCCCTTCGCCAATCTCAGGTGGGCGGAGGTCTCCGTCAAACCTGCGAATTGGACGGGCAAAGACCCGAGCCAGCTGGATTTCGTCACCGGAGTCGAACTGAGCGGCGCCGACCTCCGCGACGCCGACGCCAGCCACGCCTTTCTTGCCAAAGCCATTCTCGTGGGCGCTCACCTGGAGGGGGCGCTCCTGAGCGGGGCCGTCCTGGACGGGGCCCACCTGCAGGGGGCGGATCTGAACGGCGCCTACCTGAGACAGGCCCACCTGAGCGGTGCCGCCCTGAATGAGGCCCTCCTAACCCGGGCCGACCTCACCGGGGCCGGCCTGGCCGGGGCCGACCTGCGCGGGGCCGGCCTGGGCGAGGCTGACCTCAGCTCCGCCGACTTGACCGGGGCCAACCTCACCGGGGCCGACCTCACCGCGGCCGACTTGACCGATGCCAACCTCAAATTCGCGTACTTCCTCTTCGTCAAGGGAATTACTCCCCAGGCTCTTAAGCAAGTCCGAGGGTGGGACCAGGTCTATTACGACCCAATCCTTCTGCAGCAACTCGGCCTTTCGCAGGACCATAACAGCGAAGTCGAACAGGAACAGAAGCGAGAGGAACAACAGAGTAAGAACCCGCCAGCCGCGGGCGGCCCTGTACGACATTAAGGAATGTGTGGTACAATAGCCGCGTGAAAGCAAATGTGCAAGCCCGGCTCGACCGCCGCTCCCAGGAAGCCCTGGAGCGCCTGGTGCGCCGAACGGGATGGAGCCCGTCGCGCGTGGTGCGCGAGGGCGTCCACCTGCTCGCCGCGTGCTACGGGGCCCCACCGGCCCAGCGCGTGATGGGCGTGGGGCGGTTCGCCTCTGGCCTCCCCGATCTTGGCTCCAACAAAAAGCACTTGCGAGGCTTCGGCCGGTGAATGCGGTGCTGGTGGACACCGGGGTGATCGTGGCCCTGCTCGACCGAAGCGAGCGCCACCACGCCCGGTGCGTGACGGCGGTGGAGGGCCTCGAGCGTCCGCTGGTGACCTGCGAAGCGGTGATTGCGGAGAGCTGCTACCTGCTGCGCCGGCTTCCCGGAGCGGCGGAGACGGTGCTCGAGAACGTCGAGCGCGGAGTTTTTCAGATTCCGTTTCAACTTTCGCGCGCCGCGGCGCCCGTCCGCAGCCTCCTGCGCAAATATCGCGATCTCGCCGCAGACTTCACCGACGCCTGCCTGATCCAACTCGCCGACGAGCTGAGCACGGGAGACATCCTCACTCTCGACAGCGATTTCGAGCGCTATCGATGGCGCAGGACCCGTCCCTTCCACTTACTGGTGGCGCTCGACTGAAGGCGTTCGCCTTGCCCCTTTCCCCTTATCGCGCCGTATCGACGGTGAGCTTCAAGCCGATCGCTTTGGTCACAGCGACCAGCGTGGACAAACGGGGATTGCCGTGGGCCGACAATGCCCAATAAAGACTCTCCCTCTCGATCCCGGCGGCCTTGGCGATTCCTTGCGCTTGGGCGAGCTGGCTCAACGCGATGAGGAGCACGCGCGGTTCGTCCTCATCTTCCAAGGCTGCTTTGAGGTATTCGGCGGCAAACCCCGGGTTGGCCCGAAGGCGGTGCACCGCGGCCTCTTCGTGGGAAAAGCTTGCTTTGCGTTTCATGAAACTCCAGCCCATCGTAACTCATAGATCACAAGCGAGTGATCTACTTTCGCCGCGGGCTCCTGAAGTCGGCCGCTCCCGTAACGCGGCCTAAAGCGCGGGTGGAAGCATTCGGCCGGGAACTCCGCGCACTCAGTGACCGCTAAAGACGAAACACGGAGGACACTGAGAACCCTCCGTGGCCTCCGTGTTGAGGCTTGAGGGGCACAGAGGCCGCTGAGACCGCAGGATGGGAAGAGACTTCCTCGAAGGGACAAGAACTGAATCTGCACGCGAGCCCGCGCCCGGCTGCAGCAGCCGTTCGGAGGTCTGCGCCAGGCACCGCGCCAAGTTACCTCTTTTTCCTCGACGGATACGGAACCTGTTGGTCGTGGTAGGTTCCCAAGACTTTAATCGCTTTGAGCTTCGGCGGCGTCTTGACCTCCCAGAACACGATCCGGCACACCGCGTCCTGGCCGGCAAAGAACTCCAATTCCCATTCCCCATGATTGAATAGCTCCAGCGTGATCGGGCCCTCAAAGCCGGGATGGATGTGCGGCGCCGTGATGTGCACCGCCAGCCCCGCCCGCGCCAAACTGCTTTTGCCGTTCACGTGCGCCGCGAACCTGGGCGGCACAAAGACCTTCTCCAGCGTCTGGGCCAATAGGAATTGACGGGGTTTTAGTTGGACGGTCTCGCCCGGGTCTCCTGCAAAGTTCTCGACCTGATCGCTCGGGTCGAAATCGTGCGCGGGGCGGATCACCACGGCTTTCTGCGCCTTCTGCCGCGTGAATCTGCATCCGAGCCGCAGATCGATGGAGGAAAGACCGATCTGATCCTGGCTGATGTCAGGCTCAAAGCGAATCAGGCTCCGCCGCCAGGCTTGCAGCAGGTCTCGCTCCGCCAGCATCATCGCTCGGCGTGCTCCCGTGCGAATGCGATTGGAACGCGGACGAGGTTGTTGCGCGTAAGTTCCCCAGGGAGAGCCAATACGGCATTGTCCCTGGTGAGGTTGACAATCACGGCTCTCACCCTGTCGTTCTGAACCTGGTCGCCCACCACGTACCCCGAGATATTGTTCCCGGGAGCGATCTCCCAATAAAAGTACCGCTCGGTGGGAAACATGCCCGCCTTGACCTTGGCCGGAATCAGGACAATCTGGCCAACCTTCACACTGTTTCGAATCGCCATTCTCGTTCGTCGCCTCCCAAGTTCGCACGACAATTTTCGCCTTTTCTTCCCCTGATCGCAAGCACACAATTATTGGTCGAAGGCTCAGCGCGCCAAAATCAGAAGGATCATTCTCGTGCGCCGTCAATCGTCCCTCTCGCGGCAGAAGTATCTTGCGTCCGACGTATTAATCATGTAGTATGTTACTCGACGAGTATCAGAAGTAGATGAGCAGGCCCAGGAGGGCATCATGGCCAAGCACCGCGCACTTTCCGAAGACGAGCTTCAACAACTCAAGACGGCGATGAGGGCCGCGCGCACCCCCGCCGAGCTGCGGCGGCTGCAATGCGTCTGGCTGCCCGAGGCGCTCGGCGTGAGCGCCGCCGACACCGCCAGAGCCCTGGGCTGGAGGGCACAGAGCGTCCATGCCGTGCTGAAGCGGCATAAGCGCTTCGGCGTGAGCGCGCTTCGGGACCACGGGGTCCGTCCCCTTCCGCCCGGCTCCGCCAAAGCCCTCCGCACGGCCCTGAGGCGGGCCGGGAGCCTGGAGGAATTCCGCCTGATCCAGTGCGTCGCCTTGCGGGCGAGTTTAGGCCTTGACGCGAGTCAAGTGGTGGAGGCCGTGGGCTGGTCGCGAGGCGCCGTGGGCCGGGTGCAATCCGATTATGTGCGGCTCGGCGCGGCGGCCCTGGTGCCCGCGGGCGCCGAGCCCCTCGCCGAAGGCTTCGCCAACCGGCTGCGCGGGGCCATGAAAAACGCCCGCAACGTGCCGGAGTTTCGCCGCGCGCAATGCGTTTATATGCGGGTGGTTCAGGGGTTGAGCACCAGCCGGGTGGCGGGGATTCTCGGTTGGACGAGAAACACGGTCACCCACCTGCACCACCTCTACCTGCGCCACGGGGAGGCGGTGCTGCGAGGTCCGGGGCGGGGCGGCGCGCGACGGCGCCAGCCTCTCACCCGGAAGCAGGAGGACGCCGTGCTCCGCAAGCTGGGCCGGGAGCGCTACGATTACGGCTTCCTGATGTATCCCGTCATTCACCGCGCCTTCGAGGAGGCGGCCGGCTGCCCCCTGACTACCGCCTACGTCGTATCGGTCCTGCAACGCCATGGATGGATGATCGCCGCCGTCGTGACAGTTCACCGCCGGAAGTACAGGCCCCAAGACGTCGAAGGGTGGCACATCGGTCCCGACCACCCGTCGCGCCGCCGCTCGGCCCCGCGCGTTTCTGAGGTCAACCCCTCCGGGGTGGCCGCAGGGGGCGCGACCGCCATCCGTAGGTGAAACCTACGGACGGCGGACGGTGTTGCCCTCCGGGCAACGCCCGAGGCGGGCCTACAACCGTGCTGGCCGCGTGGGGGCGGCCGGAAAAGTCATCGTCCGTGTAAATAAAAGTGTTTGTTTGAAGCCCGAAAAAGGCCTGTTTTCGGCATAAAATTCCAGATTTTGTACACTTTTGGTTTTTGAAATGGATTCCCGCTCCCCGCCTTCGCGAGGACAGGCTACGCGGGAATGACGGTGTCCCACAGACCCACCGTAAGCAAGGGGAGCCTCGCGGCCGGGGCCGGGCAGACCCACCGTGAGGGGAGAGTGCCTCCGGCGCCCGAGCCGGACCGGGGCGCCAACCGGCTGGCCGGCGCGGCGCTGGCGTCTCTAACCAAAAGGCACGAGCGCACGCGACGGGCGCCCTTACGCCGAATCGCCCAGACCGCGATTTTCATCAAACGGTTCGCCCTTGGTGGGTTACGATACAATCTCAGACCATGTTCAAGAAGATCCTCGTCGCCAATCGCGGTGAAATCGCGGTGCGCGTGATGCGCGCCTGTCGCGAAATGGGCATTGCCACGGTGGCCGTCTATTCCGAGGCCGACCGCAAGGCGCTGCACGTGCGCTACGCGGACGAGGCGGTGGCCATTGGCCCGGCGCCCTCGCGGGAGAGCTACCTGCGCATCGACCGCGTGGTGGAGGCCGCCCGCGCCCGCGGGGCCGACGCCGTGCACCCCGGCTACGGCTTTCTTTCGGAAAACCCAGCCTTTGCCTGGGCGGTCGGGGAAGCCGGCCTCACCTTTATCGGGCCCGCGCCGGAGGCCATGGAACGCGTGGGCTCCAAGACGGCTGCCCGCGACCTGGTGCTGGGCGCGGGCCTGCCCGTAGTGCCGGGCACGCACCATAACCTTGAGAGCTACAACGACTTACTCGAGGCGGCGGAGGCCATCGGCTTTCCCGTCATGCTGAAGGCTTCGGCGGGCGGCGGCGGCAAGGGCCTGCGCCTGGTGCGCTCGGCGGAAGAGCTGGAATCGGCCTGGCGCAACGCCCGCTCCGAGGCCCAGAATGCCTTCGGCGACGCCGCGGTTTACGTGGAAAAGCTCATCGAGCGGCCGCGGCACGTGGAGATACAAATCCTGGGCGACCGGCACGGCCACAGGGTATACCTCGGCGAACGCGAGTGCTCCCTGCAACGGCGCCATCAGAAGGTGATGGAGGAGTGCCCCTCGCCCGCCCTCGACGAGGACCTGAGGGGGCGCATGGGGGCGGCGGCAGTGCGCGTGGGCGAGCTGGCGGGCTACTGGAACGCGGGCACGGTGGAGTTCCTGCTCGATGCCGAAGGCAACTTCTACTTTCTGGAGGTGAACGCGCGCCTGCAAGTGGAGCATCCGGTGACGGAAATGGTGACAGGGCTCGACTTGGTGAAAGAGCAGATCCGGGTGGCGGCGGGCCAGCCGCTCGCCTTCCGCCAGGAGGACGTACGCCTCAGCGGCGCGGCCATCGAATGCCGCATTTCGGCCGAAGACCCGGCGCGCGACTTCTTCCCCTCGCCCGGCCTCATCACGGCGCTGCATCCGCCCGCGGGGCCCGGCGTGCGCGTGGACAGCGGCGTTTACGAGGGCTGGAGGGTGCCTCTCGATTACGATCCGCTGCTGGCCAAGCTGATCGTGTGGGGCCACGACAGGACGGAAGCGCGGGCGCGCCTGGCGCGGGCCCTCGACGAGTACGAAGTGGGCGGCGTGGAGACCACCATCCCCTTCTTCCGGCGGGTGTTACGCCATCCGGACTTCATCGCCGGGCGCCTGGACACGGGCTTGGTGGGGCGCGTCCTGGCCGAGGATGCCGCCGAAGCTGCCAAGCCCGCTGCGTCTCCGGGAGCTGGGGGCGTGTCGTCGGTTGCGGCGCGGGCCGGCGGGCCGCAGGAAGGCGCCGGCGCGGCTTCCGGGCTCGGCGAGCCGGGAGTGGATGGCGCGGCCTTCGCGGCGGATCAGCGCGCGGCCCAGGTGGCGGCGATGCTGGCAGCGGCGCTTGAAATGAGCGCCAACGGCGCGGCAGC
>DATJAQ010000392.1:0-12941 GCA_035516075.1 Terriglobia bacterium | reverse complement strand
GCCTTGCCGCCGCTCCCCGAGGACACCCCTCAAAAGCTGCGCGCCGCCATGAAGAACGCGCGCGGCGTGCCCGAATTTCGCCGGGCGCAATGCCTCTACATGCGGGTGGTGCTCGGGCTCAGCTCCAGCCTGGTGGCGCAGATCGTGGGATGGCGGCAGGACTCGGTGTCGCACCTGCTCCTGCGCTACTCGCGCCAGGGCGAGGCGGCCCTGCAGAGCGAGGGGCGGGGCGGCGTGCGCCGGCAGATCCTCACCACCAAAGAGGAGGACGAGATGCTCAACGAACTGAGCGGCAAGGCGTGGCCCGCCGGTCTGCTGATGTTTACCGACATCCACAGCGCCTACGAGGCGCGGGCCCACCGCCCGGTGAAGTCCTCCACCGTCCAGGCCATGCTCGACCGCCACGGCTGGCACCGCGCCGCCGTGGTGATGGCCCCCCACCCCCACCCGCCCGCAGGGATGGCGCCGTCACGGCGGATATTCCCCACCCGGCCCGGAGAGAAGCCGCTGGCAGCGCCGGTGTTCCCCGGCCCCTGGCCGCAGGATAAGTGAAGGAACCCGGCCTCGGCGCGCCCGCGTTGGCGCGCTCGCCCGGCCGCTCGAATTTTCTACTCTCGGCCGGCTCGATCCAAGCGGGCGTCGCGCAAGGTACGTTCAACGGCGTGATCGTTTGAACTGCAAAAAAAGACCCGTTTTGGGCCAAAGTGTACAATTCCAGGTAGTGGGTCAATTTGGATTCGCACCCGGAACGGACATGCGCTTGCTACTCCGTTCAAGCAACGGATAGAATCCCCGCCATGCCAACAAGAATACAGGACATCATCGACAACGTGGCTGCGAATGTCGTCGCTGCAGGCGTCATCCTGGCGGTCGGAGCGGGCGGTGGAATCTTGATCGCCTTGTTCGTTTCGGTCACTCACGGGCTCTCGCGTCTCGACCAAGCGGTTCTAATTGGATGCTCAGCCGTTTTTCTCGCGATGTTCTCCGTTCTCGTTTACGTGGGAGTAATGGTGGCGAGGCGCAGAAAAAATACCC
Source organism: Terriglobia bacterium (assembly GCA_035516075.1). Lineage (GTDB taxonomy): Bacteria > Acidobacteriota > Terriglobia > UBA7540 > UBA7540 > Gp13-AA77. The sequence continues at coordinate 11,906 of DATJAQ010000392.1, read as the reverse complement.
CCGTTGCGCCAGGGCCCCTGCCGGTAACTCTAGAGCCGCCGCGGCCTGAAACCCCGCAAGACAGAGTGCTTTTGCTTGCGAGAGACCTGCTCGCGTTCCTGAAAGAATGCGGTCCCAAACCGCCGAGCCCGAGTGACACTGCCGACAAGGAAATCATCTCCAAGATGACCCCTGAGCAGATACTTGGCGACCCGCCGGAAGTCAGCCACTGGTACAACAAGGTTCATCACCTATACGCGGTGAGGTTCGCGCAGAGAGTCGAAACGCTTTCACATGAACTCAGTGCAACGGGTGTGAACGAGCCCCAACTGAGAAAAGCTGTCATTGACTCGCCGTATACGGCGGACAAGATTAAGCGCTTGGTGCCAATTCTGTTTCATGTCGCGGCCAACCTCGCAGTTGGTGAGGCCGTCGCGTCGCTAGGCGACGGCCCTCACCCCGCTTGGTTCGACTAGTCGAACAATGTCCGCCACGTCCCAAACCCGAGTCGCTAGCCCCGCTTCCATTGCGGGCGTAACCCGGAGAGTCTGATGCACTCGGCAGAAGTTGTAATGAACGGCATAGAGCGCCACGGCATAGCACAGGTTTTCGATCTTCTTCGAGAACCCGTTGGTCAGCCGCGTAAAGCGGCGCATTTGCATCCGCATGGTCAGGTTCTGGCGCTCAATGAAGCTGGTCGAAATGTGGGCGAAATCGGGCCGGCCGCAGACCGTCGCCGCCTTCACCCCGATGCACTGCGCCGGGCTGTACCGCTTCTCGGATTCCTCGGGGGCGCCGTAGAGCTTGTGCAGAGTGGCGTAATCCACGTCCACTCCGAAGGCACCTTCAACCGCCACCAAGTACACTCGCAGGCCGTCCGTGGTGAGTTGAACGCGGTTCGCCAGTCGCGGCGCCAAGTCCTGCATGAAGATGTGGGCCGAGCGCAAATCACGCTTGGCGACGAGGTAGGCGATATTCAGCTTCGTGTCCGCGTCAATGGCGACCCACGTCCAGACATCGCCGTAACCGAACTGGCCGCGCTTATCGCTGGGGACGTTCTTTTCCTTGGCGTAGCAGAAGCACCACGTTTCGTCGCATTGAATCCGGCGAGCCTTGACGCGCACCACGGTCCTGTCGTGGAACTCGGCGCAGGCCGTTCCGACCGTTTCCAGCAGGCTCGTAATGGTGCCCTTGGCCACGCCCGTCATGCGGCTGGTGGCGCGAATCGAGGCGCCTTCGCAGAGGGCCGTTACCACCGCTACTTGCTTGTCGAAAGGGAGTCTGTTCATGTCCAGTATTATGCTTGAACGTTCAAGAAATGTCAAGCATTATTTTAGGGAAAAGAAGGTGCTTCCCTGCGACCGGAAACCGCCATATACTCGCGTTCCCAGGCCAGCAGAGGGCGCTTTCATGACAATGACGGCGGGCTTCAAATGCTCAGACGGCTTCGTGCTTTGCGCCGATACCCAGATGACCTTTCTCGACTACTACAAGTCAGAGCGGTCCAAGATTCGGATTGCCTCAACGTCCAACTGCACTCTTTTTTTCGCACTGGCCGGCGACGTGGACTTGGCGGGTTCCCTTATCGGCAAGATCATCGCGGCGGTCAAGGATTCCTCGACTGACCCGAAGGACATTCGCACCGCCATCGAGACCAAATGCATAGATCAGTTCAACACATACCCAAACCTCGCGCAGCCTGCCGTGATGCTCATTGCGCATTACCGCGGCGCCGCGGACCCGGAATTCCTAAAGCTTGTACCGCCTGTCGTAAGCCCCGTCAGCAGTTGGATTTGCTTAGGCACGGGGGAGCCGCTGGCTACGTATCTCATTTCGGACATCTACCGACCGTCGATGACAACGATAGAAGTTGCATCCCTGGCGGCCTACGCCCTGACCCACGTCAAGCGCCACGCCTACGGCTGCGGAGGAGCTTCGCAGATATTGAGGATTGACCACCGGGGAAAGCCTCACCGATTCATGACGACACAACATCCAGGGGACAGGAACCCAGAGCAAGAGAACTTTGAAAAATATGTCGTAGATGTTGACAGGGCGTTAAAGCCATTCATTTTCAACACGATAAAGGGAGAGTTGACAACGGGTGCGCTCGAATCTGAGATTCAATCTCTCAGCGAGTCTATCCGCGCAGCAGCAACACAGAGAGTACGTCTGTTCGAGTCCAGGCGGGAAGAAGACGCAGCCGAGATGCAGGCCATCGCCGAGGCTTTGGAAGAGGGAAACGAAGGTGAGAAATCGTGAAGATCAACAAACGTCAGGAAATCGCAATGTGGGTTTTCGGACTAATCTGGTGCGCCGCCTTCTTGGATCTCATCATCTCCGGCGAGGAGAAGTTCGTCATTGGAATCGTGGCAGTCTTGACGTTCCTGACGTTATTCAGCCTGCGTGACCGCAGTTAACGCGCCGACGCTATAAACGGAGGAACGGATGCCGACAGATCTGAAGATTCTCCGCCAGCAGTTCAAGATTTTTTCTGGAATGGTGACATGGAGCGGCACATTCGGGCTGGGCCTGTGGCAGTACCAGCACGGCGGTTGGCCCGCCGCAATCGGAGCCGGATTCTTTGGCTTGGCGCTCTTGCAGAGTTTACAGGAGATCGTCTATCAACTGCTGGTCATCGCGGATGCGACGCACCCAGATTAGAGAGGGGATTCTGAAATGACGGGCGAAAGCTCAGAGCAAATTGCCGCGCTGCATGATGCAGCGCTTGATCTTTATGAAAAGTTGGGGCTGATCATCGATCAACTCTGTCTTGTGGGGCCGTCCACGCTTGCCCTGAAAGCCGCCTTCGAGAATTACGACCCGCGCCTTGCAAAGCTGTATTTCGACAATCTCGAGGCCGCGAAGCAGCTTCCAACGTTTGCTGCCATGCGAGCATTGCAGCCGTTAATCGCTCGGGCAGTCCAGACCTTAAAAAGTCATGCAAACTGAATCGAACCCGCTTCTGCTGTCGCATTTTTCACGCTCCAACGCGGCATCCTACACCGGCTCGGAACGGGCGGCAAGGGGCAGGGTGGACTTACTCGGCAGGTTTGACCTTAGCCCATCTCCGGGCCGCTGCGAGGCGCGCAATCTCGGACCGCCGCTCAGGGGACAGCGCCGCCGCCCTGGCCGGCCCACCCTTGGGGCCGCCGAGCTTCCCAAGGGCCACGGCCGCCGGGTTCTTGGGCGCCTTGTCGCGGGCTTGGATTTGGTCGAATACGCGCTTCGCCATCAGGATCGGGTCTGTTCTTGGACGCTTAGGCATGGCTCAATGGTCGCGCCAGGAGCAGGCCCATTGCAAGCGGAAAGTGAGGCGAATTCAAATTGACCCACTACCCAATTCCACTACACTTTTCATTTTTTGGACGAAATTCTGAGGGCCTCGTAAGTTGTTGAAAATTCGTTAGAGCGGGGTAGCGCCTTGCGCGCTGGTCGGCGGCTTTGGACGGGGTTCTGCTCGGCCGCGGATCGCTACTCAGGGTATCACCCGAAGGCCGGCTCACTTACACCCCGACCGCCTGCCAGCGCCCGGCGCGCTTGCGTAACTCCTGCTTCTGCAACGGCCAGTCGTGGAGTTTGCTTTGCCGCGGCGCCCCGTCCAATGGTCATTCCCGCGAAAGCGGGAATCCATTGCGCGCTGAGGCTCGTCGTAACCGGTTGGTACGGAATGGGTTAGTCCGAGACGGGATTCGCGCTTTCGCGGGAATGACCGTGCCCAGACAGCCCCCGAAAACTGGAACCGTACCACCACCCAGTCGTGCAGCGTGGCGGGGTCGAAGTCGGCCCCGTTCGGCCAAACCAGTGTGTGCACCTCGGGGTCGACCCTGACCTCGTTGAACAGCTCCAGGCCGGCCAGGGCGGCGTAGAGCTCACCGTCCGCGAGTTATTCGGAGATCAGGATCGCCTTCCCGGTCCGCTTGGCACGGACCAGTTCAGGAGCTCCTTCATCTCCACAAGTAGCTGCTCGACCGTCATCAATGCGGTCCAGGAAATGGATCTCGCTGGCCTCGTGCTGGTCACCAGGCTTGAAGACCTCAAGAGAGACCCGTTCAATCAAGGCACTTGGATCAAAGGAACGCAGCACAGCTAGGACGTCCCTTACTACCTGCCAGAGATCTCCAGCAGGGGCCGGGCGATCCTTCTTCCTCAAGGGCATCACGAAGGGCAGGTCAGATTGACCTTCTATAGAAAGGCTGAGAAGGCTGAAACCCTTCGCAGTCGACTTGACTCGGATGGTGAAATCCATTGCATTCTCCAAACACACGAACGTCCCGCCGCACCTGAGAAAGAGGGTGTCTTCGTACTCGTTTTCAACGGCGAAGGGTCCATCCCGAATTCACTTTTTGACATCCCGACACCTGAGAGTATACACCCATTGGTTGCCAATCGAGGCCTCTCGGTCGGCTGTCTCCGCCGGCCCTCACGGGGACGGTCGGAACGACGTTCGCCCGCCTTCGTTGAGGCCCGAACGCCTGCACTCATTCGCCTTTAAATGTAGGTCCGCACCCAGCCGGATTCTTGCCGCGGCGGACATCCCGCCGGCGGCTGGCGGAGACTGCACGAATTCACCTTCAATCGCTTCTGACCTTACTGTAGAAGCTGTTATAGAGTTTATGCCGCCTCCCCGCTGATGAGGCTCTCAAAACCCGGCCCCCTAGACTGATGAAACTGGCTCCCTTTTATCGTGGCGCTGACCCGCAAGGGCGCGCCCCCAGCGGCGCGCCGCCAGGCGTCACGAGACCCGATTCCCGCAAGGTATGCTCAAATTGTGCTCGTTTGAATTTGGCACGGGCCTGCATCCTGCCTCGAAACCCCGGGTTTCCGTCTGCTCAATCAGAGCGGGCGTCCCGCAAGGTGCGTTCAAAAGCATGATCGTTTGAACCGCAAAAAAAGACCCGTTTTGGGCCAAAGTGTACAATTCCGCTACACTTTTTATTTTCTGGACGAAATTCTAAGGGCGTCGTAAGTTGTTGAGAGTTCGTTGGAGCGGGTGCGGCCCGTCGGTGTCTGTAAGTGATTGATTCTTGGTTCGGGGGGTGCGCCTGGCCTGCCGGCGTCGTTTTCGCGAAGGCGGGAATCGAGTCGATGGGATAACTAGTTCAAAATAAATCTCTTACATTGAATCTTGGCGCGAGATGGATTCCCGCCTTCGCGGGAATGACGGGTGGGGACGCGCCGCGCCAAATATCAGGCCATCCGCCCCCGGCGCCTGGCTCCTGGAGCCTTGGCGTGGGTCTCCGACTGACGTTAGCGTCGCTGCTGCGGTTCCCTTGCCTTCGGCGGACGACTCAACGAGCACTAGACTATAAAGTGACGACGGTTGCTGTAGCGGCGGTCTGTGACCGCCGTTTTTTTGAAAATTCGGCGCTCACAGAGCGCCGCTGCAGCCAGCGTCTGGCGCGCTCGCGTAACTCCTGCTCCTGCAACGGCCAGTCGCGCAGTGTTTCCGGGTCGAAGTCGGCCCCGTTCGGCCAGACCAGCGTATGCACCTCAGGGTCAACCTTGACCTGGTTGAACAGCTTCAGGCCGGCCAGGGGCGCGTAGAGTTCACCGGCCAGAACCGGCCCGAAATCAATGATTTGGGCCGTGCCATCGCCGAACCGAACGCGCAAGGTGTAGGGTGCAAGGATCTCGAAGCTCACCACGCGGTAAATGGGGTGGCTCATACGCTCATTTTAGCGGGTTATCAGGGGGCTGGCGAGGCGAGGGAGGCGGCCCTGGCAGCTCAGCTCGGGTGTCGCGAACTGCCAGGACCGTTTTGGCCGACCGGCTGGGGGACCGGGTCGGATTCCAAGTGAAGCTCAATTCAGAGGTCGATCAAATGCTCCAGTGCCGTGCGATTCGGGATGGACAGCACCGACCCTCTCAAGTTCACCAGACGCTGCGATTTGAACTCGCCGAGGGTGCGAGTCACCGTTTCGCGCGAGGCGCTGATCATCTGGCCGATTTCCTCGTGGGTCAGGGTCAGCATGGTGCGGCCGTTGGGCGCCGTCCGGCTGCCGTCCGCCGTCCAGTCGAGCAGGAAGCGCGCCAGTTTCTTGGGCGCGGAGCCCGACAGGCCGATGGAGCGCGCCTGCTCGCAGGCGGTGGCGTAGCTCACGGAAAGCTGCTGGGCGGCGCGCAGGGAAAGCTCGCCGTGGTCGCGCAGCAGGCGCAGAAAGTCCTCGCGCCGGAAGAAGGTCACCCGGCAGGGCTCCACGGTCTCGGCCGTGGCCTGCCGCGGCCGGTTGGAAATCACCCCGCACAATCCCAACATCTCGCCGGGCTTGGCGACGCGCAAAATGAGCGTGCGGCCTTCGCTGGAGGTCATAAAAACCTTCACGCGCCCGCGGCAGAGCACCATCACGCCCCGCGGGGTGTCGCCCTCCGTAAACAGCACCGAGCCTTTCGGATAGCTGGCGCTGAATCCGATGCCGTCCATGGCGGCGCGCACCTGGGCCGATACGTCGCAGAAGGAGCCGGGCAGGCGGTTTTTGCAGTCCCGGCAGCTTTCGCTGGTTTCGAGCACCGACATCCCATTCATGCCGAACCTCCTCACCTCACGGCGAGGCGCGACTTGATTTCGTCAATGATGAAGCGAGGCAGCAATTCGTGCGCCTCAAGCTCCGCGCCTTGCTGGAGCATCCTCTCCAAGAGCGCACAACCCCGAGAATCGATGAAAGTCACATCCGAGAGGTCCGCCACCACGTCCGGATGGCCCGGTTCGGAGGCCAGGCGCAGCCACGTTTTCTCGAGTTCGCCCACCCAGGGCCCGCAGAGTCTCCCTTCCACTTTGAGGGTCGCGGGGTCATGGCTTTCTGCGGTGGTTACTCTGAACACGGAACTCACGTCCTTCCCGCTATGCGACGACACCAGCAAGCAGCTCGGCATCAACCGGGGAGTGGCTCCGCGACAGCGCCGAGTTCACGACGTAACTAAGATCGCGAGGGTTGAAGGGCGCCGCCACAAAGTCGAACGCGCCCCCATCCAGGGTGTCGAGGTAAAGCTTGACGTCCACTACTCTTGAGGCCACGATCACCGGCGGGTCCCCCAGTCCGCGGGCCAAATCCACAACTTCGGACCACGTTCCGTCAGCCGGCTCCACCGCCGTGAAAATGACCTCGGGAGGCTCGAACTGGACGACGTGGGCCGAGACTTCGGAGGGCCGCTCCACGCAGGATGTTCTCATCCCCAGCCCGTCCAGGCATTCCTTGAGTTTTGGGAGGCAGCTATTCTGCTTGCCTACAAGTAGCGCTGTGATAGCCCGCTTGCAACCAGTCATACGCGCGCTGCCTCCCTGTCTGCCGTACTCATTGGCAGGACCGATGCCAAACCGCTGGTGGTCTCGTAAGGCTAATACATACAATAGCTTAGTGGTGGATTCGGCGGGTGCTGGGATTGAGGTGACAGCGATTTGGGTGGCGGAATGCGGTCAAGTGACAGTATGCCGTCAGACGTCTCTTCGGGTAATACCAAGTTTATTCATCTTGAAGTTGAGGGTGGTGCGCTTGAGGCCGAGCCGGGCGGCGGCCCCGTTCGGTCCTGCCACCACGCCGTGGGTCTCGCGCAGGATGCGGATGATGTGCTCGCGTTCGGCGGCTTCGAGCGAGGCGGGCGGCGCGGCCTCGCGCTCCGCCGGCATCTTCAGTTCGGCGAGCGCCACTTGCAGGGCGGGGCCGCGGGTGAGGATGACGGCTCGCTCGATGAAGTTCTCGAGCTCTCGAACATTGCCGGGCCAGGACCAGCGGGTCAGCGCCTGCATGACTTCGGGCGGAATACTGTCGATGCGTTTGTTCATGCGCTGGGCGTGCTTCTGGGTGAAGTAGTGCACGAGCAGCGGGATGTCTTCGGTGCGCTCGCGCAGGGGCGGCACGCGGATGGGGAACACCTTGAGGCGATAGTAAAGGTCGCTGCGGAACAGGCGCTCGGCGACCATGTGATCGAGGTCGCGATTCGTGGCCGCCACCAGCCGCACGTCCACGGGGATGGTGCGGGTGCTGCCGAGGCGCTCGAATTCCTTCTCTTGCAGGGCGCGCAGCAACTTGGGCTGCAGCTCGAGGGGGATATCGCCGACTTCGTCGAGAAAGAGCGTGCCCTGATCGGCCAGCTCGAGCCGCCCGAGCTTCCGCGCGATGGCGCCCGTAAACGCGCCCTTCTCGTGGCCGAAGAGTTCGCTTTCCAGCAGGCCGATGGGGATGGCGGCGCAGTTGAGCTTCACGAAGGTGCGGTCGCGCCGGGCGCTCAAGCTGTGGATGGCGCGCGCCACGAGCTCCTTGCCCGTTCCCGTCTCGCCCAGAATCAGCACGGTGGCGTCCGTGCCGGCGACGGACTCTACCTGCTTCAGGACGCGTTTGAGGGCGTGGCTTTCGCCCACGATCTCGCCGAAGTTGTACTCGGTTTTGAGTTCTTCTTCGAGATAGCGTTTCTCGTCCGCCAGTCGCTCGGTGAGGTCCGACAATTGGCGGTAGGCCTGCGCGTTGTCGAGGGCGAGCGCCACCTGGTTCGCCACCTGGTTCAGCACCTGCAGATCCTCCGGGGTGAACGCGGCTTCGGCGCGGCTGGCCACGACCAGCGCGCCCAGGGCCCGGGTCTGACTGACCAGCGGCAGGAAGCAGGCCGAGTTGATGCCGAGCCCGGTCCAGAGCCGAAGCGCCTCAGGGCCCAGGTCGCCCGGGCGCAGGCCGTTCACCACCATGGGCTCGCGGGTGGTCAAGGCGCGCCCGGAGAGCGAGCCCTCGATGGGCAGAACGTGCTCCGCCGCCATGGGGCCCGTCTCGTCCACGGGATCGAGGAAGCGCACCCGCACGTTCTCAGTGGCCGGGTCGTAGAGCGCAACGGCCGCGAAATCGTGGGCCATCACCTGCCGGATGCTGGAGGCGATGGCCGACAGGAGCTTTCGAATGTCGAGGCTCGACACCAGGACGTTGGTGATCTCAAGCACCAGCGCTTCCTGGGCCCGCTTGCGCTCGGTAATGTCGCGCGCGATGGTGGCAAAACCGGTCAGCCGTCCGGCCTGATCCCGAAGGGCGGTAACGGCGACATCCGCCCAGTAGAGCGCCCCGCCCTTGCGGACGCGCCAGCCTTCGCTTTCGCTCCGGCCCATGCGCTCGGCCGCGGCCAGGTCCTGCTCGGGCCTTCCGCGCGCGATGTCTTCGGGGGTGTAAAAGCAGGCGAAGGGCTGGCCGAGGATCTCGTCGGCGCGATAGCCGCGAACCCGCTCGGCCCCGGAATTCCAGCTCTGGATGCGCCCTTCGGCGTCGAGCTTGCAAATGGCGTAATTTCTAACGCCGTCCACCAGCGAGCGGAAGAGCTGCTCGCTCAGGCGCAGAGCCTCCTCAGCCTGTTTGCGATCCGTAATGTCGCGCACCACCGCCAGCACGAACCGTCCCTCCGCCGTCTCGGCTGGGCTCAGCATGATGTCCACCGGGAACTCGCTGCCATCGCGCCGCCGCCCGTGAAGCTGCAGCCCTGCGCCCATGGAGCGCGTGCGCGGTGCCGCCTCGTACGCGCGGCGGTGGCCCGTGTGCGCCGTCCGTAAGCGGTCGGGTATCAGCATCTCCACCGGTTGGCCGAGCATCTCGGCCCGCGAATACCCGAAAAGCTCTTCCGCCCGGGGGTTCACCTCGAGGATGGCGCCGTGGGCGTCAGCCACGATCACCGCATCCGGCGACGACACGAAAAAGTCGTGGAAGATTGCCGCGGTTCCGAAACGCGTTCCAGCAGAAAATGCCATGACGACGCTCTGCAGAGCTAAAGGATCGCCGGGCGCCCGGCGCAGCAACCTCGAATCTTAGCGTCGCTCGTCGCGTTTGTAGACGACGTCGCGCATCACGCGCACGAATCCCGCGAGGGTGAGCAGGATCACGGTGCTCAAAGGCGCAAATGCACACAAGGTCCGGAAGCCCAGAACATCCGGCTTGGACGCAGCATGGGGAGCCAGCGTGAGGGCGGCCAACCCGAGCAGCACCAGCGCAACCACGGTTAAGATTGAATACTGGGGTTCATGCTTCATGCGTCCTGTCGTATCGCAGCCGGTCCCCGCCGGATGCAGTCAGGGCCGGGACGGGGAAGGGAGAGACGACGGCATCGCGGCGCTGCGGCTCCCGGCCTCCTTCAGAGTCCTACGATGCAACTTTGCGGGCCGCAGGGACGATCTGCAGAATCACACGGCACGGCGCGTGGGCCGCCACATGCTGTACGCACGATCCCAGTAGGATCTCACCGAGGCCGTGTCTACCGTGATAGCCGAGCACCAGCAGATCCGCGTTTTGCTCCTTGGCCTCGTCTAAAATGGTCGGGCCCGCGTCGCGCGCCCGCACCAGGCGGGTGCGGGCCTTCATGCCGAAGGCGTCCCAGGCCACTTGCGCGGCCCTTTGGATGGCATCTTTGCCCCCTCGGTCGAGAATCTCTGCGTCCGCATCCAGGGGCAGAGCCGGGGCAACTTCAACCACGTTCAACACCAACAGTTCCGCCGCCATTCCCTTCGCCATTTGGCAGGCGAGCTTGACAAGATCGTCCACGTGGTCCGGGTCTCGCACCGCCACGATTACCAGTGAGTCGCTCATGGCTCCCTCCAGCCCTTCGCGGGCCATTCATGCCTTGACTCATTCATCCTAAGCCGTTCGTCAAATCCACGCCAGCCCGCGCATTACGCCCTGGCGTGACGGCGGTCACCGGCATCAGCGATAGGTGCAGGGCATGCTATGGAAGGAGGGATGGATACCGGCATCCAGGGGCGCCCGACGGGCGTCCTGCGCGAGTGAGTTTGCTGTCCCGGAGCGGCGCCTGGCAGGGTCAGGCGCGGGGCGCCGGTGAGCGCAGCGGGAGGGGGTCTCATGAAATTCGAATGCATTCTGTGCCCGGTCGATTTCTCGGAGGTCTCGCTGCGCGCCTGCGAATACGCCTATTCGCTCGCGAGGCACTACGGGGCGAAGCTGTACTTTCAAAGTGTCATCGAACCCCTCACCGCCACGTATCCTTACTACTATGTTCCGGAGCAGATCAACCTGATTTACTCGGACCTCGCCGCGCAGGCCGAGCAGCAGCTCAGGGACTTGGTCTGGAAACAGGGCTTTGGCTCCGTTCATCCCGGGCTGGTGGCTCAGCAAGGCCCCCTCGCCCAGTCCATCCTCGCGTTCGCCGAGGCTCACAAGGTGGACCTCATCGTGATGGGCACGCACGGCCGCGGCGGCCTGGACCGCTTGATGATCGGGTCGGTCACCGAGAAAGTGCTTCGCAGGTCGGCTTGTCCGGTGCTGGCGGTGCGCAAGCCAGCTCACGACTTTGTCAGCCACGGCAAGGACCAGGAGCCCGTAACTTTGCACAAAATCCTCTTCTGTACCGATTTCTCGGATGCGGCCGGGAAGTCACTGGCTCAGGCGCTCTCGCTTGCCATGGAGTACAACGCAGAGCTGACGCTCATCCACGTGCTCGAACACCCCGACACCAGCGAGATCCTGCAGGAACGAACCGCGGCCGCGATGCGCGAACTCGAAAAATCGATTCCCGCCGATGCCCGCAACTGGTGCAACGTCCGGAAGCTTGTTCGCGTTGGAAAGCCCTACCAGGAGATTTGCCAGGTTGCGCTGGAGGACCAGATCGATCTGATCGTCCTCGGCGTGCGAGGCCGCAACGCGGTTGACCTTGCGATCTTCGGCTCCACCACCCATCGGGTGCTTCAGCTCGGTCCCTGCCCGGTTCTGACGGTGAGGGCGTGAGCGTCAATCGTCGGATTTCGGCTTGAGCAATTCGATTGTGTGTAGATGAATCACTTCGCCGGTCTCTGGATTCATCTCGGCGGTGATGCGGTAGGTGTCCCGGCGCGCAGTGTAGCCCTTGGCTTCGAGCTCCAAGACGCGCCGGTGGAAGATGTCGGAGTCCCAATCCCGGATAATCTCCACGTTAGATGTCATGGTACCCGCCCAGTTGAGGCCTCCAAGGGCTGC
>DATJAQ010000391.1:0-17913 GCA_035516075.1 Terriglobia bacterium | reverse complement strand
GCGCCGTGCGCAAGGATTACTTCCTCGATCACGACCACAGCGCTTACGTGGACCAATGGGACTGGGAGCGCGCCATCACCGCCGAGGACCGTAGCCTGGACTTTCTGAAAACGATTGTGAACAAGATTTGGAAAGTCATCGTCGACACCGAGCGCTACCTTCAGGAACTGTTCCCGCTCTTGAAGACGGATAGGTATCCCGCCCTACCCGAGAAGCTGACCTTCCTGCACGCCGAGGACATCCTGGCGATGTATCCCAAGCTGCCGCGCAAGCAGCGCGAGACGGCGGTGCTGCAGGATTATCCGGCGATCTTCATTCTCGGCATCGGCTGGCCGCTCAAGGACGGCTATCCGCACGAAATGCGCGCCGCGGACTACGACGACTGGTGTACGGAAACGCGCTCCGCCAAGGGCCAGCCCCGGCACGGCCTGAACGGCGACATCCTGGTGTGGAATCCCGTCACCCAACGCCGGCACGAGCTGAGCTCCATGGGCATCCGCGTAAACGCCGAGACTCTCCAGCAGCAACTGGAAATGACGGGCCAGCTCGACTTCCTCAAGTTCCCCTACCACCAGGCGATTCTGAACAACGAGATCCCGCTCAGCATCGGCGGGGGCATCGGGCAGTCGCGAACCCTCATGCTGCTGCTGCGCAAAGCGCATCTGGGCGAGGTGAGCGTGACGGTGTGGCCTCAGACGCTCAAAGACATGTGCGCGCGAAAGAATATTCACGTCCTGGAGTAGGCAGTGATGAGGGGAGCACCGACTCCGGCGGGCGGAGACATCACCCGACGATGTCCCCGCCCGTCGCGCCGACCCTCCCGGTCGTGAATGTCCCGGATGACAGGCCTCGATTCCAGCCGTAGTTTAAAGCAATGGCAGCGCCGCCAGCAGGGCATCGGGCGACGCGTTGTCCCCGAAGGTGCGGCTCAGGTGGGCGAAGAGATCGACATTGCCGGGGCCGAAGACGAAACTGCCGCCGAGCTGGAAGGGGTTCCTGCCTAACTTCGACTGCGCGAACCCGCCGGCTCGCGCCCGGGTTCGAGCGGCAGCGTTGTCGCGCCGAAGAAGGTGCAGCAACGAGCCGGACTTGAGGCCGGCAGCCTTGTAGGTTTTCCTTTCCTCGTCAATCAGCAGCGGAAATGTGATTCCCGTCTCGTCGCGAAACGCCCGGGCATAATGGCTGTCGCCGAGCCCGACCGCCGCCAGTCTGGCTCCTCTCTCGTGAAAAGCCTGCTCGCGCTCGCGCAACTGCGCGACGTGCTCGCGGCAGAAGATTCAGCCGTAGTGGCGGAGGAATACGATGACCGCCGGCCCGTCAGCCCACAGCGACCCGAGGCGGAGCGGTTCGCCGTTGCTATCGGGCAGGACGATCGCGGCCAGTCTGGCGCTCAGTGAGGGCTCCATAGCATTCAACCTGGAGGCTGGCGCGCGGCGGCGCGCAGCCAAACCGCCCTTCTGAGTTTTCCAGCATGCGGGTGCGGAGTCAAGCGCGAGCGGGAGGCGTGGGGCGCCCAAGCCCCAGGCGTTCTGCCCGCCCGTTGCCGGGCGCACCTTGCCGGAGCGGCAGGCTTGGCGGAATAATGTCTGCGTGAGCTCCGTCCTGGAGTTGAACCCTGAACAGCGCGAAGCGGTGGAGCACGGCGAAGGGCCGCTGCTCATTATCGCGGGGCCGGGAAGCGGAAAAACGCGCGTCATCACCGAGCGCATCGTGCGCCTGCTCGGGGGAGGGGATTCAGCCGCCGCCCGGACGGGGCCCGAGAGCATTCTGGCGCTGACCTTCACCAACAAGGCCGCCCGCGAAATGCAGTGGCGCGTGCGCGACGCGCTTCCGGAGCTCGAAACACACCCCGCCGTATCCACTTTTCACGCCTTTTGCAAACAGATACTCGTGGAGCAGAATTTCGACCAGCAACTGCTCGACAAGGTGGACCTATGGATTTTCCTGCGCCGGCGCATGCGGGCGCTCGCGCTCGAACACTACTCCAAACTCGCCGAGCCCGGGGCCTTTCTCCACGATTTGAATGAATTCTTTTCGCGTTGCCAGGACGAACTGGTGGAGCCGGACGACTTCGCCGCCTACGTGGCCGGGCTCCGCGCCGAATTCGAGCGCGGCTCTGCGGACGGTTTCGATCTCGAGGGGGTGGAAAGGAAGGAAGAGCTTGCCCGGGTCTTCCGGCGCAGCCGGGAGCTTCTGGAACAGGCCGGCTGCACGAGCTTCGGCAGCTTGATCAGCGAGACCTTGCGTTTGTGGGACCGCGAACCGCACCTGCTCGCCCGCCATCGCGAGCGGTTTCGGCACGTGCTGGTGGATGAGTTCCAGGACTCGAACTTCGCGCAGGTGGAGCTCCTCGAGCGCCTCGTAGTGTCCCCCTTCAACATCACGGCCGTCGGCGACGACGACCAGGCTATCTACCGCTTCCGCGGCGCTTCCCATGGGGCTTTTCAGATGTTCGACCGCGCCTTCCCCGGGCACCGCACGGTCTACTTGAACCGAAACTACCGCTCCACCCGGAAAATCCTGCGCTCCAGCCAGATCGTTATCGCCCGGAACGAGGGGCGCTACGAACGAAAGCCGCCGCTACGAACCGAAAACCCGGAGGGAACGCGCGTCTTCCTGCTGGAGTGCCCCGACGACCGCAGCGAGGCAGTTTGGGTGGCCGGCGAAATCAATCGGCTCTTGAAGCAAGGCGTGCGGCTGGGCGATATCGCGGCGCTCTATCGGAGCCACCTCCATCGCGAGCGGTTGGTGGAAGAATTTCGCCGGCGCGGGATCGCCTTCAATATTCGCGGACTCTCCATTTTAAAGACTCCGATGGTGCGGGACCTGATCGCCTACCTCCACCTGATCCACTCGCCTCACCACACCATCAGCCTCACTCGCGTGCTGCTGGCGCCCCGCTGGCGGTTCCCTGAAGAGCTGGCCCGCGACGCGCGCCGACGCGCCAGCCAGGACCGGTCGTCGCTTTATATGGCCATTCGCGGAGTGGACCGGACACTTTTCGCCGCGGATCTGAGGCGGACAGGTTGGGATGAGCTGGACAGCATGCTCCGCGGGTTGCGGGTGGTGGCGCGCCTCGCCCCGATGACGGCGCTTCTCGATCGCCTTCTCGGCGAGCTCGGCCTCAACGCGCTCGCGGCCGGCGCCGAGCGCGACCGCGTGCATGCGCTGCAGGAGTTCGTGAAAGATTGGGAGAAGAAATACGAGGCCGGCAGCCTGGCGCCGCCCGATCGCGGCCAGGACCACCCGGCAAGCGCGCTGGCGGATTTCATGGACTACTTTCAATACTTCCTCGAGGCCGGCGGTCAGATCGAAGCGCCTGAACATCGCGAGGGCGCGGAGGCAGTGCAGATGATGACGGTCCACGCCGCCAAGGGTCTGGAGTTTCCGGTTGTTTTTATCCTGAGCGTCGCGCCCCAGCGTTTTCCAACGCGCGACCAGAAACCCGTCATCGAGTTTCCGGACGCTCTCCGGAAGGGGCCACCGGCGCCGGCCGGCATTCACCTTCAGGAGGAACGGCGGCTCTTCTACGTGGCCCTCACCCGGGCGCGCCAGCGGCTGTACGTCTCGGGTTTGTTCAAGCCGGGCCGCAAGCCGTCGGTGTTTGTGCAGGACTTGGTGTCGGACGCCGTGATTGAGGCCCGCGACATCGAGCGCATTAACGTTGCGCCGCTGCCCGAGGAGGCGGCCTCAGTGGGTTCCCGAGCCGCGTCCGGAGGTGCGCCGGGGTCGCGCCCTCCGTCGGAACGTGTCCTGCTGTCCGAGGGCCCTTCCGAGGCAGGCGGCCAGCGGAGGCTCTTCCCGGCGGAGGATTCCGCCCCAGCGCTCCACGCGGACCTCGAAGCGTGGGCGCACCTGCCGGTCAACGCTATTGAAGAGGCCGGTCGCCCGCTGGTGTTGAGCGCGACCGCCATCGAGAGCTACCAGAGCTGCCCGCTCAGGTTCAAGTTTCAGCATCTGCTGAAGATTCAAACGCAGCCTCAGGCGGTGGTCACCTTCGGCGCCTTGATGCACGAATGCGTGCGCCACTATTTCAAGCTTCGCCAGGAAGGCACGCCGCGATTCGAAGACGTGGCGGAGTTCTTTCAGCGCTCCTGGAAGGACACGGGCTTTGAGGACGAGTATCATGCCCAGGAGGCGAAGCGGCGGGGCCTCGAGCAACTGCGAGGGTTCGTGGAGCGGCAGAACGGGGTACCGGCGCCGAAGGCCCTGGTGAGCGAGCAGGGCTTCAGCTTTGAGGTGGACGGCATCCGGCTGCAGGGACGAATCGATCAGGTGCAGGCGATGGATCCCTCCGGCGGGCCGGCGACGGCTCCCGCGAGCGCGCCGCCGCGGGCAGGCCGGCTCCTGGGCCACGACGATGCGCACCCCGGAGTGAAACATGCCTCTCCACCGGCGCCGGGTACTCAAGTGGAATTGATCGACTACAAGACGGGCCGGCCGAAGACGCAGCAGGATGCGGACAGGAGCCTGCAGCTTTCGGTGTATGCTTTCGCAGCCGAACGCGCGCTCGGCCTTCGCCCCGCCCGGCTGACGTTTTACAATCTGAGCAACAACGAGGCCGTTTCAACCGTGCGCACCGCCAAGGATCTCGACGAGTTGGTGGGCGAGATCCGGGACGTTGCGCACGCGATACGCGAGCAGCGGTACGAACCCACACCCGGCTATGTTTGCCGGCGTTGCGAGTTCGCCGCCATCTGCCCGACGCAGGAAGAAGCCTAGCGATAGCGCCTAGGAGACGCCGCCTCCGCCAGCGCCGGACGGCCATCCCAAGGTGAATCTATGAACTCCTTAATCGCCCTTGGCATTGCGGCCGGCCTGGTGTTGGGCGCGGTGTCGACTTGGATGATCGCTTCGGGCCGCCTGCGTCAAGCCGAGGGGCGCGCGGTCGGAGCCGGGGCGGAGGCCGACGCCTTGCGCCGGCAGCACGACGCCGCCCAGCAGGAGATTGCAGGCCTGCGTCAGAGGCTCGAAGTCGAACAGCGGGCCCGGGCGGTGGCGGAGACTTCGCTTGAAGCCGGACAGAAGAGCCTGGAGCAAGAGCAGCAACTCGTGAAGGAGGCCCAACTCCGTCTGACGGAGACCTTCAAAGCCCTCTCCGGCGACGTTCTGGCTTCGCAAAGCCATTCCTTCCTCCAGCTCGCCCAACAATCGTTCAGCACCCTGCGCGCCGAGGCCGAAGGCGAGCTGGCCACCCGCCAGCAGGCGATCGAATCGCTGGTGGGGCCGCTCGGCGACTCGCTTAAGACCTACGGCGAAATGCTGCGGCAGATGGAGAAGGCTCGCGCCGAGGCGTACGGCAGCCTGACGAGCGAGATCAAAGGTCTGCTGGCCGCCAACGAGAGCCTCCAGCGGGAGACGGGAAACCTCACCGCGGCCCTGAAGGGCGGGCCGCAGGTTCGCGGCCGGTGGGGCGAGATGACGCTGAGGCGTGTGGTGGAACTCGCGGGAATGTCGGAACACTGCGATTTTGCCGAACAGGAGACGCTGACCTCGGAGGGCGAACGGCTTCGCCCTGATTTGATCGTGCACCTGCCCGGCGGGCGCCGCATCGCAGTCGATGCCAAGGCGCCCCTCCAGCCTTTTCTCGACGCCACCGAGGCCGCCACCGAAGCAGAGCGCCGCCAGCGCCTCGAGCACTACGGACGCGTGGTGCGCGCCCACATGAATCAGTTGGCGGGGCGGGCCTACTGGGAGCAGCTTCATCCTTCACCCGAGATGGTGGTGCTCTTTCTCCCCGGGGAGTCGTTTTTCAGCGCGGCCCTCGAGCAGGACCGCCTGCTGATCGAAGACGGAATGCGGAAACGCATCGTGATCGCCACCCCCACCACACTCATCGCCCTTCTCCACGCGGTGGCGTATGGCTGGCGGCAGGAGCAGGTGGAGGAGAGCGCGCAAAAGGTGAGCGACCTCGGACGCCAGCTCTACGAGCGCATCCGGACGTTCGCCGGACACTTCGGCGAAGTCGGCGTGGGACTCAAGCGGTCCGTGGATTCGTTTAATCGCGCGGCGGGCTCGCTCGAAAGCCGCGTGCTGGCCGGTGCGCGCAAATTCAGAGAGCTGGGAGCGGCGGCGGGCGACGAGATTCAGGAAATGGAGTCGATCGACGAGGTGCCGCGCGGCTTGCGCGCGCCCGAACTGTGCGGCGAGCCGCCGGCGTCCGAACCTGCGTCCGGTCCAGAGTCCGACCCCGCCGGAGAGCAGGAAAAACGCCCCTAAAAAGAATTCGGGGATGCATCGCTGCATCCCCGAATGTTCCGTCTAACTGTCTCGAAGAAGCTTATCTCTTCTTCTTGGCTTTCTTCTTCGTTGCCATTCTATTCTCCTCTCCTCGTTTCCAGATATTCCGCCAGTTGAGCTGGCGGAGCGCGTTGTCAGCTTCAATGTATAGTGACTGCGTCTTCTATTGTCAAGAAAAAAGTGAGTGCATCGTGAGCGAAATCATCGCACGCTCATCCACTTCAGCGCGCACCGGCGGACCTGCGCGACTAAAATCGGAGGCGATAGCGTGCGGTGGGCGCCGGCTGGCAGAGCGAACCGCAGCCTGCGCTCGCGGACTTCAGGCCGCCCGGCGCAGCTGCCCTGAAAAATGGTGACGGTTGCGTGAGTCGCGCTTCCGCCGTAACGCGCGCGGACGAATTTGCATCATATCGAGAGGTTCATTCACTCTGAACTCTCATGCGAATGGCAGCTGATCGATCCAAGCTTCGAAGTTCGGGTCTCGCGCTGATGTGCTGCCTCACTTTCGTCCCGGCCGTATTCCGGGCATTCCAGTTGGCGAGCCCACAAACCCCTCAGGCCCAGGAACCCACGCTCAAGGTGAACGTAAACGTCGTCAACGTTTACGCCGTGGTCCACGATCACAAGCGCCTGGTCCCGGACCTCAACAAAGACGATTTCGAGTTAACCGAAGACAATGTTCCTCAGGAAATCCGTTACTTCTCGAGGCAGTCGGATACGCCTCTAACCCTGGCGCTGGCCGTCGACACCAGTCCCAGCCAGCAAGGAGTTCTCTACGCTGAGCAGCAGGCCGCCAAGCAGTTCGTCCGCGAGGTGCTGCGTCCGAAGGACGCATTTGCCGTCCTGCACTTCGACCTCGAAGTCGAGCTCTTACAGGATTTCACCCGGGATGTTCAGTACCTTACGAAGGCCATCGACGAAACCCAAATCAACGGCGGCGGCGCGAGACCGATGCCGAGCACCTTCCCTACCAACGGGGCGTGTTGCACGCAGCTCTACGACGCGGTTTACCTGGCGGCGCACGATCTGTTGGGCAACGAAGCCGGCCGCAAGGTGCTGATCCTCGTCACCGACGGCCAGGATGAAGGGAGCAAGGAAACGCTGAATGAGGCGGTGGAATCCGCGCAAAAGGCCGACGTCATCATTTATTCGATACTGCTTGTCGACCGGTCTGCCTATGGGGGCGGGATGTGGTACAGCGGCGAATCCGCCCTGGGCAAGCTCTCAAACGAAACCGGGGGCCGCGTAATCCGGGCGGACAACGAGCGCAACACTTCAGAAGCGTTTCAGGAGATCGCCGCCGAGTTGCGCACGCAGTACCAGCTGGGCTACACGCCGTCTAACAACAAAGCCGACGGCACCTACCGACACATCAAGGTCCGCGTGAAACAGGGTCATGATGTGGTCCAGGCCCGGCGCGGTTACTACGCACCCTCCAACTGAGCGCTCCGGCAACGAGCGGGCCGCGGCGTCTCACGGTTCAGACTGAAACCTGCCGGCGGGTGCTCGTGCTCTCCACGTCCCGGGGCACCCCCGGGCCCGCTTCAGCCTGTGAAGGGACGCGCCCTACGGGGCGGGGGCGTAATAGCCGGCCTTGGAGCGCACCCGCAGCCCCTTTTCGACGGTCTCCAGCGAGATCCTTCTGAACGTTCCGTCGCGTTTGTCGTTGGTGGAAACGTAAGCCAGGCTGTATTGGCTGCGGAGCTCGTTTTTGATCTCCTGGAAATTGGAGGCGAGGTCTGTGGCTTCGAAGGGGAAAAAGGGGCGCCCGCCTGTCCTTTCGGCGAAATACTTCAGGACATTGTCCCCGGAGCTGCCGTTGCCGTGGACGTCGTCTGTCGTCACGTTGGCGCCGCTGTTGTTGGTGCTGATCGTGTAAATGATGGCTTCAGACTGCTGAGCCATGGCCAGCGCCTCGTCCCGATCGTGTGTACTGGTGTTGTCGTGACCGTCGCTCACCACAATGAGCACGCGCCTCAGGTAGGGCCCCGTGGCCGGCAACGACAGCATCTTCTGTTTACACGCGAAATAGATGGCGTCGTAGAGGGAGGTGGTGCCGCCCGCCGCCAGTCCGCGGATGGCGCCGGAGAGCTTGTCCGTATTGTCGGTGTAGTCCTGAAGCAGTTGCGGCTCGACGTCGAAGCCGACCACGAAAGCCGCGTCGTCGCCCGGACGAATCGCGCTGTCGAGGAAATCGATGGCGGCCTCCTCCTCGAAGTGAAGCCTCTCCCGAACGCTGTTGCTGGTGTCGATGAGCACTCCGATGCGGAGCGGCAGGTCGGTCTCGCGGCTGAAGTATTGAATCTTCTGAGGTACGCCGTCTTCCGCGATGCGGAAGGCGTCGCGGGTCAAGTTGAGCCTCATGTGCCCTTTCTTGTCGGTCACTGTGAAGAGCACGTTGACGAGGTTCACCTGGCGCTTGATGGTTTCGTTGGTGTTCTGCGGAGCGGAGGATGCTTGCGCTGGGGCGGGTGGCTGGGCCGGGGCCGGCGGGTTGGCTTGTGCGCCGGCAACCGAAGCCATCAGTAGGAGCGAAAGGCCGGCCATCAGCCTTTTCTTCACGAAGCACCGCCTCGGAGACAATTATAGGAACCGCCTTCCGCGAGCGTCAAGGAAGGCGGCAGGCGAACCGCCCGCATTCGAACCCTCGCAGCGTTATCACGACCTCGAGAACTCCAGCGCCTACAGCCCTGCTCCCCTTCTATAAGGTGCGCGGCGACTTAATAGCCCTGGACGGCGTGAAGCTGCTGGCCGGCCTGGTGCTGCTGGGGTGCGGATCATTCACCGCCGGCGGCACTTACACAGCCGTGCACGTCTTGACTGGGGCGGGCCGCCGCTGCTAAAGTTTGCGCGATGTCGATGCGCTGGAGAACGCCGCTCCTGCTCCTCACCCTGTTCGCCGCCCTCGGTGTGCTCGCCCGCCAAGTGCCCGAATGCCTGAACCTGAGCGACGATGTCTCGAACGACGGCAACCTCCCGGTCCTGCTGCAGGAAGAGTTGTTGGGGCGGATTTCGGCTCCCGAAAGCCGCACCAAGTCTCCTTTCAACTGCCTCGCGGCGCCCTCCAGGCGGAAACCCTTCAACCTTCTGGCGGCAACGCTTGACGCCTTCAACTGGAAATCCGCCCGAAGTCTGCTTCACCTCCTCCGCGTCCAGCGCAAGTAGACCACGCCAAGCTGGGGTCTTCTTGTCGCCCAGCCATTTAACGCGGTGCAATCCGGGTGTCCACCGGCGCGTCGGCCGGAAGCCAGGAAGCCGGCGTTTGAATGATCTCAACCCTCGGCCCGCCAGGCGCCGTCGCGCCATTCGGGCCGTGAAACAGACGCGATTCGTTATCAGCTCAGACCCAAAATCTTCGAAAGGAAGAAAATCCTATGCCTACCCAGTCCATTGATCAGTTGCGGGGCTCCCTCCGTGGGGAGCTTATTCAGCCGACGGACGCCGCCTATGATTCGGCGCGCAAGGTGTATAACGGGATGATCGACAAGCGCCCTAACTTCGTCGCGCGCTGCGCGGATGTTGCCGACATCATGTCAGCGGTGCTGTTCGGGCGGGAAAACGAGCTACTGACCGCAATTCGCGGGGGCGGCCACAACGGGGCCGGCCTCGGAACCTGCGAGGGCGGGCTGGTCATCGACCTCTCGCCGATGAAGGGCGTTCGCGTGGATCCCGTGGCGCGCACCGTCCGGGTTGGTGCGGGGTGCGTGTGGGGCGAAGTAGACCACGCCACCCACGCCTTCGGCATGGCCGCCCCCTGCGGCTTCATTTCCACCACCGGCGTGGCCGGACTCACCCTGGGAGGAGGCATCGGCTACCTCACCCGCCGGTACGGCCTGACCATCGATAACCTCCTCTCCGCGGACGTAGTGCTGGCCGACGGCCGGTTTGTGACGGCCAGCGCAGATGAGAACCCCGACCTGTTCTGGGCCCTCCGCGGCGGCGGCGGAAACTTCGGCGTCGTAACCTCCTTTGAATTCCGCATCCATCCGGTCAGCATGGTTAATTTCGGCCCCACCTTTTGGCCGCTGGAGCAGGCTGCGGACGTCCTCCGCGCCTATCGCCAGTTCATCGTGAGCGCGCCCGAAAACGTAAACGGCTTCTTCGCCTTCCTTGTGATTCCGCCCGCCCCGATGTTCCCCGAGCATCTCCACCTCAAGAAAGTGTGCGGCATCGTGTGGTGTTGCACTGGGTCGGCCGAGCAAACCGAGGCAGCACTCAAGCCGATGCGAGCCGTGGGCCAGCCCCTCCTCGATCACGTCGGCCCCGCGCCCTTTCCCGCCGTGCAAAGCCTGTTCGACGCCCTCTTCGTGCCCGGTCTGCAGTGGTATTGGCGGGCGGACAACTTCACCGAGTTGAGCGACGAAGCCATCGCGCGCCACGTGGAGCACGGCTCCAAGATCCCCACCATGCTCTCCACCATGCACCTCTACCCCGTCAACGGCGCCGCACAGCGCGTGGGCCGCAACGACACCGCCTACAGCTTCCGCGAGGCGCTCTTCGCCGAGGTCATCGTGGGCGTCGACCCCGACCCCGCCAACGCCGAGAAGATCACCGCCTGGTGCAAGGATTACTGGGAGGCGCTTCATCCCTACTCGGCGGGCGGCGCCTACGTGAACTTCATGATGGACGAGGGCCAGGACCGCATCCAGGCGGCCTTCCGCGACAACTACGGCCGCCTCGCCGCCATCAAAAAGAAGTACGACCCCACTAACTTTTTCCGGGTGAATCAGAACATCCGGCCCGCTTCGTAGCGCGGCGGCGCCAGCGTGCCGCCGGTCCGCGCCGGTTGACATCCCATCCCGCCGGATGGCAAGATGATGATACGTGACGCGGCTCCGCTCGCTGGGGAGCCGCGTTCCGGTCTAATGCCGGAGTGGCGGAATTGGCAGACGCGCTACATTCAGGGTGTAGTGCCCGTCAGGGCGTGGAGGTTCGAGTCCTCTCTTCGGCACCAACTCTCTTCTCGCGGCCCCGTCGTCGAGGGCCCACACATCTAGCCTAGCCCTTGGGGGGCGGCGGGGGATCGCCCCGCCCGGCCCCGCGGCGGCGGTGTGGGATCGCCCCACCCGCGCCCGGAAGCGCCCGGTGGGAGCAAGTCTAATCTAAAGGACTTACGACGGCGCAGCGCCCTGCCCCCATAACCAATTTTCAACAACCTCCGGCCACGAAATACCCAAAATCCCCGGCAGGAACTTTCGAGAACTGACCCGTCCTTCCCAGTCCTTCCAAAAAAGAAAAATGTGTACGGAAGTTGCACACTTTCGCCCAAAAGGGGCCTTTTTTTGGCCTTCAAACGGTCAGATTTATGAGCACACCTGACCGGATACCGGCTTCGGCTGGGCCGGCCGCCGGGTGGAAGGTGGACACACCCGGCAAAAAAGGGCCTTTTCTGAGCCTGCAAACGGCCAGATTCTCCCAGCTCAGATGACCAGACGCGGGTTTCGGGGAGTCCTTCACGCGCTTGTCGTTTGGGCGGCGGGCGGCGCCGGCGGCGCGGCTTCGGGCGGTCGGGTTTGGACGGGGGTCACCACCACGGCGGCGAGGCACCAGCCGTGCCGGTCGAGCATGGCTTGGACGTAGGCGGCGCTCACCGGGCGCCCGGCCGCCTCCTCCACGGCCCGATGGATCACGGGAAACATCAGCAAGCCGTTCGGCCACGCCTGGCTGGCGAGCCTGCGCAGCAGGTCGGCCTCCTGCTTCCGGGTGAGCACCCGCCAGCGCGCGCCGCCCCGTCCCGCGCCTCGCAGCATCTCGTCCCCTTCCCGCAGGTAGCGGTGGTGAACGCGCGACACCGAGGTTTCGGACCACCCCAGGATGCGCGCCACCTGGCCCACGTCCAGCCCCAGCGCAACTCGCAGCAGCACGCACTGCGCCTGGCGAAACTCCGGCACGCCGCGTGCCGTCTTCATGGCCGCGTACAGTTTTTCGGCGGCGCCTTCCGCGGGCGGCGGCGCGCTTCCCTCCGCCAGCAGCGCCGCCAGGCCGCGCCGCACGTAGGCGGCATGAAACTTACTCACCGTCCCTCGCGGCCATCCCACCGCCGCCGCCACCTGCTTCCCGTCCAGGCCCAGCAGAGCGCCCAACGAGACGCACTGAATTCGCCGAAACTCCTCCAGGCTGCCGGCGCGCTCCAAGGCCGCGGAGAGCGCCTCGGCCGCTCCCGGCCCCAGCGGACGCCGCCGGCCATCCTGAAACATGCTCGCGCCGCTGTGCAGGAAACGTTTCCGCACCTGTTCCACCGCCACCACAGACCAGCCGAGCGCCGCCGCCACCTGGCGGCTGGTAAGGCCCAGCACCTCGGGCAGCCAGACGCACAGCGCGCGCTGATACTCCGCCTTGTCGCGGGTGCGCGCCGTGGCCGCCTTGAGTTGTTGAAGCGCGTCTTCGGAAAGTTTAACCCGTGCCATGCTGCCCTCCTGGGATCAGTACGCTGTCTCTACTGACACAGTAAGATACTACATGATTACTGAACCGGGCGCAACCCGGCGCAGTCCGAAAAGTGGGGCTGGGCGCAGTGAGTCAGCGCCCAGCCGTCGCGGCTCTGCCGCCCCGCTCTGCGGAAAGCCTCCGCCTTTCCGGACCGGCTCTTGAGATTGAAGCTCCCCTCGCCCTTGCGGCTCTGCCGCCCTGCCCTGCGGAAAGGCTCTGCCTTTCCGGAGCAGCTCTTGAGACTGAAGATCCCCTAGTCTCTGGCGGCTCCGCCAACGATGCTCACGGCAGCATTTTTCTGGCCGGTCGAACCACAAGCCCTAGACCGGCCTTACTCATCTCGTCACAACCGAAGGTGATACGGCTCACTGATCCTGTGATGCAACTGGGGGCATCGTCTACCCAAACAAGCTAAGCACGCCCGACTAGCCAGAGGGGGAGCACGTGGCTGGCGCAATACGAAGCCACACTCGGATTCTGCCTGGGCGAGCAGCAAGCACGACGCTCGCGATCGTGAGCCGGGCAGACGCGCTTGGCGGCCCGCCTAAAAGCCTCCCGAACCCCTGTTCGCTAATCACCAAACATCGAGCTGGCGACGTCGACGTCGCACTGGGCGCGCTCACGATCCGAACCGCCAACGACGAAACGGCTGCCTGCAACCGGCGGTCGCGCGTCTTCCTGCTGGCCCGAGCAAGAAGTAGGGGCGGGTTTCGAAACCCGCCCCTGCCGGTGTCGGGCGGGCGCCCGGGAGCGCTCGCAGCCTATGGAGCGGTGCGGCCGGAGCCCGGAACGAATAGGACACCTTCTCGGATGGCTTTAGCTGAATCGACGATGAGCAAAAGGAGGAAGTTATGAAACGCAGCACACGGGATCTTCCTAGGTCCTACGGACGCCGGTTTCACAGGAATGGCGGCGTGCTGACGAGCTGGTGGGCGAGGGCCTGCGCGGCCCTGGTGCTTTTTGCAGCGACGGCGATCGCTTTGCCGGCGCAGACTTTCACCACGCTGCACAGTTTCAACGACACCGATGGCGCCAACCCCTATGCGGGCCTGGTCCAGGCCAACGACGGGAACCTCTATGGAACAACAAAGAATGGCGGGGCCAACAACGGTGGGACAGTCTTTAAGATCACCCCAGGCGGAGCGCTGACGAGGCTTTACAGCTTTTGCTCACTAAGCAATTGCCTGGACGGCTATATCACCTATGCGGGCCTGGTCCAAGCCACCGATGGGAACCTCTACGGGACGATGGTGCTTGGCGGGGCCCACGACGATGGGACAGTCTTCAAGATCACCCCAAGCGGCACGCGGACCACGCTTTACAGCTTTTGCTCCCAGAGCGGCTGCACGGACGGCAGATACCCCGAAGCGGGGCTGGTCCAGGCCACCGATGGGAACCTCTACGGGACAACCTACTTTGGCGGGGGCCAAGGCGACGGTGGAACAGTCTTCAAGGTGACCCCAAGCGGCATGCTGACCACGCTTTACAGCTTTTGCTCCCAAAGCGATTGCGCGGGCGGCGACCAGCCCGCAGCGGCGCTGGTCCAGGCCACCGACGGGAACTTCTACGGAACCACGTTGGGCGGCGGGACCAACGGCCCCTATTATGGTACGGTCTTCAAGATCACCCCAAGCGAAGCGCTAACCACGCTATACAGCTTCGATGGCACGGACGGCGCCAACCCCCAAGCGGGGTTGGTCCAGGCCAGCGACGGGAACTTCTACGGAACCACGTACGGTGGCGGGGCCAACAACGATGGCACGATCTTCAAAATCACCCCGAGCGGCACCCTGACCACTCTTTACAGCTTTTGTTCCCAAAGCGGCTGCACGGACGGCGCCTACCCCGAGGCTGGGCTAGTCCAAGCCACGGATGGGAACTTCTACGGAACCACGTACGGTGGCGGGGCCAACGGCGACTATGGCACCGTCTTCAAAATCACCCCAAGTGGCACACTGACGACGCTTTACAGCTTTTGCTCCCAGAGCGATTGCGCGGACGGCGATGGCCCCGGCGCGGCGCTGGTGCAGAACACCAATGGGAACTTCTATGGGACAACGTTCTATGGCGGGGCCAACGACTATGGGACGGTCTTCAGCCTGTCTGTGGGTCTGCGGCCGTTTGTGGATACTCAGCCCGCCTTGGGCAGGGTGGGGCAGCCCGTCAGGATTCTGGGCAGCAATCTGACGGGCGCAACCAGCGTCACGTTTAATGGTACACCGGCAGTCTTCACGGTGGTTTCGCGTTCCTTGATCACCACCACCGTACCCGCGGGCGCCACCACCGGCACGGTGCGGGTGACCATACCCAGCGGCACGCTCACCAGCAACCTGCCCTTCCGGGTGAGGCCGTAAGGTGCGCTCTACGGCGCGCACGAGCCAGGCGGTAGAGCCGCCTTCGATCGCGCAGGGTTGGCGGAGCGGGCGCGAATCTGAGGCAGTAACCCCAGAGTCTCGAACGACGCGAGACTCTCCGCTAACGGCGGCGCGTTTCTTGCGCGCCAAGCTTCATATGGGCAGGCCGTTGTAGCGTATCGCGCCATCTAAAACGTAACCCGAGGAGGGGTCAGCGCGACACTTAAGATGTAACCCGAGTGGGGAGAAAGACGAGGAGGGTTACGGTGGGTCACGAGGCGCGGAGCGCAGGCGATTCTACTCTCTTCCAGCGGCTCCGCCTCGCCGGCGGTCAGAAGCATTGCGGTGACCAGCGTGAACCGGGGCGGCCTCGCCCGGAGTCATCCGTGTGGAGCGAGCCTTGCCGCCGCAGGCGCCGGATTCAATCTTCAGTCGGCATTCGCAAATCATCAATTCCTACGATCCGCCCCCCTCCTTCGCTGGCGTAATCAGCACCAGAGCCACTGCCATTTCCTGAACCCCGGCTGCGCTCGTCTCGTGCAGGAGCGCCTGGATGGAGCAATTGCCCTGATCGTCGGCCACTACCGCGGGCAGCTTCTTGTAGGCTGGGTTCGCGGCCGCCAGGCTCATCACGGCGGGATGGCTGGTGCCGGAGGCCCTGCGGCTCAGGTTCAAGAGATCGTCAAAGCTCAGTGCCATGCCCACCTGGGCGTCGGCGCCGACCGGGCTGAGCAGCAGAAAGTCGCGATACTGGCTCACGCCCATGTGATTCCCGTCCTGCGGAATCTGCGCGTAGCGCATGGTGTAGAGACCTGGTTTCAACTTCTGATCCCGGAAGTCCTCGGCGTCAGGCGACAGAAATTGCAGCAGGCCCATCAGCGTCCCAGCCTGGATGTTGTTTTCCAAAATGTCGGGCGAACTGCCGGCGGGTTTGACGGTGGGCACCGACTTCACCCACCAGACATCACAAATTGGCGCATGGGCGCCGCCGGCGGTGCGCACCAGCCGCGAGCCCTCCGGGGTGAGCAGCTCCGCCAACGGCCGGGGCACGCCGGCGGAAGCGAGTGAAGGGGAGGGCTCAAGAATGTAATCGCTCTGCCCCCGGGCCAGGGTGCCGGGACCGAGTGTGGCGGCGATCACCAGGACTGCCAAACGTCGATTCATAGAATGTGCCCCTGGACCTCTCGGTCCCGGCGCCGCGCAGGGTCCGGCAATTCAGCGGCCAGGTGGAATCGCGGTGCTGGAGCTGTACCCTCGGCGATGGAGCGCAAGCTGGGGGAGGACGTAAGGGTGGCTGCGACCTCCAGCAGGCAAATGGCGCCGAACGGCACACCCAACGCTTTGCCCACCCTCGATAATCCTCGCCAACCCAACGAGACGCTGCGGGGGATTGTGCCGCGATCGGATTTCCACCCGTTACCGGCTGCCGCCGGTGAATCCGCCGCTACATGCGCGAAACGATCTTTTCCGCCAGCGGTTTCGCCTTTTCCGTACCCTGGGGCACGTACTGGTAATTCATCATCAGCAGCCGGTCGCCCTTGAGGACGTAAAGCATCACGCCCGCCACCGAGAAGGCGTCGTCGCCGAGTCCCGGGACAGGCCCCGAAGCCGTCTCCGGGCCCAGGCGCCCCAGCGTGCCCTTCACCAGGCTCATCTCCATCTTCGCTCCCTGGTCCATGAAGCCGAAGGTGAGGACGGGCACCTGCCCGTTCACCTCCGAGCCGCTGGTGTCGAATCCCTTCACCAAGCCGCCAACGAGCGCTTCCACCTGCTTCCGACTGTTCGCGTCCAGTTGGTCCTGGTGCTCTCCGGACATCTTTTTGGCCATGAGATCGGCGACGGTGGCGTTCACGTAATAGGCGCAGCCTTCGGAATCCGGAGTGTTCTCCACGCGCGCGATCGACATCCCCAAGGCCTGGCTGACCTCGTCCTGGCTCAGAAGCCGGCAGCCGTTGGCGGAACTCCCGGTGGCCCCGCGGTGGGCGGCGGCGGCGGCCGGCACCTCCAGGCCGAGCGCTTGCACCTTTTGCTTCACGCGATGCGCCACGTACCAGAGTCCCGCGACGGCCATGACGGCGAGCAAAACCATCACGCCGACGACCGCCAGAACAATTTTGATTACGGGGCTGCCTTTCGAAGCCGGCGCCAACACCGGGGGCGCGGCCACCGGAGCTTGAGGAACCGGCGGTGGCGCCGCCGCCGCACTCGGCGCGAAGTTGGTGGCCGCGCCGCATTTGACGCAGAAGGCCTCCGTGCCGCCGAGCGGCGAACCGCACTGCCTGCAGAACCCACCCATAAACCATTCCCTCCTTGCCGTTAGCCCGGCCGCGAACCGGGGTGAACCGAGCTGCCCGCCAACGGTTGGCGCAGATTCGGAACGAGGTCAGGCAAATTGGCCTCAGGCTGTATGCTAACACCTAACCCGGTGCAGCCGGAACCCGCCAAGAAAGTCACTAGCGCAGTCAAGCGTTATTCTTCCCGCGCGGTCATCTGCCGGTCACACGGCGCCCAAGGCGACTCGATTGAGCTTGGGTCACGCTCCACCTCTCCGGAGGATGACGGACCGCGCCCGGTGATCCGTTTAGACCGCGCCGGGTGCGAACCCGGCCGAGCGCCGTCAAGGGCCTTTACGGCGCCCAAGGCGCCTAGGCAGAAATCCCGAGCACTACGTAGTTCTCCGGGGGCATGGCCCCGGGCAGGCGTGCTATACTGCGTTTGCGCCTGAAACCCGCGATGCGGTTGCGCGGGCTAGAGCAGTTTTAATTTAAGTGTGTACATTATGTGCGATAATGCCTCTGCCGGTAAAGGGGAGGCAGCAGATGCAATCGTATTCCCAGGACCTGCGGGATCGGGTGTTGTGGGCGTTGGATCGAGGAGAGCGGCCGACGGC
>DATJAQ010000390.1:0-4480 GCA_035516075.1 Terriglobia bacterium | reverse complement strand
GACGTGGATAGCATCGATTTCAGCCTCACCGACCTCATGGAGGAGAGCGTTAAGTCCATCGCCCTGCCGGCGCACGAAAAAGGACTGGAACTGCTCTGTGAAGTCGCTCCCGAGGTTCCGGAGACCGTGCGAGGCGACCCTACCCGCGTCCGGCAAGTGGTCATGAACCTCTTGGCCAACGCTGTCAAGTTCACCGAGCGGGGCGAGGTGGCGCTGCAGGTGGAGGCGGCATCTCGCGACGAAAACGGCGTCTGGCTGCACTTCATGGTTCGCGACAGCGGCGTGGGCATTCCCGAGGATAAGCAGGCGGCCATCTTTGCTCCGTTCTCGCAGGCCGATACCTCGGTAACGCGCAAGTACGGCGGTACGGGGCTGGGCCTGACCATCAGCGCCCGCCTGGTGGAGATCATGAATGGGAAGATCTGGGTGGAGAGCGAGCCCGGCCGGGGGAGCCGGTTCCACTTTACCCTCAGGCTCGAAGTGAGCCGGAAAACGGTTCAGCCCGCTGTGCCGGAGCGCGCCGGCCTGCGTGACGTTCGGGTGCTGGTGGTGGACGACAACGCCACCAATCGCCGGTTGCTCGACGAGCTGCTCGCGCGCTGGGGTATGCGGCCAGTCTCGGCGGAGAACGGCGAACGGGCTATGGTCCTGTTGACCGAGGCGGCGGATGGAGGCGAGGCGTTTC
This sequence comes from Terriglobia bacterium, assembly GCA_035516075.1. Classification (GTDB taxonomy): domain Bacteria; phylum Acidobacteriota; class Terriglobia; order UBA7540; family UBA7540; genus Gp13-AA77. The sequence continues at coordinate 3,795 of DATJAQ010000390.1, read as the reverse complement.
GCCTGGTCCTTACCGACGCCCACATGCCGCTGATGGACGGCTTTACCCTGGCCGAGCGGATCAAGCACAACCCGGCGCTGGCCGAGGCCACCATCATGATGCTCACGTCCGTCGGCCAGAGGGGCGACGCAGCGCGTTGCCGGGAGCTGGGGGTGGCGGCTTACCTGGTGAAGCCCGTCCGGCAAGCGGAGCTCCGCGAAGCGGTCCTGAGTGTCCTCAGTAGCAAGCCCGGGGAGGATGAACTTCCGGAGCTGGTCACCCGCCGCGCCCTGCGCGAAGCGCGGCGCAGCGCGCGCGTTTTGCTGGCGGAGGACAACGCGATCAACCAGATACTGGTGGTCAGCCTGCTCGAAAAGTGGGGACACCGTGTGGTGTTGGCGGCCAATGGCCGCGAGGCCGTGGAGGCCTTCGAAAAAGAGAGCTTCGACCTGGTTCTGATGGATGGCCAGATGCCCGAAATGGACGGTTTTGAGGCTGCCGCCGCCATCCGTGCCCTGGAGGAGCGGACGGGCGGGCATGTGGCCATCGTTGCGCTCACTGCGCACGCGCTCAAGGGCGACCGGGAGCGCTTTTTACAGGCGGGGATGGACGGCTATCTGGCCAAGCCGATTCGCGGGCCGGAGCTTCTTGAAGTGATCGAGACGCTCCCCCTCGAAGGCGCGGCGCATGTGACGCCGCCGGCCGAGGAGCGCCGCCCGGAGCGGCCGGAGTTCCCGGAATTCGGCGGGGCCCTGGCCCGGCTGGAAGGCGATGTCGGCGCGCTGAGGGAAATCGCGGCGGTGTTCATCGAAGACTGCCCTAAACAACTGGCAGCCATCCGCGAGGCCATCGAGCGTTGCGATCCGAAGGCCCTCGCCAGCAGCGCCCACGGCCTGAAGGGTTCGGTGGCGAATTTTGCGACGGGGCCGGCCTTCGAAGCGGCCGAGCGCCTGGAGACGATGGGGCGCCAGGGCGACCTTGCCAGCGCGGAAGCTGCCTGGACGAGCCTGCTCGGCGCGCTCGACGAGCTCACGCCCTCGCTGCGGAGTCTGGCGGAGGCGTCTGCCTCAGGCCTGGTTCCCCGCCAGGCGTTCGGCCAACACGCTGTAGACGAGCGGGCTGAAGGCGAGCCCGATATGGGTGGCGGAGACCTCGTAGTCGACTGCGGGATCGCCCGTCCGGCAAACACGCCAGTCGAGGATGCCGTCGGTTCTGGTGTAGATGGCGGTCTGGCGAACTGACTTCGGAAACTTCCCCTTCAAAGACTCCAGGAACCGGCAGGTGCACTCGGCCGTGTAGCAGGCCGGTAGCACGCCTTGGCCGTTACGTTCCAGGATCCGCTTTCGCACCAGCTCGGCGGTTCGCAGAATGGCCCCGTGGCCGGCCACCCCGCGGATGGGCGCCGCCAGCGTAATCACCGAAGCCACGCGTCCGGGCAGCTGCGACGCCGCGGCCAGCGCGATGGCGCCCCCCAGGCTATGGCCGATCAGATGGATCTTGCGCCCCGTCGATTGGTACGCATCCTCGATGGCCTCGTTCACATGCCGCCGGATCAGCAAGTTGGGGCACTCGGCGTTCAGGCTGATCCCGGAGTAGAAGGGCCGGTAGCCGATCCGTCCCAGCCACGTCTTCAGTTGACTGAGAGAGAGGTCCGTGCCCAGGAAGCCGGGCACCAGCACCACCGCTGAGCCATCGCCGTGCGGAACGCCGTAACCCCAGAAGACCGGCGAAATGCGCAGGAAGGCCATCTCCACCCCGGCCATCACTTCCTGCCAGATCGGCAACGGCACGGATTCGTGCTCCGCCCACAGCACGCCGCCACGGGGTCTCATGCGCGGCCAGTATACCGAAGCGGGCGCGGCGCGCAAGCGATAAATAAAAACTCTTTATGCTGGGTATGGCCGGCCGCCGCCGTCCCGGGCTGCCAGGCAACTCGGGACGGCGTTGGGGCGCGGCCGGTGAAACGAGGCCGCCGCCTCCGGCGGAATAGCCTCCGGCCCATCTGTGACAACGCATCAAGCTACGCGGTGTGCACCTTCCGCCGCGGGCGGCCGCGAGGAGCCTTCGGAGCCTCTTCCTCGCCTGCCGCAGCCTTCACAGGCTTCATGGCCAGGTCCAGCAGAGACTTCTGAGCCTTCACCAGATTGTGAACGCTCTTTTCGGTGAGCTCGGCGAAGGAAGTGTGGTGCTCCTGCTTGGTGGCCCTTTCGGCGAATTCCCCGGCCGCCTTGGCGCCGTTCTCCAACTGGTCGATGGCCAGATTCAGCAGTTTCTTCTGCGCCTCGACGTACTTCTCCACGCCCTGGCGGGCGAGGTCGGTCAGCACCTTGGACCGGTCGCGAGCGTGCCGGACGGTTTCCGCGCCGCCCTTGGTGGCCGCACTCACTTCGTGCGACGCCAGGTCGAGGAACTTCTTCTCGGTGGCCACGAAGTCCTCAATCCCGCGCCGCGCCAGCTCGGCCAGGCTCGCCGCCGCGCTCAGGCCCTTGCCGGCCTGGAGGGACTCGGTCACGGCGTGGGTCTGCTTGGCGGCCGCGTCGAGCAGGTCCTTCTGCAGGCCGACGAGCGTCTCCACCCGGTGGCGCACCACGGCGGCCAGGGTGCCGGCCGCCATAGGCAGGTCGAGGCCCTGTTTCACTCCGTCCGTCACCAGGGCGGTTTCACCGGCGGCCAGGTCCAGCAGGATCTTGCCGGCGGCGGTGACGCCCTCCATACCTTTGTTCGCGAATTTCGCCATCGCCGGCCCGGGCCGGAAATTGGGTTTGCTCAGGCGCTCCCGCACCATGCCGATGGCCAGGGCGTTCTCCTGGGCGGTCAGGTCGAGCAGAATCTTCTGCGCGGCCACAAAGCTCTCCACCCCTTGGCTGGCCCACCCGGCCAGCATACCGGCCGGCGAGGTGGCTCGTGCCGGCTCTTTTGTTCTGGGAGTCATGGTTTAATTCTCCTCTTCTTCGCACTGCGTTATACTGCGCTGCCGTTACTGCAGCGCAGTATCCAGATTCAGTCTACGGCGGCGCGCCCCCCGTGTCAAGCGAAATCGTGTATTATTTTTGCGAATCGCGAGGCGACGCCATGAGACCCGATATCCTCATCAGGAAATACACCGACCGCCGGCTTTACGACACCGGGGCCAGCCGTTACGTCAAGCTGAAGGACATCGCGCGCTTCGTGCGCGAGGGCTCCGACGTGCGGGTGGTGGACGCGCGCACCGGCAAGGACCTGACCACCGTGATCCTCACCCAGATCGTGGTGGAGGACGCGCGCAAGGCTGCGGCGCTGCCCGTGAACTTTCTGCGGCAGCTCGTGCGCGCCTCGGACCGGGCCACCCACGAGTTCCTCTCCTCCTACCTCGGCGGCACCCTCGACGTCTACCAGAAGGCGCAACAGAGGGTGCGCAGCGGCCTGGAGGAGGCGAAGACCGCCGCCACCAGTCCGCTCGAATTCATGCGCAACCTCCTGGCGGGGCAAGCCTCGCCGCCCGCAGCGCCGCCGGGCGGCGCAGCCGCCCGCGGCGAAACGGCGGGCAACGGCGGCCGCCGTCGGGCAGGCAGGGGGAAAGCGGGCGTGGGCAAAGTGGCCCGCGCCACATCGGCCACCCGCGAGGCGGAGACGCTTCGCCGCCGCGTCGAGGAATTGGAGGCGCGCCTGGCGCAAATCGAGCAGCCCGCCCAACGCGCGCGTCGCGCCGCCAAACGCAAGCCCGGCGGATAAACGCCGGCGCCGGTTGCGGACCGGGCTACAACGACATCGCAGATCGCCTCGGACTCGGCTTGGGCATGGAGGGGCACGAGTGGCCGTATCGAGTGAAAGGTGGTC
>DATJAQ010000389.1:0-2931 GCA_035516075.1 Terriglobia bacterium | reverse complement strand
GTCCATATCGTCCCCACGTATTGCACTCGGTCTTTCCACCCCGGTAAGTTCAGCCTACGCACAAGAAGAGGAAGGGGGAGCGAGGCCCGGCAAAGTAACCGCCACCTCGTTCTCTCTTCTTCGATGAGGATGAAAGGCGTGCAACTGGAATTCCATCAACTCGCGCTTCGTTACGAACGGCTGAAGGTGATGCGACCGGAGGCGGAGCGGCGACTGCTGGCTTCCCTCGCCGAAGTCGGTCAGCAGGTTCCCATTGTGGTGGTGAAGCCGGCGGCCGAGCCGTCAACGGACGGATTCGTAGTCATCGATGGTTACAAACGGGTCCGTGCCCTACGCCGCCTGGGGCGAGACACGGTCGCGGCCGGTTGCTGGCCAGGAGAAGAATCCGAGGCCCTCATTGCCACCCGCCTGATGCAGACGGCCGAGCCGGAGACGGCGCTCGAACAGAGTTGGTTATTGGCCGAGCTGCACGCGCGCTTTGGACTGTCCCTGGAGGAACTGGCCCGGCGCTTCGGCCACTCGGTGAGTTGGGTGAGCCGGCGGCTGGCGTTGGTCCACGAACTCCCGGATTCGATTCAGGAGCGAGTCCGCCGGGGCGAGATGGGCGCGCACGGGGCGGCCAAGTACCTGGTGCCCTTGGCGCGCGCCAACCGCGAAGTCTGTATGGAACTGGTGGAAGGGATCGGCGCGACCCGAATCTCCAGCCGCGACCTGGGGATCCTCTACACGGCGTATCAGACCGGCAACTGGGTGACGCGCCAGCGCCTGCTCGAAGCACCCCTGGTTTTTCTGAAGAGTTACAAAGAGGCCAAAACTCCTGCCCCAGTGGAGCCGGGCCCTTCGGACAGCCTTTTGACCGACCTGGAGATCCTCAGCGCCACGGCCCGTCGCGCGCACCGGCGGCTGCGCGCCGGCGTCTTGCGGAATCTTCCCGAAAAAGACCGCCAGGACTTGGCCCGCTTGCTCGACCAGTCCCGGCACCAGGTCGAACGCTTGGCCGAACACTTCCACCAGGAGATGGACCATGCTGGACCAGAGCACCCGAGCCGCGATTCTGAAGCTGCGCGAGCAGGAGCATAGCATCCGCGGCATCGCCCGGGCCATGAAGATATCGCGCGGCGCGGTGCGGGACATCCTGCGCTCCGCCAGCGAGCAAGTGCCCACGCTGGTGCGCCCGGAAAAAGCCACCCCCTACCGCGACCAGATTCTGGAGCTCTACGCCCGCTGCCAAGGCAACCTGGTGCGTGTCCATGAAGAACTCACCGCGTCCGGCGCTCAGTTCTCCTATCAGGCGTTGACCGCCTTCTGCCGGCGGCAAGGGATTGGCCACGAGCCCAAGGAACCGGTGGGAGAATATCAATTCCAGCCGGGCCAGGAGATGCAGCACGACACCTCCCCGCACCGGGCCGAGATCGGTGGCCGCCTACAGCTCGTGCAGACCGCCTCGCTCGTCTGCTGCTATTCTCGGATGCTGTTCTTCCAGTTCTTTCCCACCTTCCGACGCTTCGATTGCAAGGTCTTTCTCACGGACGCCCTTCAATATCTTCAGGGAGCCTGCGAAACTTGCCTGATCGACAATACTCACCTCGTGGTGCTGAAAGGTACGGGCCGCGACATGGTGCCCGTGCCGGAGATGGCCGCCTTCGCCGAGCGTTACGGCTTTCACTTCCAAGCCCACGCCATCGGCAACGCCAACCGCTCGGCACGCGTCGAGCGCAGCTTCCGCTATATTGAGACGAACTTCCTGGCGGGCCGTTCCTTCCGGGACTGGACCGAGGCCAACCAGCAGGCGCGCGCGTGGTGCGACAAGGTCAACGCCCGCTTCCGTGACGATCTCAAGTCCAGCCCGCGCGAGTTGTTCGCCCTCGAACGATCCTACCTGAAGCCGCTGCCGGTCTGGGCGCCTCCCGTCTATCTCCTCCACCAACGCCTGGTGGATGTGGAAGGGTTCGTGTCGGTCGACAGCAATCGCTATTCCGTTCCCGCCGACCTCATCGGGCGCCAGGTGGAAGTGCGCCAGACCAAAGACCAAATTGAAATCTACCGCGGGCCGCGCCTGATGGCCACCCATCCGCGGGTGATCGAGCCCACCGGCCGCAAGTATCGCTCGCCGGAGCACCAATACCCGCGCGGCGTCGCCTCTCCCCGCTCCGATTCGGCCCCGGAAGAGAAACGTCTTCGGGAGCGAGTTCCCGAAATCGCGGCCTACCTTGATGCCCTCAAAACGCGCTCTCCCGGACGCGCCACGCTGGCGCTGCGCCGCTTGCTCCAGTTGGTGAATGACTACCCCCGCGCGCCCTTGCTCGAAGCCCTGCGCACCGCCCTCGCCTACGGGCTGTTTGACCTCGAGCGCGTCGAGCGCATGATCCTGCGCCAGCTCGCCCACGAATACTTCCAGATTCATCCGGACCCTGACGGAGATGACGATGAGTGAGGAGATTCAACAGCTCTTGCAGAACCTGCGCCTGCGCAAGATGGCCGAGATGATCGAGGGGGAACTGGCCGCCGCCCGCAAGACTTCTCCCTCCTACACCGATCTGCTGGCCCGCCTGCTGCGGGCGGAGTGGCTCGATCAGCAGGAAAGAAAGCTACGAGCCCGCATCAAGCACGCTCACCTGCCGGAGCAGTGGACCTTGGAGTCGTTCCCTTTCAAGCAGCAACCCGGCGTTTCACGACGCCAGATCCGCGAACTCGCCGAGCTGGAGTTCATTCCCAAGGCTGTCAATGTGGTGTTCATTGGACCCACCGGCGTGGGGAAAACCGGACTGGCGTCCGGGCTCTTGCTGAAGGCTCTGCAGAATGGCTATCGCGGGCTGTTCATCCGCGCTCAGGATCTGTTCGACGAGATGTACGCTTCCCTTGCCGACCGAGCCTCGCGCCGACTCATCCGGCGCCTGGCTCGCCTCGACTGCCTTCTCATCGACTAATGGT
>DATJAQ010000388.1:0-8118 GCA_035516075.1 Terriglobia bacterium | reverse complement strand
AGGGTGGTTTTTGGCGGAACCGGCCAGGTGGTGAGCCTCGATCCTACCCGGCCGTTTCCGTACACCACGGACGGGCTCTCCACGGTCTTCTCGGGCGACGGCTGGGGAATTTTTGTAGTCGACTTCCAGAACAATCTGTACATCCACAAGCATATCGAGGGAGACTTCCATCACTCGTCCTTCCTGAGCGGCGATGCCGTGACCGCGGCAGGCGAAATCACCGTGAACGAGCAGGGCTGGATTTCGGTGATTACCGCGAAGAGCGGTCACTACATGCCCACCGTCGCGGACATGCAGCGCATGGTGCACTGTTTCCCGCAGATTCCGGGCAATTGCGTCATCCGCCCCGATTTCACCGACACCCAGGGCGGCAGACCCGCGAGAGTCTATGCGGTTGACGAATTTCGCACGGATGGCACAAGCGCTCCCACCCTGAACCGTCAGACGGTGTTGAACCGCGTTCCGAACTTCGCCAAGACGATGGAGGCTTACCGGTGGATCAATCGCGTCCCGATTTGAGCGCTCGCGGGCTACGCCCGGGAGCGCCCGCGTCGACGTTGACCGCACCAACCGCCCCGGGTTCGGCTTCTCCCGCCGCTCGATGAAAGCAGCCGCACAGCGCGCGCTCGACACCGCCGTGGCCCAGGGGGCCGCCTACGCCGACGTGCGGGCCATCGAACTCCGCAACCGCTACCTCTCCACCAAGAACGGGCAGGCCTCCGGCGTGCGCGAGATGGAATCGCTGGGGATGGGCGTGCGCGCGGTGGCGGACGGCGCTTGGGGATTCGCGGCCACTGACGACCTTTCGCGCGAGGCGCTCGACCGCTGCGCCGCCGAAGCGGTGGCCGTGGCCCGGGCGAGCGCCCTGGCCAAGAAGCGCGACGTGCAGTTGGCTCCCGAAGACCGCGTGGTCGATCGGTGGGAAAACGAATGCCGAATCGATCCCTTTAGGGTGCCCGTGACGGGCTGCCTGGACCTGCTGCTGAAGGTTGACGCTGAGCTGCGGCGCGTCCCGGGCGTGACCCTGGCCGAGGGCGCCATGGACTTTCGGCGCATCGACCAGTGGTTTGTCTCGAGCCTGGGCTCCGAGATCCACCAGGTCCGCACCCAGACGGGCGCAGGCTACGCGGCGACCGCCTTCGCCGAGGGCGAGATTCAGAAACGGTCCTACCCGAACTCCTTCGGAGGGCAATACCAGACGCGCGGTTACGAGCTGGTGGACGAGCTGGACCTCGTGGGCAACGCGGCGCGCATCGCGGAGGAGGCCGTGGCCCTGCACCGCGCCGACCAGTGCCCGGCGGGCGTCAAGGACATTATCCTGGGCGGCGCGCAGCTCGGGCTGCAGGTACACGAGTCGGTGGGCCATCCGATCGAGCTCGATCGCGTCCTCGGCGACGAGGCCAATTACGCCGGCATGAGCTTCCTGACGCTGGAAAAGCTCAACACCCTGAAGTACGGTTCCGAAATCGTCAACGTGGTGGCGGACGCCCGCCCGGAGCACGGGCCCGGCCTCGGAACGTTCCGGTATGACGACGAGGGCGTGCCGGGGCAGTGTACGCCGGTGATTCGAGACGGACTTTTTGTGGGCTACCTCAGCTCGCGCGAGTCGGCACAGTTCGCCGGCCTCGGCCGCTCGAGCGGCGCCATGCGCGCCGAGGGCTGGAACCGCATCCCGCTGATCCGCATGACGAACGTCAGCCTGCTGCCCGGCGCCGGAACGCTGGAGGAGCTCATTGCGGGCACGGAAGACGGCATCCTGATGGAAACCAATCGAAGCTGGTCCATCGACGACCGCCGCTACAACTTCCAGTTCGGCACCGAGATCGGGTGGGAGATCAAAGGGGGGAAGCGTACCCGGATGCTGAAGAATCCGAGCTACGGCGGCATTACTACCGACTTCTGGAACTCCTGCGACGCCATTTGCGGGCCCGAAGAGTGGACCCTGTGGGGCACGCCGAACTGCGGCAAGGGCCAGCCCGGGCAGCTCATGGGCACCGGCCACGGCGCCTCGCCGGCGCGCTTCCGCAAGGTGCAGGTGGGAGTGGCGTACAACGATTGATTCATTGACTCAATGAGTCAATCGGTCAATCTTTGGAATCGTTAAATCGCCCAATTACCTATGTTGACCCGACAGCGCGCGCACGAGCTCTTCCACGAAATCACGAAGTATTCCACAGCCGATGAAACCGAGGCACTGATCACTTCCACGCGATACGCTCTGACGCGCTTCGCCAACAACGCCATCCACCAGAACGTCACCGAGGAGGGCACCACCGTCTCAGTGCGCGCGGTGGCGGGCCAGAGCACGGCGCGGGCGGGCAGCAATAAACTGGATTCGGCCTCCATTCGCGCCCTGACGGAAGCCGCCCTGGACTTGGCTCGCCTCCAGCCTCGCGATCCCGAACTCCTGCCCATGCCGGGACCCCAGATGTACCGCGCCGTGCGGCGCTTCTACCCGGCCACAGCAGAGCTCGGCGCCCCCGAGCGGGCCCAGGCGGTGGCGGCGATGGTTCGCCGCGCGGAGGCGGACGGTCTGACCGCCGCGGGCGTCTTTTCGAGCGGAGCCTCGGTGACGGCGCTCTCCAATTCGCGCGGCCTCCGGGCCTTTCATGAAGAGACCGTGGCGGAAATCTCGGTGACCATGATGGGGGCCACGAGTTCGGGATGGGCGAAGAAGACAGGTCCTAATCACGAGGAGCTCGACGCCGAGGCCCTGGCGGACCGGGCCGCGCGTAAGGCGCTCGCCAGCAGCGAGCCGCGCGAAGTCCCGCCCGGACGGTACACGGTGATCCTCGAGCCCTCCGCGGTGCTCGATCTCATGGGCTTTCTGGTGCTCGACTTCAGCGGCCTCGCCGTGGCCGAGCAACGCAGCGGCTTCACCGGCCGGGTGGGCGAAAAACTCTTCGGCGAACACATTGAGATTCGAGACGACGTCTTTCACCCCCTGCACCTCGGCCTGCCTTTCGACGGGGAAGGCATGCCGCGCCAGCGGGTGAGCCTGGTGGAGCACGGGGTGGTGAAGAACCTGGTCTATGCGCGCCAGACGGCGCGGAGGCTCGGAGTGGAGCCCACGGGGCACGGTTTTCCTCTGCCCAACGAGTACGGCGAGGCCCCGCTCAACATTGTCATGGAGGGCGGGCGCCACAGCGTGGACGAGATGATCCGCGCCACCCCGCGCGGACTGCTGGTCACGCGCCTCTGGTACATTCGCGAGGTCGATCCCTATCGCAAGCTCGTCACCGGCACGACGCGCGACGGCACGTTCATGATCGAAGACGGCGAAGTGCGTCACGGCGTCAAGAACCTGCGCTTCAACCAGAGCCTTATCGAGATGCTCTCCCAGGTGGAGCTGATGGGTGTGCCGGAGCGCGCCGCGGGAGAGGAGTCTTTCGAAATGGTGGTGCCGGCGCTGACGGTGCGCGATTTCAACTTCTCGTCGGTGACGAAGTTTTAGCCGCAGGTTGGTCTTGTGGGTTGAGCGACAGGTGTTCAGCGCGCGGTTGTCAGGGCTCGACGGCCTGTTGTATTCTGGCTGGGACGCAGTGTTCAGGCTGAGCCGTCCCGTTCAATTTCGGGCTGTCGGGCGGCCTCGGGAAGCCGAATTTGCCGGCCGGAAGCTGCACATCGACGGCTGCGTGCCCCATTTTTCGGCGCTATCGTCTAGGGGTTAGGACGTGAGATTCTCAATCTCAAAACCCGGGTTCGATTCCCGGTAGCGCTACCAGAACGCCTCTCGACGGCCACGGATCCCAGGCGGTGGGTTGATGTCGAGCACGGAATTTGCTTCCCGCCTTTGCTCCCTCGATCCGCGAGCCGCGACGGGCCCGAGCGCGCCGAAAACCCGTCTCCGGCCGCCATGAATTGGGTTATCATAACTCGGTGACCGTAACTTTTGACAAATGAGGTGAATGGCGATGAAAAACAGAATATTCACGCTCTTGATCGCGGCCGCACTCGTTTTGATGGGCGCCGTCGCGGTGATGGCGCAGGATCAGCCAGCAGCAGCCGCTCCAGATCAGGCGGCGCCGGCGAAGGCCGGCAAGATGGCGAAACACGCGAAGTCCGCCGCAATGGCGGAAGCGGTGAAGCCGGAAACGGTTTCGGGTACGCTCACCACGGTGGACGCCAGTAAGATGATGGTGGTCGTAACCGCCGGAGGCGTGCCTTATGATTTCGTGGTGAGTAAGGGTACAAAGATCACCGTTGGCGGCAGCAAGGCCAAGCTGGACGATCTGGGCAGCAACACCAACAAGCAGGCTTCCGTCACCTTCATGGCGGAGAGAAAGAAAGGCAACCTGGCAAGAAGTATCGAAGTGACTCAGTGACCGGTTGTAGCTTGTCACAAAGCCCGTGGAGTTGGGCGCCGCGAGTCGAGCCGACTGCGGCGCCTGCCCGATAAACTTTCGCCGTGCCGCTTGGGACGCTGCGCTGTCAGCTCTGCACGGGCTGGCAACGGAGGATACGTCTCGGCGGTATGCGCCGCAGCAGGGGTTATAGCGCGCCTGGAAACGCCGATGCACCCGGGCGCCGCACAAGAGATTGGAGCGTCATTCATGGAAGCCCAGCACGACCCGAAGATCCCTTGGAGTGTACGCCGCGTGGGACCGGTCACCTTCGCTATTTCAAAGCCCAAGCGGAGCCGTCGCAAGCTTCGCCAGTCGCGGTTGAAGAACAAGCGGCGGGCGCGCTAGCCGCGTCGTCCCTCACCGTGGCGGCCTCTTTTCTCACGGCTCGCGGTCCGGCATCTCCCGCCGGCGCATTGCAACACCGCCTCATCCGGATCAGCGTTGCGCGCGGCCGAATCCTCCGCTCCTTCACGCCATCGATACAACCAGCCGCCGGCCGATGGAGTCTATGTAAGAGTGAGTCTCGAAGAGAGGCGAACCCAAACCAACTCCGGGGATTGATGTGCGGAAACTGAGTCTCAAGCCCGTCCTATTCACCGTGCTGGCCGCCCTGGCCCTCTCGCTGAGCCTGCCCGCGCCGCGGGCCGCCGAGAAGCCGCTCACCTCGGACGATGTGACCCTGCTGCTGATCGGAGGAGCGAGCTCCTCCAAAGTGGTGGATATCATCAAAGAGCGTGGCGTCGGATTCCAAATGACTGCGGAGCTCGCCAATGAGTTCCGGCGCGACGGCGCCGACGAGAGCATCATTCAGGCGCTCGAGGACGCCTCCGCGAAGGCCAATGGCCAAAGCCCGTCGGCAGCGCAGCCCGCCGGCGCGGCCCCGGCGCCGCCGCCCGCTCCGGCGGCGGCTCCGGCCTCGGGGGCCGCATCACCCCCAGCCCCGAAATCGCTGGGCGCCGCAACCCCGCCCGTCATCCCCAAATCGCCCCAGAGCTCCCAAGGCCCTTCCCAGAATTCAGCGGCTGGCCTGTCGCCTACCTTCACGGTCGAGCAAGCGCCGGCCTCCGGCCCGGCGTTGGTGCGGCATGATGCCGGATCTCCGCCTTCGCCCTCTCCTGCCACCGGCAAGGCTTCCGCCGGCCCGCCCTCCAAAGCGGCTGCGCCGGCGGTGATCGTGACCACCGGCAAGCTGAAGGGCCCGGATTTGAGCGACCCCAGCCCCGAGCGCGTGCAGCAGATTATTCAGGCCTTCGCCGCCAAGGAGACCCTCTTCAAGCAGGCGCGCGACAACTACACTTATCACCAGATCAACAAAGCCCAGGAAGTGGGTCCGGACGGCGAGGTCACCGGGCAGTACCAGCAGGATTGGGACATTCTTTACGACGACAACGGCGCCCGCATCGAACGCGTCACTTACGCGCCGCTCGATACCTTGCACCAGATTCAGATCACCGAGCAGGACCTGGATGCTTTCCGGCACATCAACCCGTTCGTCCTGACCTCCGACGAATTGCCGGACTACGACATTCAGTACCGCGGCCATGTGAAGGTGGATGAGATTACCGCTTACGTGTTTTCCATTCGCCCCAAGGCGATCCAGAAGGGCCGGCAATACTTCCAGGGAGTGGCGTGGGTAGACGATCACGACTTGCAGATCGTGAAGTCGGAAGGCAAGCAGGTCCCTGAGATCCGGATGAAGAACGGGGAGGAGAACCTGTTCCCGCACTTCACCACCTGGCGCGAGCAGATCGACGGCAAGTTCTGGTTTCCGACCTTTACCCTCGCCGACGACACGCTCTACTTCACCGGCGGTCCCGTTCACATCAAGGAAATCATCAGGTACACCGACTACAAGCAGTTCAAGTCGTCCGTTCGGATCAAAGTGATCGGCACGGTTGAGCCTGGGAAACCTGACCAGAATCCCCCGCCGACTCCCAAGAATCCGCCCCAGCCTTGAAGTTCGCCAAGCCTCCGCCCGGCACGCGACGCGCCCCGGGTGAGGTCTGCGCATCAGGAGCGGGAGAAGACGAAGGGACTGAAGTTTTCGTTCCGGTCGAACGCGTCGGAGTGCTCGGAACGCTTGAGTTTCGCCACCACGGCGTAGGTGAGTGGGGTGGCGAGGGTTTCGTAGGCGACCTTGCCCAGGTAGGCCCACAGAATGAGCTGCCCCATCGTGCTCCACGAGGTGCGGCCCCAGAACGCGATCACCACCACCGTGGCGGTGTCCACCGCCTGTCCGACCACCGTTGAGCCCACGGTGCGCGTCCACAGCCAGCGGCCTTCGGTGAGCAGTTTCATTTTGGCGAGCGTATAGGAGTTCACAAACTCGCCCGCCCAATAGGCAACGAGGCTGGCCACGAAAATCCGCGGCACAAACTCAAACACGGTGGCAAAAGCAGCCTGGCCGTGCCACTCGGGATCGGATGGGAGCAGCACGATAATGCCGCCGAGAACCGAGAGCAGCGCCATGGCATAAAAGCCCATCCAGATCGCCCGCCGCGAGGCCGCATAGCCGTAAACTTCGGTGAAAATGTCGCCGAAAATATAGGTGATGGGGAACAGGAGCTGCGCCCCGCTGATCTTGAACGGTCCAATCCGGCAGATCTTCTGCGCTACCAGATTCGATACCAGCAGGATCACCACAAAGGCCAGCACCAGGGTCTCGAGGTGTTTGTACCGGCGATGTCTCGCGGCGGGCCCGAGGTTGCGGTGGACACTGGGGACGTCCGCCGGCTCCACTCTGATCACGCTGTCTCTCCCTCTTTGAGGCGGCTTTCAATCCGGCTCACCCATTCGCGGTCTTGAATGGAGGGCAGGTTGGCGCGAACGTTGTCGAGGGATCCCGCTCGCCCGGCGGCGGCCAGGCTGACGCCCACCTTCAGGTCCGAGGCCGCCTGGGGCATGGTGATGGGCCGCAACATCTCGAGCAGCCGGAGGGTCTTGGCGGCAAGCTCCGCCGTGCCGAGCGGCACCAGCGTGGCAAGTTTGTTCGCCTCGTCGATCGCCGCGCTGCGGGCAGCCTGCTCGGCGCCGGTGGTCTTCGGAAGCCTCATTGCCCGGATCACGCCATCGTAACTCGCCGCGTCGCGATCGACCGCCTCCATCAAGCTCCGCCGCAAACCCTCCAGGCGGCCGACCGCGTCGCCAAGCTGATCGTAATGGGCGGCGAAGGATTTCTTCTTGAGCGTCAGCCGGCAGACCATTTCGCCGAGTGCCGCTCCCAGCGCCGCCGCCAGCGCGGCCACGCTGCCTCCGCCCGGGGTCGGCGTGTCCGCCGCCACGGAGTTGACGAAGCCTTCGGCCAGGGAGGCGAGAGTTCGCGGCTGGTGGGCGTCGTCACTTGTTGCCGCAAGCGTGCCGCTGCCACCCGGTCCCGCCTTACGCGCCTGGGCGTTGAGGACGCTCGCGAGGCGATTTTCGAGAATCAGGCCGGGCTCGAAATTCTCCACCTTTAGAAAATGGACGGCCGCGTCGTCGAGCGCCTGCCGCGGAATCAGGCCCACGATCTCGCTGCCTTCCACGCTCACCCCGGCGGCGGCGGCTTCGCGAGTGACGGCTTCAAACGCCGTGCCGATGGACGTGGTTTCGAAGTCCGTGAGATTGATCGACACCTGGGCCAGGTTGCGCGCCTTCAATTCCACGCCCATCGCCTTTACGCAGGGAAAGCCGCCGTTCGATGCCCGGATCTTTTTGGCGATCGCCTTAGCCACGGCCACGTCCGGCGTAGCCAGATTGACGTTGTAAGCGATCAGGAATTTGCGCGCGCCCACCA
>DATJAQ010000387.1:0-19292 GCA_035516075.1 Terriglobia bacterium | reverse complement strand
CAATCCGCGAAACTTACAACATCCCGCGCGACGAGAACCGCAAGCTGCGCGACTACCCCACCCTGGCGCACGTCATCCAGTTCGTCTATGACAAGCGCCCCGATCTGCACGGCGCACCGTCGCCCACGTCGCCCACGGTCGCGCCATCCGCCGCGGCACCGGGCCTGGCGACGGCGCAGGACGACGCTAAGACCACGGCGCCCGCGCCGACAGTCGTTTCCCCACAAGTCGCCACCGGCGATTCCGTGAAGGAGCGCGTTCTGGCCCTGATGGCGGAGAAGACAGGCTACCCCATCGACATGCTGGACCTCGATCTGGACCTCGAAGCGGACCTCGGCGTCGACACCGTGAAACAGGCCGAGATGTTCGCGGCGGTCCGAGAGATTTACCACATCCCGCGTGACGAGAACCGCAAATTGCGGGATTACCCCACCCTGGCGCATGTCATCCGGTTCGTGTTGGAGAATCGCCCTGACCTGGCCATCGCCGCTCCCGCTGCGCCGCCGGCCGGTGAACCGGCTTCCGCGCCCCTGCCCGCGGCGACCGATGAGACCTCGGACGACGCCATCAAAGAAAAAGTGCTGGACATCGTCGCCGACAAGACAGGCTATCCGAAAGACATGTTAGATCTGGACCTCGATATGGAAGCCGACCTCGGCATCGACACCGTCAAGCAGGCGGAAATGTTCGCGGCGGTGCGAGCGGCCTATAACATTCCGCGCGACGAGACTCTCAAGCTCCGCGACTTCCCTACCCTGGCGCACGTCATCGAATTCGCACATCGCCGGCGGCCGAGCGCGGCCGCGGCGCGAGTTCCGGTTGCGCCTTCGGCTCAGAAACAGGGTGAACTTACGCCGGAACGCACGGCTGCTCCTCAGCCTCCGGCTCCGCCGCCCCTCGCGGTTGCGCGACGCGTTCCCGCGAGCCTAAGCGCCGCTAACGGTATTCCGCGCCGTGTCCCGGTCCCGAATTTGCGCCCTGCTCTCACCATTTGTAAGCCGACGGGTGTGACGCTCGGTCCCGGCCGCCGCGTAGTCATCATGCCCGATCAAGGAGGCGTAGCGGAGGTGCTGGCTGGGCGCCTACGGAGCTTAGGTATTGAAGCGTTGCAAATTGAAGGCACGCCTCAGGCCGACGCTCTTGCCGATCGACTCAAGACCTGGCTGGCCGCGGGTCCCGTGCACGGCGTTTACTGGCTGCCGGCCCTCGACTTCGAAGGAAAGCTAAGTGCGATGGACCTCGCGGCGTGGCATGAAGCCCTGCGCGTGCGCGTTAAGTCACTCTACGTCATGATGCGCACCCTGTACGACCAGGTGGCGACTCCGGGTACGTTCCTGGTGTCGGCCACGCGGCTGGGCGGACAGCACGGCTACGACGAGGCCGGTGCGGTGGCACCGCTGGGCGGCGCGGTGACGGGCTTCACGAAGACGTATAAGCGCGAGCGCCCGGACGCTTTCGTTAAAGCCGTCGATTTTCATCCGGAGGCGGCGCCTCCGCAGATCGCCGAGCTCCTGATCGGGGAAACCCAGCGCGACCCCGGTGCACTCGAAATCGGCTACAAGAGTGGGCAACGTTGGACGGTGGGTCTGCAGGAACAGCCTGCGGCCGACGGCCGACCCGGGCAGGTGCTGGACCAGGACACCGTCTTCCTGATCACCGGCGCGGCAGGAAGCATCGTTTCCGCCATCACCGCCGACCTGGCGGCCGCTTCCGGCGGCGAGTTCTACCTCCTCGACCTCGTGCCGGAGCCCTCCCCCGGCAACCCGGACCTCAAGCGCTTCGTGAGCGACAAAGATGGCCTCAAACGCGACCTCTTCGCGCGTATTCAGGCTCGCGGCGAAAGAGCCACTCCGGCGCTGGTCGAAAAAGAGCTGGCCGCGCTCGAGCGCGCCCACGCCGCCCAAAGCGCCATCGATGCCGTACGCGCGGCCGGCGGCACGGCACACTATTTCAGCGTGAATCTCGCGGACGCGGAAGGCGTGGCCGGGGTCATCCGCGAGGTTCGCAAGCGCAGCGGGCGTATCGACGTGCTGCTGCACGCAGCCGGCATCGACCGAAGTCACTTCTTGCCCGAGAAAGATCCGCGCGAATTCGACGCTGTCTTTGACGTCAAAAGCGACGGCTGGTTCAACCTGATGCACGCCATCGGTGACATGCCGCTCGGAACCACGGTGGCCTTCAGTTCCATCGCCGCACGCTTCGGCAACCGAGGACAGACCGACTACAGCGCCGCCAACGACCTGCTCTGCAAACTCGCTTCGAATCTGCGCACTTCGCGGCCCTCCACGCGGGCCATTGCCATCGATTGGACAGCCTGGGGCGGTATGGGCATGGCCGCGCGGGGCTCCATCCCGAAAATTATGGAAATGGCGGGCATCCAGGTGCTGCCGCCCGAAGCGGGCGTTCCCGTCATCCGCCGCGAACTTACCGCGGGAAGGACGAGCGGTGAAGTAGTAATCGGCCAGCGCCTGGGGGTCCTGCTCGATGAATGGGATCCCACCGGCGGCCTCGAGGTGGCCGCAGCAGACGCCGCCCGGCAGCGCTCAGCGGCGCCCGGGCCCATGGTGGGCAACGTCGCCGCCATCGCCCTCAATGACGGCCTCACTCTCGAAACCACACTCAACCCCGCCGTTCAGCCGTTTCTGCACGATCACCAGATCGACGGCACGCCCGTGCTGCCTGGGGTGATGGGCATTGAGGCGTTTGCGGAGGCCGCCCGATGGATGCTCCCCGAGTGGCAGGTGGAGGCGGTCGAGGATGTGAAATTTCTGGCGCCGTTCAAGTTTTACCGGAGCGAGCCGCGCACGCTGACGATCCAGGCGGTTTTTTACCCTGAAGGCGACGCCGTGCTGGCGGATTGCCGGCTGACCGGGAGCCGAGCTCTTCCCAGCCAGGCCGAACCCCAAATCACCACGCACTTCACGGGGCGCGTGCGGCTGACGAGGAAGAGGCCCGAAGCGCTGGCCGCGGAACGGCCGGGAGCGGCAGCAGGAGCCATCGTCGAAGCCGCCGATATCTACCGAGCCTATTTCCATGGCCCGGCGTACCGGGTGCTGGAGCGGGCGTGGCGGGATGGAGGCCGGATCGTGGGTGAGATGGCCCAGGATCTGCCCCTCCACCACCAGCCAGCCGGACTGCCGACGCTCATGGCGCCGCGGCTGGTCGAGCTGTGTTTCCAGACGGCGGGGCTTTGGGAAATGGGCGAGCAGGGTCGAATGGGCCTGCCGAGCGAGGTCGATCGCGTGTGCCTGAGCCGCGCGCCGGAGTCCGCCGAAGGGCGCTTCTTTGCTGTGGTCACCCCCGATCCGGAGCGAGCCTGTTTCGACGCGGAAGTTGTGGATGTTGAGGGACACGTTTACGCGCGCCTCACGGGCTATCGCACCGCGCAGCTCCCCTACGACCTCGACCCTGAGCGCACGAAGGCGCTGCAGGCGCTCGCGTCACCCCAACCCGTCATGGCGTGACGAACAGAGCTGAATCACGGCTACGACCGCATGGAGGGGGAGGACTTATGCCGCACGAGTTCCAACGCGTGGCCATTGTCAACCGAGGTGAAGCCGCCATGCGCTTCATCCACGCGGCGCGCGAGTTCAACCAGGAGAACGGAACCTCCCTTCGCACCATCGCCCTCTTCACCGAGCCCGACCGGCGCGCTCTGTTCGTCCGGGAGGCCGACGAGGCCGTATCCCTGGGCGCCGCTCACGTCATCGACCCCGTCACTCACCAGCCCAAGAGTTGTTACGTGGATTACGGCCGTCTTGAGCGGGCTCTGGCGGCTGCGCGCGCCGACGCCGTTTGGCCCGGATGGGGCTTCGTGGCCGAGCACGCCGAATTCGCCGACCTTTGCCGCGACCTGGGCATTGTGTTCATTGGCCCGGACGGCGACGTGATGCGGCAGTTGGGCGACAAGATCGCCTCAAAACTGCTGGCGGAGCAGGCGCAAGTACCCGTCGCACCCTGGAGCGGTGGGCCGGTGGAAACGCTCGGCGACGCCTGGCGCCACACCGAGCGCCTGGGCTATCCGCTTCTGATCAAGGCGACCGCCGGAGGCGGAGGCCGGGGAATCCGCCGCGCCCATTCGGCCAGCGAACTTCCCGAAGCCTTTGAGAGCGCCCGCGCCGAGGCATTCAAGGCCTTCGGAAACCCGACGGTTTTCATGGAACAACTGGTGCTAGGCGCACGCCATATTGAGGTCCAGGTCATCGCCGATCATTTCGGCACCACGTGGGCCGCCGGCGTGCGCGACTGCACCATCCAGCGCCGCTATCAGAAGGTCCTGGAGGAGGCGCCCTCTCCCGCGATCTCGCCCGAGCAGGATCAGGCGCTCTGCAAGGCGGCGGTGCGCCTGAGCCAGGCGGCGGGCTATCGCAACGCGGGCACCGTGGAGTTCTTGTATCACCCCGCAAGCCAGAGTTTTTCGTTCATGGAGATGAACACGCGCTTGCAGGTGGAGCATCCGGTGACGGAGTGCACCACCGGCCTCGATCTGGTCAAACTCCAAATTCATGTCGCCCGCGGCGGCCGCCTGGAAGGGGACGCGCCCCGTGCGGCCGGACACGCCAT
The DNA here is from genome assembly GCA_035516075.1 of Terriglobia bacterium. GTDB lineage: Bacteria > Acidobacteriota > Terriglobia > UBA7540 > UBA7540 > Gp13-AA77. The sequence goes on along the minus strand of DATJAQ010000387.1, from coordinate 14,729 downwards.
CGAGGTGCGGCTGAACGCCGAAGATCCGGATAACGGCTTTGCCCCGGCGCCAGGCGTCATTGAGCGCCTCAGGCTTCCGACCGGGCCGGGCGTGCGAATTGATACCGGCGTGGCGCTGGGTGATGCCGTTCCGCCCGAGTTCGATTCGATGATCGCCAAGATCATCGCCTACGGCCGCGACCGCAACGAAGCTCTCGCCCGGTTGCGGCGCGCCCTGCACGAAAGCGTGGTGGTGATCAAGGGCGGAGCCAATAACAAGGCGTTTTTGCTCGAACTCCTCAACCGCGCCGAGGTGCAGAACGGCAAGGCCGACATCGGATGGCTGGACCGACTCACGGCCAAGGGCGAACACCTCTCCCGGTCTTACGCTGACGTGGCGCTGCTGCAGGCGGCGATCGAAGCGTACGACTCTGAGTTGGCCGTGGAGCAGGCGCAGTTTTACGCCTCCGCCGTGCGCGGGCGGCCGCAGGTCCGGAAAGAGGTTGGCCGGACCGTCGAACTGCGCTATCGTGGGCATCCCTACGCGCTGAAAGTTCATCGGGTCGGCCCCAGCCAGTACCGGGTGGACGTGGACGGCGCGCGCCTCGATGTCCATCTCGACCACCTGGGTCCGTTCGAGTATTGGCTTACCGGCACCGGACGGCGCTTTCACGTGGTCTCCCTGGTCCAGGGCCTCAATTACCGCATCGAAGTCGACGGCGTGCCCCACTCGGTGGATCGCGACGACGGCGGCGTAGTGCATGCTCCGGCGCCGGCCGTGGTGGTTTCTCTTGCCGTGAAAGCGGGCGACATTGTTTCGGCCGGCGACCGCCTCGCCGTGCTCGAAGCCATGAAAATGGAGATGCAGGTGGTGGCTCCATTTGCCGGAAAAGTCCGGCAGGTGATGACCATCCCCAATGTGCAGGTCGAGATTGGGGCCCCCTTGGTGCAAATCGATCCCGTGGCCGGCGACGGCGCGGTCCCCGCTACCACCCGCGTGGTTTGGGGAGCGTCGTTCCCGGTGGACGGCGACGGTGCGAATGTCCGCCTTCCAGGCCGCCAGGGTCTGGCGGAGCTCCGTCAGCTCATGCTGGGGTTTGATGTGGACCCGGCCAGCACCGGGCGCTTGCTGGCGGAATGGAGCCAGGCTGGCGAAGGGACTGCGAATCGCGAAGAACTACGGCAGGCCGAGGACGAGATTCTGAGCATTTTTGTGGACATTTGCTCGCTGTTCCACCGCGATCCGCGGGTAGGCGAGGCGGTGGAAGGCGAGGCGCCGAGTTCTGAGGCCTACCTCTTTACCTACCTCCGTATGCTCGACACGCGCGGGGAGGAACTCCCGCCCGCCTTCCTCGAGGCGCTGCGCCGCACGCTCGCTCATTACGGCGTGCACACACTCGATCGCTCGCCCGAACTTGAAGAGAGTCTGCTTTGGATTTACAAGGCGCACCAACGCATGGAACATCAACTGGCGCCCACGTTGAGCGTGCTCGAACGGCGCCTGGAACGCCACGAAGCGCTTACCCCGCACGGCGAGGAATCCTTCCGCACACTTCTCGACCGGATGGTTTCCATCACTCGTGGCCAGTTTCCCGCCGCCAGCGATCGGATTCGGGAAGTCCGCTATCGTTTCTTCGACCAGCCTCTGTTCGAGCAGGCGCGGAAGAAGGTCTACGCGGAGGTCGAAGAGCATCTGGCGGCTCTCGCTGCCGCGCCGGAGGCCGCCGACCGTCGCGAGCGGGTGCGCGCGCTGGTGGAGTGCCCCTACCCGCTGGAGAGCCTGTTCTCCGGCAGATTTGCGGCCGCGAGCCCCGCCTTGCGAGTGTTAATGCTCGAAGCCCTCACGTCGCGGTACTACCGGATTCGAACCTTGATCGGTTTCCGCTCCCTGACCGTCGGCGAGCAGAATTTCGTGGCCGCCGAGTACGACGAAAAGGGTAGGCGCGTTCACGTGCTCACCACGCACACCGAGTTGCAAGGCCTCTCGGTGGCCGCGCGCGCGATGTTGCCGTTGATCGAGGAAGTGCCGCCCGACCACGACGTCGTCCTCGACTTGTACCTCTGGAATTCCGCCGGCCTGTCCGACCCCGAGACCACCCAGCAACAAGTCTGTTCCGTGCTCAACCAGATCGGCCTCAATCGCCCCATCCGGCGCATCGTGGTGGCGGTCGCCGGAAACGGCAATGGCCACGGCCCGGGAGCGATGCAGCATTTCACTTATCGCCCCTCCGGGAGTCTCTACGAAGAAGAGAAACTTTACCGCGGCGTTCACCCCATGATGGGAAAACGGTTGAGTCTCTGGCGCCTCAATAACTTTGAGATTGAGCGGCTGCCGTCGGTGGAGGACGTCTACCTGTTCCACGCCGTGGCCCACAATAATCCGAAGGACGAGCGCCTGTTTGCGTGCGCCGAGGTGCGCGATCTCACGCCCGTGCGCGACGAGGCGGGCCGCGTCGTGGGACTGCCGCATCTGGAGCGCATGCTGGCGGAAACCATCGCCGCCATCCGGTTGTTCCAGTCGCGGCGGCGGCCGCACGATCGCCTGTACTGGAACCGGATCCTGCTCTACGTTTGGCCGCCCCTCACCCTCAAGCCCGATGAGTTGCACGACATCGTGCACAAGCTGGCCCCGGAAACCAACGACGTCGGACTGGAACAGGTGGTGGTGCGGGCCCGCATTCCCAATCCGGAGACCGGAGAGCTTCGCGATATGATTGTGCGGATTTCGAGTCCGGGAGGCGCCGGCCTGCTCATGACCTTCCGGCCCGCCGCCAAACTGCAACCGGTCAAGCCGCTCACCGAGTACGATCAAAAGGTTGTCCGCATGCGCCAGCGCGGGTTGCTCTACCCCTACGAAATCGTCAAAATGCTTACCCCCTCTCCCGACGACACGCGGGCCGAATTTCCGGCCGGCGATTTTGTGGAGTACGACCTGGACGCCGCGGGCCGCCTGAGTCCCGTCGATCGTCCCTACGGCGCAAACAAGGCCAACGTTATCCTGGGCGTGATTCGCAACTTCACGGCCAAGTACCCCGAGGGGATGAAGCGGGTCGTGCTGTTAGGCGATCCCAGCAAGGATCTGGGCGCCATTGCAGAACCCGAATGCCGGCGCATCCTGGCGGCGCTGAATCTCGCCGAACAGATGCGCGTGCCGCTCGAATGGTTCCCCATTTCGGCCGGCGCCAAGATCTCGATGGACAGCGGCGTGGAGAACATGGATTGGATCGCCCGCGTGCTTCGCCGCCTGGTGGAGTTCACCCAGGCGGGCTGCGAAATCAACCTCGTGATCAATGGAATCAACGTCGGCGCCCAACCGTATTGGAACGCCGAGGCCACCATGCTCATGCACACTCGCGGCATTCTGGTGATGACGCCGAAGGCGGCCATGGTGCTCACCGGCAAACGCGCCCTGGACTATTCGGGGAGCGTTTCCGCCGAAGACAACCAGGGCATCGGCGGCTACGATCGAATCATGGGCGTCAACGGCCAGGCGCAGTATTGGGCGCGGGACATCGACGAGGCTTGCCACATCCTCCTGCGCCATTACGAGCACACCTATCTTGCGCCGGGAGAGCGGTTCCCGCGGCGCGCGACGACCACCGACCCCATCGACCGCGACGTCCAGACTTACCCGCACAACGGAGGCCGGGATGAAGGTTTTGCGCTGGTGGGCGACATCTTTTCCGACGCGACGAACCCGGGGCGGAAGCGGTCCTTCGACATTCGCAGGGTGATGATGTCGGTGATTGACCAGGACCACCCTCCCCTGGAGCGCTGGCCCGGCATGCGCGCAGCCGAAACCGCGGTGGTGTGGGACGCCCATCTCGGCGGCTACCCGGTCTGCCTGATCGGCATCGAATCGCGGCCGGTGCCCCGCATGGGATTTGTGCCGGCCGACGGGCCCGATCAATGGTGCGCCGGAACTCTGTTTCCGCAATCTTCCAAGAAAGTGGCGCGGGCCATCAACGCCGCCAGCAATAACCGGCCCCTGGTGCTCCTGGCCAATCTCTCAGGCTTCGACGGCTCGCCGGAGTCGATGCGCAGACTGCAGCTTGAGTACGGCGCGGAGATCGGGAGGGCCGTGGTGAATTTCAAGGGCCCGATGGCCTTCTGCGTGATTTCCCGCTATCACGGGGGAGCCTACGTGGTTTTCTCGCGGGCGCTGAACGAGCACCTCGAGGTAGCGGCCCTGGAGGGAACGTACGCGTCCGTCATCGGCGGCGCCCCGGCGGCGGCCGTCGTTTTCTCGAGCGAGGTCGAAGCCAGAGCTCGCAAGGACGCACGGCTTCAGGCGTTAAGCGACGCGATGCCCCGCGCCGAAGGCGAGGAGAAGAGCCGCCTGCGCGCTCAGTGGAACGAGCTCTTCCCGGTGGTTTACTCCGAGAAGCTGGGCGAGGTGGCCGGGGAGTTTGACCGGATCCACAGCGTACATCGCGCCCTCAAAGTGGGCGCGCTTCATCAGATTATTCCGCCCTCGAGCCTGCGTCCCTTTCTGGTGCACGCGATCGAGCGGGGTGTGGCGTCGCTCGAACCGGCCGCCGCTCTGGCGGCCACGGCGCGGGCGGCCGCGCACCACTGATCGCGATGAACGTTTATTGGCTGCTGCAAACCGGCGGCGACCTTCCGGCGCGAACGGACTGGCTGAGCCCGGCGGAAGCTGCCCACCTGAGCGGCCTTCGCTTCCCCAAGCGCCGCGCCGACTGGCTGCTGGGGCGCTGGACCGCGAAACGCGCCCTGGCCGTCTACCTGAACGTGCCCCACCCTGCCGAGGCCCTGCCGCGCATCGAGATACGATCCAGGTCTTCGGGAGCGCCGCAGGCGTTCCTGGCAAACGAACCGGCAGCAGTTACCCTTTCAATCAGCCACCGCGCCAGCACCGCCATCTGCGCCGTGGCGCCAGCGGGCGCGTCGCTCGGCTGCGACCTTGAAGTTATCGAGACGCGCAACGACGCTTTTGTCGCCGATTACTGCTGCGCCGACGAACGGGCGCTGGTGGCGAGCGCGCCGGAGCCGGGCCGGCCATTGCTCGTAACCCTGCTGTGGAGCGCGAAGGAGAGCGCGCTCAAAGCCCTGTGCGCGGGGCTTCGACTCGACACCAGAAGCGTGGTAGTCGGTCTGGACGACCCGCTCCCCATCCAGGGGCAAAATGGCGGGCTCGGTCCTGAGGGCGCACCCACAGGTTTGCCGGCGCCGCCCGGCCAGAATCACTGGCGGGCGCTCCACGTGCGCTCAAGTGACGGCCAGATTTTCAACGGTTGGTGGCAATGCGCCGGCGACGTGGTGCGGACCTTGGTGGCTGCTCCCCCGCCGTCCACGCCATGTGTGCTGAACCTGCCGGGGTTGTGAGGCGGGGCGAGCCGGCGCCGGATGCTGCTGCCGGCCGTGACAACCCTCAGCGCTTGCCAGTCAGCTTCAAAAGTGGGTTGGTGCTGGAGGGGGGAGTTGAACCCCCACGCTGTTTACACAGCGCGAGATTTTGAGTCTCGTGCGTCTGCCAATTCCGCCACTCCAGCGGGAGTGCTCTCAGATGGCCGCGTGCTCACCCAAGACGTGAAGCGAGCATAGCATGGGGCTTGAAACCCCATCAACTGGCTGTCGCCGGGCGACGTGCCCCCAAGCGCTGGCGGCGCTTGCACACGCGTGTGACGCCACGAGTGGCGGGCGCAAGACAGGGCTGAGGACCTATCGATTCCCGCCGCGTGCCACTCACCATCGCCCACGTTCAGCAACACGGGTAGTCCGGCGCAGCCGAAAATCCGCGCGGGCGACTCGACATCAGCCACGGCGGGCAACACGGGTTTTCCGGTCCGGCGCAGCCGAAAATCCGGTAAAAACCGCAGGAGGAAATTCGCGCCAGGCTGCCTCTAGAGCGGTTATCGCAAGCGACCCGCCATGGTGACACCACCGAAGCGTGTTACACGCCGTGGAACCTCTGTTACACGCGTGTGCGGGGCATCCTGGAATGCCGGTAGGACCCTTCTGAGGCCCTTTTCGCGCCGATTCGGGTAATTCGCATCGTTTTCGGGGCCCGAAAGCCCCGGCTGCGAACCGGCGAGGGCTCGTTTCCCGACCGAAGTGAATGAGCCACCGTTTTCCACCGGCCGGCGCGGCGATTTTCTCCGCAGAGCGTTCCCTCCTGCCCGGCCCGTTCGTGCGATGATATCCGTCTATGGCCAAACGCCCTCCGGTGCGCGGCGAGGTTTGGGCTCTAGGCTCGGTGCTGGGCTACGCCTCCGGCAATGTATTCGACGCCCTGGCGGTGACGGGGGGCGATCCCCTGGTCGGCCCGTTTCTGCGCGGCCTCCCGAGCCTCGCGCTGGGTCTGGGGCTGATGTGGAAGCACGGCACCTGGGCCGAGCTCCGCCCACGCTCTCCGCGTTACATCGGCCGGCGCGCCATCATGCCGTTTATCTGGGCGGGCGTTCTCTCTACCATCGGCCTGTTTCTTTACTACTTCGCCATTCGGGCCGGCGGCGTCATTCTCACCGTGCCCCTCATCGAGACCTGGGTGATCTGGGGAACGCTCGCCGCCTGGTTCATGCTGGGGGAGGAGTTGCGCGGGTTTCTGCTGATTGGCTGGGGCGTGATCGCGCTCGGCCTCGCCACCCTGATTTTCGGACAGCTTCAGGGCCATCCGCTCACCGCAGCCTGGTATTGGGCGCTGCCGCTGGCGGCGCTCGCCGCGATGTCGTACGGCGTATCCGGGGTGCTCTGGCGCGACGGTCAGCTACGCGGCGCCCATCAATCGACAGCCATCCTGCTGCAATTCGTCTCGAGCGTGGGCGTAGGGCTGATCGGTCTGGCGGCTTCCGGCCGGGGCGCCGTCCTTTTCTCCACCCCGCCGCGAAATCTGCTGAACTTCCTGGGCAGCGGCGTCTTCTCCGGAGTGATCGCCATCTACTGCATTTTCAAGGCGTTGCGCCTGGCGCCGGTGGCGCGGGTGTACGCCGTTTCGTCGCTCACTCCGCTCACGGCCACCTTCTTCGCGCGCGTCTTCCTGCACCAATACCTCAATCTCCCCATGCTCCTGGGGGTTACGTTGATTTGCGCCGGAGTAATCCTCACCCAGCTCTTCCGCAGCCGCGCCGAGGCTTCGGCCCAGGCCGCCCGCGAAGCCGACCAGCCCACCCGCGCGCCGCGCGAGGCCTGAACGCCTCGCCGCTACGAGCGGCGGGATCGCCGCGCCTCGATCTCCATCAAGTGCCGGCGCAGCCGTTCCAGGACCTCGTTCTTCTTGCCCTCGTCGAGTTCCTTTTCCAGCTCGGCCAGCGCAAAGTGAACAATGTCGTGGTGGTGCAGTTCGAGCGGCACCACCTCGTTGCTGAAATCGAGCCAGATGGAATGAAGCAGGTCGATCTCCTTGGCCGTCAGGCGCGGGGCGTGCGGGCCGAGGTACGAGACGTATTCCTTGCCGCCCCCGGGGGAGCGCACTTCCAGGGTGAGCTGGGGCCGCGGCGCCGGGAGCCGCTCCCAAGCGAGGCCCGCCAGGCGCGCCTCTTCGGCGGCCGTCATCCGGCCCGAAAGGCCCAGCACGATGTCGGAGGAACACAGCGCCTGCGCCGAACGCAGCACGGCATCCCACACGTCCGTGGCGGCCACCAGCACCAGTTTCACCGTCTTGCCGTTTTTCTCCGCCACTTTCAGCGCGTTGGTAAACATCCGTTGCTCGTCGGTGGCGAAAAGCTGGTCCGGCGCCAGGTGGTGTTCGCCCGATCCGGCACGCATCAGTTGATAGGCGTGCAGCACCACCACGTCTTTCTGGCGGGGATCGATGCGCTTCAGCACGTCTTCGAGGTTGTAGAGGTGGTTGTAATCGCGGATCGGCACCAGGATGTTGCCCGGCCGGCAGCGCAGCGTCTCGACGGAAATCGTCTCCCCGGACTCCACGTGAAACTGGTCCATTTCCTGGGTGGCGTGTCCGCCGCGATGGGTGATCTTCTCCGAAGCCGTGAAGATCGTGTAGAAGATCACGGTAAACGCCACCCCGGAGACGGTGGCGATCTGCTTGGTGAACAGGTTGATGGTGGCGGTGGCGAAGAGCGTGATCGTGATCAGGCCGAGGCCGATCGGTAGCTCGAGCTTGCCCAGCTTCAGGTTGGGGGGCACGCGGAACTCGCGGGGCCCGGGCTCGGTAAAGCGCAGCACCAGCACCGCCAGGCTCTTCATGGCGAAGCTCCACATCACGCCGAAGGCGTACGCCTCGCCCAGCAGGATCACGTTGCCGCCGCTCAGCACGATGGTGAGAAGCTGGAGTCCCACCACCAGGTTGATGATGCGGTGCGAGGTTCCGAAGCGGCGGTGGGGATGGCGGAACCAGGCCGCCAGCACGCCGTCCTCCGACACCCGGTTCAGCACCCCGTTCGAGCCCACAATGGCGGTGTTTACCGCTCCCGAAAGGATCATGATGCCCACCACCACCACGAAGGCGTGGAAGGCGAGGCGCAGGCCGAAGGGGCCCACCACGTTCATGGCCAGGCCGGCGATCAGGTTGTCGGCGTAGCCCAGCCTCTCCTGCTGGCTCGGGATGATCATGAAGGCGAAGAACGACACCAGCGACGTGAACAGCATGCTGTAAACGAACACCACGAAGGCGGTTTTCTTGAGGTTGGGGAGCTTGGGGGATTCGATCTCGCGGTAGACCTGGGCCAGCGTCTCGAGGCCGCTCATGGCCAGCACCGAATGGCCGAACGCCACCAGTACGCCGATCAAACCGATCATTTCCGGCAGGTGGCTCCTGAGCAACCAACCTTCCGCCTCGGGGGCGAAGTGCAGGTTGGAGGGCCGGGGCCAGGGCGGAAGGTGCCCACCCCTCAGCCACAGGGTGTAGACGCACCAGCCGATCATCAGCACCACCATGACGGTGGTGAATTCCATGATGCGGTGGGCCTTTTCGCTGGACTCCTTGATGCCTTTGACGTTCTCCCACCAGAAGTAGAGGGTGACCGCCGCCGCGAAAACCGCCGCCGTTCCGTTGGCGGGAAGCTGCCGGTCGATTTTGGCGTAGCGCAACAGCTCGTTGATGAAACCCGCCAGATACAAGCCCGCCGAGACGCCGCTGATGGGCCCCGTCAGGATGTAGTCGAACATCAGGGCGGATACGGAGAACTTCGCCAGTGTCCCGCCCATGGCTTCCTTTACCACGCGGTAGACGCCGCCCCGCACGAACATGCTGCAGCTTTCCACGTACATCTGGCACACCGCGTAAGCAAACAGCATCACCGCCAGGATGTACCAGGGCGCCGAGGGGCCGATGGCCTTCTCCGCGATGCCGCCCGCATAGAAGGCCGAGGAAGCCAGATCGTTCAAAACAATGGCCGCGGCCCGCCAGAACGAGATAAACGTCAGCATGGCGGTGGTGGCGAGCACCACCTGCGGGATGCGTGACTCGTTCTTGCCTTCCGGGGGGTTTGAATCTCGCGTGGGCATTGGATCGCGGTGTCGGGTTCATCATACTGTGAAACCTGCCGGAAGGAAAGCCGCTGCGCCCGGCCACGGCGGCTGGTGTTGGGAGCGGCGTGCAACATCACTGCCGAGCCGCGGAGTGCTTGCGGCAACCCGGTTTGGGCCGGCAGCCGGTCGCCCGGTCTGCCCCGCCGCCCGTCGGGAGCCCAGGACAGGCCCCAAGGGCTGACTGCATCCTCTCTTACGACCGGCCTCCCGAGCCAGGCAGACCCCAGGGGGGAGGGCGGCGTTTTATGCGGTTTTCGCCCTGGGCTTAGCCAAGAAAAAAGTGTAGCGATTCTGGACAGAAGCGTTCATACAACGACATTATGGCCGGCTTCCCCAGAGAGATTCGCGTTCATACAACGACGTTTTTCGCACGCCTGCCAGGCCGCCGGATTCGGGCTCCGGCCGGCGCAGTAAACCGCTTGACTCGATGCGGAGTGGGTGAAGTATGATCAGGCCCACCCCTGCATAGGTACCGACTCTTCGCATGAGGCGCAGGAGAACGAACGATGCGCGGCGTTGACCGGCGATCCGAATGTGCGGTGGAGTTCGAGTCTCTTCTTCCCCGTAGCGTCGCCCAGACTCAAGCAGGGGGGCTTGCCGCAGCCTGCGGCCACATAAGAGGGAGGGTCTCATGAATTGTTACGTACATGATCGGGCTGGGTTCGAGGGAAGGCGATCGCACCAGGAGCGCAGCGCGCACACGGGCTGGCTGGCGCGAGCGTGCGCCGCGCTTATCTTTTGCGCCGCGGCGGCGCTTGCATTGCCGGCGCAAACACTCACCACGCTTCACGAGTTCGACCGCAGCGACGGCGCCAACCCCTATGCGGCGCTGCTTCAAGCCAACGACGGGAATCTATATGGGACGACGCAGTTTGGCGGCGCAAGCCACAATTGCAGGTCCATCTATGGCGTCTATGGCTGCGGAACGATTTTCAAAATCAGCCCCAGCGGCACGTTGACCACCCTTTACAGCTTCTGCTCCCAAACCGGATGCACGGATGGGGCGGCGCCGGTCGCGGGGCTGGTGCAAGACGCCCAGGGCAATCTCTATGGTGCGACGATCGGCGGCGGCGCGAATGACTCCGACCTGTGCGGCGATGGCGAATACATTGGGTGCGGGACGGTTTTCAAGATCACCCCCAGGGGCGCCCTAACGACGCTGTACAGTTTTTGCTCGCAGAGCGACTGCACGGACGGCACCCTGCCGGGAGGCGGGCTGGTCCAAGCCACCGACGGAAACTTCTACGGCACGACAGCGGCGGGCGGCACCGGTGTGTGCTCGAACCCGTCCAATCCTGGCTGCGGGACGGTGTTTCGAATTACGCCCAGCGGCACACTCACGACGCTCCACACATTTTGCACCCTCTCCAATTGCCCGGACGGCGCTATCCCGTATTCTGCGCTGTTACAGGCCAGCGATGGGAACCTCTACGGGACGACGGGAGCGGGCGGGGCTTATAGTTACTCCTACGGCGGGACGATCTTCAAAATGACGCTGACCGGCGCATTGACGACGCTTCACAGCTTCGATAGGTGGGACGGCACAATCCCTGCGGCGCTGATCCAGGCCCTCGATGGGAACTTTTACGGCACCACCCTCGGGGGCGGATTGAACGGGATGGGTGGGACAGTCTTCAAGATGACCCCGGCCGGGGCGCTGAGCTCCCTTTACAACTTTTGCACCATGGATAACTGCACAGACGGCAGAGATCCCTACGGCGCGCTCATTCAAGGCACCGATGGGAACTTTTATGGAACCACCTGGGGTGGCGGCACGGGTAGCGCCGGATCAGTGTTTGGGATAACTCCCGGCGGCACCCTCACGACGCTTTACAGCTTTTGCCACCAACTTAACTGTACGGCCGGCCAGTTGCCGAACGCGGGCCTGTTCGAGGATACTGATGGCACCTTCTACGGCGCGAACGCCTTCAGCAGCAACACATCCCACGCCTGCCCGCAGGGCTGCGGAGCGCTCTTCAGCCTGTCTGTAGGCCTCGGCGCGTTCGTGATGGAGCAGCCGACCGTCGGCAAAGTGGGCGCGCCAGTCAGGATCTTGGGAACCAATCTCACCGGCGCCACCAGCGTGACATTCAACGGCACGGCGGCTACTTTCAAGGTGATCTCGCCTTCGTTGATCACCACCACCGTACCCACGGGCGCCACCAGCGGCCGGATGGAGGTGACCACCCCGGGCGGCACGCTTTCGAGCAACAAGCCGTTTCGGGTGAAGCAGTAGCTCGTAAATTTCGCGCTCCGGGGCGGCCCTCGGGGCGCTAGAGACGAGTGTGAAATTGAACCGGCGAATGATCGTAGTTTTTGAATCACGGGGGAGGTTGAGGTGAATGAAAACGGCTCCGATCAGGACAGGTTTAGCGGACGGCAGTCACACACGGCACATCGCGTGCACACAAGCTGGCTGGCGCGCGCATGCGCGGCCCTGATTTTTTCGGTGGCGGCGGCGTTTGCGTTGCCGGCGCAAACGTTCAAGACGCTTTACAGCTTCACCGGCGGTGCTGACGGTTACTACCCCGGAGCGGCGCTCGTGCAGGGCAACAACGGCATGTTGTACGCGACAACGACCGAGGGCGGCGGCGAAGAGGGCGGCACGGTCTTCGAAATCACGCCTGGCGGCCATCTGACCGTATTGAATGGTTTTCTGACGGCGGACGGCTTCGAAAGTTCGGCGCTAGTCCAGGCCGGCAACGGGACCCTCTATGGTGCCGCAGTCTACGGCGGAGCTTACAAAGCCGGGACCGTTTTCACCGTAACGCCCGCAGGGAGCCTGGCGCCGCTTTACAGTTTTTGCTCCCAATCCGGTTGCGCGGACGGCAGCACCCCGCAGTCGGCAGTGCTCGCGGGCCTGGACGGCAACTTCTACGGAACCACGACCGCAGGCGGGGCCAACTGCGTTAGCCAAGGCGGCTGCGGCACTGCCTTTAAGATCACACCTGGCGGCGCCCTAAGTACACTCTATAACTTCTGCTCCCAGACCAATTGCGCCGATGGCTTCTTGACCTGGTCAGCGCTTGTCCAAGGCACGGACGGTGCCTTCTACGGGACAGCGGCCTGGGGAGGAGTCGGCGGCTGCTTCGGTTCTGGTTGCGGGACGATCTTCAAGATCACCCCGGCAGGCCAGTATTCCGTTATGTATCGATTCTGCGCTCAGCTCGGTGGGTGCCTGGACGGAGGCAATCCTGTGGGCGGACTCGTAGAGGGACTCGACGGAAACTTCTACGGAACCACCTGGGAAGGCGGGGCGAACGGAGGCGGGACCGTTTTCAAGATGACCCCGGCTGGCACTCTCACCACGCTCTACAGCTTCTGCTCGCAAACCAATTGCGCTGACGGCTCTTCACCCGAAACGGCCCTGATTCAGGGAACTGACGGGAACATTTACGGAACGACGTCGCAGGGCGGTGGGATGGGTGGCAACGCAGGCACACTTTTCAAGGTCACCACTAGCGGAGCGCTGAGCACGCTATACAGCTTTTGCAGCCAGCAGGATTGCGAGGATGGGGCGGGCCCCAGTGCGCTGATTCAAGATACGAACGGCACCTTTTACGGCACGACTGGCTTCGGCGGCTCGACGGACTGCCCGAGCGGCTGCGGCACCGTTTTCAGCCTGGCGGTAGGACTGCACCCCTTTGTAGCCGAGCAGCCGACCGCCGGCAAAGTGGGCACTCCGGTCAGGATTCTGGGCACCAATCTCACCGGCGCCACCAGCGTGACGTTCAATGGCGCGGCTGCCACGTTCAGAGTGATCTCGAGCTCGCTGATCACCACTACGGTGCCGGCGGGCGCCACCAGCGGCCGGGTGGAGGTGACCACGCCGGGCGGCACGCTTTCGAGCAACAAGCCGTTTCGGGTGAAGCAGTAGCTCGCGAGGCTCGCAGGCCGCGGCGATCGTCGCCGTGTAATGGCCCCCTTGTGGGCGCCCCGCAGATCACGCAACGGAATGGGGGAAAGCGCAAGGCCTGCCCCTCCGCGCGGGTGCCAACTCGCCTCCGCGCAAACTGCCGGCAGAAGACCCAAACTCAACCATCGCGCCGTCACCGCTTGCCTTGACCCCTGTTTGGCCGTGTGCTAGCTTGCTTACTTAAGAGCGGCAGGGCCGTTTTTCGGAGCTCCTTTTGACAACCGCAACAGGTGCGGCGCCCAAGCGGACGGCGCTCAACGCGGTGCATCGCGCCCTCGGCGCCCGGATGGTGGAATACGCCGGGTGGGATATGCCGGTGGAGTATTCCGGCATTGTGGACGAGCACCTCGCGGTTCGCAACCGCGCCGGGCTGTTCGACGTCAGCCACATGGGCGAGATCGAGATTCGCGGCCCCGGCGCGCTCGGGCTGGTGCAGCACGTCACGTCGAACGACGCGGCCCGCCTGAAACTGAACCAGGTGCAGTACTCGGCCCTGATGTACCCGAGCGGCTGCGCGGTGGACGACTGCCTGGTGCATCGCTTCGGGGACCGCCACTTTTTCCTTTGCGTCAACGCCGCCAACACCGATAAAGACTTCGCTTGGATCAACCAGAACAATTCCTTCGACGCCGAGGTGCGAAACGTTTCTGCCGATTACACCCAACTGGCGCTCCAAGGGCCGCGGGCCGCTACGATCCTGGCTAAAGTGACCGCAACAGACCTGGCAAGTCTTAAATATTACTGGTTCATGCGCGCAACCTGCGCCGGCGTGCCGGGGCTGCTGGCCCGAACCGGCTACACGGGCGAAGACGGGTTCGAGTTTTATTTTGCGCCCCCTGAATCTGAACGCGTCTGGGGCGCACTGATGGAGGCGGGCAAGCCCGAGGGCCTGATCCCGGTGGGGCTGGGCGCGCGCAATACGCTGCGCCTGGAGGCCTCTTACCCGCTCTACGGGCACGAGCTCGACGAGGACAGCACGCTGCTGGAGGCGGGCCTCGGCTGGATTTCCAAGCTCGATAAAGACGAGTTTCTCGGGCGCGACGTCCTCCGCCGGCAGAAAGAGCAAGGAACGCGAAAGAGGCTCATCGGCCTGGAAATGACGGGCCGCGACATCGCCCGGGACGGATATCCGGTGTGGGCGGGAGACGAAAAAATCGGCGCCGTTACCAGCGGCTCCCCAGCGCCGTTTCTGAAGAAGAACATCGGCATGGCCTACGTTCCGCCGGGCCGCGCGATGGAGGCGGGCCAGGCGATCGAAATTGAGATTCGCGGCCGGCGCGCGCCCGCCCAGGTGGTGCCGCTGCCGTTCTACAAGAAACCCAAATAGGAGACAGAAGACAGGAGTCAGGACAAAGGAGGAAGGGGCCGGGCGTGTGCTTCGTGC
>DATJAQ010000386.1:0-31393 GCA_035516075.1 Terriglobia bacterium | reverse complement strand
TCAAGGAAGAGCGCTTTAAGGTTCCATTTATTTGGCCGGCAGCGCCAAGCGGCAAGAATGAGCTGCGGCGCGCCGTCAGCGAGAAGAAGAGGGGAAGGTCATCGTCGCAGGCGGGACTTGGGGCGCGGCCGGCGTCGTTGCGGGGCGTTGGAGGTTACTCTGCCGCGGCCTCGACCGCGCTTTCGGGGATCAGGGGAAGCGGCTTGGGGCGCCACACGGACGAGGTCGCCCAATACACCATAAAACCTGCCAGAATCACGAGCGCGCCGAACACCAGGCCGTTCAAGCCCAGCACGGTCTCGTGCCCGCTGTGAATGACCGCCAGCGTGAGGAGCGCGATGGGAAACGCGCCGGCGAGGATGGCGCCCGCGAGCCCTCCCGGCACCCGGAAGGGGCGCCGCAGTTGCGGCTCACGGATGCGCAGCACCACCAGGGTGATGAACTCGAGCGCCAGGCTCCCGCCGTACAGCATGATGTCGAGCGTCACCAGGCGCTCGAAGCCGAGGCCCAGGCAGAGGGCCCAGCCGGTGGCGCACACCAGAATCGCCACCCAGGGCGCACGCGTCTTGGGGTGGACGCGGGCGAAGACGCGCGGCAGCATGCCGTCCTGCGCCATGGCCAGCGGCAGGCGGGAGTAGCTCATCACCAGCGCGTTGAACATTCCAAAGCCGCTCATCATGCCGCCCAGCACCAGCGCTACGCGCAGCCACCGGCCCGCCAACAGACCGGCAAGGTCGGCCCACGAGCCGGTTTCGAAGGCCGAGGCCGGAAGGCCCGTCACCTTCACCGCCAGCACGGGCAGGACATAGGTGAGGGAAACCAGGATGACCGCCGCCACCATGGCCCGCGGGTAGGTGCGCTGCGGGCGTTCCACCTCGAGCGCGATGGTGGAGGCGTTGTCCCAGCCCATGTAGTTCCACAGCGCGATCAGCGTGCCACCCAGCAGCCCCACCGTCGAAGTCACGGGAGCGGCGTGGGCGTGGGTAAGGGCTCCCATTTTGAATGGGGCGAGGAGCACAATCAGCGCGAACGGTGCCGACAGCAGAAAAAACAACCAGAGCGAAGTGATGCCCACCACCCGGATGCCGGCGATGTTCAGCGCCGCGCATGCCACCACCACCCCGAGCGCCACCAGTTCGCCGCGGTGACCGTCCGCGAACCACGGCACCAGGCGGGTCAGGTAGGCCACGAAGAGCGTGGGGTAAATCGCCATATCAAAAATGCTCGCCACCAGCGAGAGCCACGCTTCCTGAAAGCCCCAGAAATTTCCCAGTCCGCGCCGCACCCAGGCGTAATACCCGCCCTCGGCCGGAAGCGCGCTCGCAAGTTCCCCGATCATAAAAGCCGTCGGCAGGCTCCAGAAAAGCGGCGTCAAGAGCAGAATTAAAATGGCGAGGCCGTAGCCGGCGCCGTGCACGATGTCCTCGGTGCCGTAGGTGCCGCCCGACACCATGAAAAACGTGGCGGCCACCAGCGGCCAGAGTGTCAGCCGGGCGATGCTTTTTCTTACTTTAGGCAGGGATTGGGATTGAAGCTGGGCAGGAAGCGACAGCGTGCTCAATTTTTAGTCTCTCACACCTCCGCAGCTGAGCGCGCTCTCCCCGCGATCCCGAGCGTACTCGCAATTCGAAGCATACAGGGTTCTGTGAGGCGCGCAAGAGAAAAATGAACCTCCGGCCCGCTCTGTCCTTTCCGCGGGAATCCCGGCCTCCCGGGAGCCGGTCGCCATTTTCCTGTTGACATGCCACAGGAGCGCGGGCATACTCCTGTGTGCAAGCCACAGGAGGACGGATGGCGAACGATAAGTCGGAGATCCTGCAAGGCACTCTCGATTTAATGGTGCTCAAAACCCTCGAGGCCATGGGGCCGCTGCACGGCTACGGCATCGCCCGCCGTATCGAGCAGATCAGCGAGGAAGTTCTTCGCGTTAACCAGGGCACGATTTATGCGTCGCTGGTGCGCCTGCTGCAAAGAGGCTGGATTTCGGCGGCCTGGGGCGCCTCCGATAACAACCGCAAAGCGAAGTTCTATTCCATCACCAAGAGCGGCCGGAAACAGCTCGCCGCCGAAGCCGAGAATTGGGAACGCATCGCCGGCGTGATGGGCCGGGTGCTGCAACTTGCGGAGCGGAGGTGAGGACGATGTTCGGCAGGTTGAGAGTTCTGGGTTCTCGAATTCGTGGCTTGGTGATGCGCCGGCGACTCGATGAAGACTTCCGTCAGGAGCTTCAATCCCACTTCGCGCTGCTGACCGAGGAGAACATCCGCCGGGGACTGCCGCTGGAAGAAGCCCGGCGCGCGGCTCGGGTGCGCCTGGGCGGCGTCACCCAACTGCGTGAGACCCAACGCGAAGCGTGGGGCCTACCGATGCTCGAAACCCTTTTCCAAGACATCCGCTACGCGCTCCGCATGCTGCGCAAGAACCCCGGCTTCACGGCCGTCGCCGCACTCACGCTGGCCCTGGGAATCGGAGCCAACACCATCATCTTCAGCACCGTGTACAACGTCCTCTTACGTTCCCTCCCATACCCGCAGTCTGACCGGTTGTTCGCTGTGTGGTCCCTGTGGGCGCCGCGCGGCTCCGAACCCATGCACGTGTCGGCTGCGGATTTCTACGACTGGCAAACGCAGTCTCGCGCCTTCGAATCGTTATCAGCCCACGCAAACTGGCCGATGAACCTGACAAACATCGACGAGCCCCGCCGTCTCGAAACGCAACTCGTCACGACGAACCTGTTCTCCACGCTCGGCGTCAACGCGCAAATCGGCCGCACCTTCGCGCCGGGGGAGGATCAGGAGGGGAGCGCCTCCGTGGTCGTGATCAGCCACCATCTGTGGCGGACACTCGGCGAATCGCCGCAAATCGTCGGGCGTGAGTTGACGCTCAACGGCTCGCCAGCGACCGTGATTGGAGTGATGCCCTCCGGCTTTACCTTCCCCTCGCCTGAGACGGACGCGTGGGTGCCGCTCTCGTTGAGCGCCCAGAATCGCTCGAACCGCGAGGGGAGGTGGCTCGCCGTCATTGGCCGGCTCGGGACGAACGTCACCCGGCAGGAGGCGACGACCGAAATGGGCCTCATCTCGCGCCGGCTGGCGACGGCCTACCCGGCGACCAACAGGGGATGGAGCGCGTCCCTTGTGCCGCTGCAGGAGGAACTGGTGGGGAAGACCCGTCCAATTCTGTTGACGCTGCAGGCCGGCGGCCTGCTGCTGCTTCTGATCACTTGCGCCAATCTCGCCAACCTGTTGCTCGCGAAGGCCGCCTCCCGGAGCCGCGAGATCGGCCTGCGAGCGGCTCTCGGAGCGGGCCGGATGCGGATTCTCCGGCAACTGATCGTGGAGAGCACGGTGCTGGCAGCGCTGGGTGGCGGCGCAGGGGTTGCGCTGGCGGCCCTGGGAATCGAGTTGGTGAGAGCGTTCGGCGACGGCCTCATCCCGCGTGCCGATGACATTCGCCTGAGCGCTCCGGTCGCCTTGTTCGCACTTGCGGCCACGTCCGTTACCGCTCTGATTTCCGGCTCGGCGCCGGCTCTGCAGGCCTCGCGCGCCAACCTCTGGGGACTCATCGCTTCCGGCGCCCGCGGCACGCCACGCGCCCTCGAGCGCAAACGCGGCCTGCTGGTGGCGATCGAGATCGCGCTGGCGTGCGTTCTGTTGGTGGGCACCGGTCTGCTGGGCAAGAGCCTGGCCCGGCTGCTCTCTACAGCTCCCGGATTGCGCACGGACCACGTGCTGACCATGCAGCTCACCCTACCGCATTCCAAGTATCCGACCAACGCAGCGCAGATCAGTTTCTTCCAGCAGATTCTGGAGCGCACGCAGACCCTGCCGGGCGTCGCAGCCGCCGGCGAGATCAGCGATACGCCGCTTCGAGGCAATAACCCGACCTTCGAGTTTGTGGTGAAGGGCCTCATCCGCAGTCCATCCGAAGCCCCCATCCAGGCCGGACTTCGCCTGATCAGCGCGGGCTACCGGCAGGCCGCCGGCATTCCCCTGCGCCAGGGCCGCGACTTCACCACCGCAGATCGTGCCGGCAGCCCGCCGGTGGCGATTGTCAATGAAGCGATGGCTCGCCGCTACTGGCCCGGCTCCAATCCGGTGGGGCGAACGTTGTGCCTCAAAGACGATCAGCGCTGGATGGAGGTCGTTGGAGTGATCCCTGACGTCAAACACATGGGACTCAAAGCCGACGAAGGTCCTGTGGTCTACATCCCTTATGCGCAGAAGACGCAGGACTGGCTTGCCTGGACGACGCTGATCGTGCGAACGGCGGGCGAGCCGATGGATTCTGTGCCCGTCCTCCGCCGCGCGATCCGCGGCGTCGACAAAAATCAGCCCGTGGCTGAGATCGGGACGCTCGAGGAATGGCTCTCGCGCTCGACTTTGCTGCCCCGCTTCACGACTTGGGTCAGCGGCGCGGTGTCGGGCCTTGCATTACTCCTCGCAGTGGTTGGGGTCTACGGGTTGTTGGCCTATACGGTGGCGCAACGGACGCCTGAGTTCGGCATCCGGTCCACGCTCGGCGCTTCACCGCTGCAGCTCTGCGGGATGCTGTTGCGGCAGGCGATGCCGCGCGTGCTCGCGGGTGTTGGCGGCGGCTTGCTCGGCGCTTGGTGGCTGGCGCGAGGGCTCGAAAGCCTCCTCTTTGGTGTGCGCCCGCACGACCCTGCCACGTTTGCCACTGTCGCGGGTCTACTGGTGCTGGCTTCGCTCGCCGCAATCTTGGTCCCGGCCCGCCGTGTGATGAAGATTGACCCGCTGGCTGCCTTGCGGGTGGAGTGATGCGGCGTAGACAACGAATCTCAGGCGGTTGGGTTGGCATGCTGCAATACCCGGAGCGGAGGTAAGACCTATGTTCGGCGCGCTGAGGGTCCTGGGTTCCCGAATTCGTGGATTGTTTACGCGTCGCCGTCTCGATGAAGACTTCCGGCAGGAGCTTGCCGCCCACCTGTCACTGCTGACTGCGGAAAACATCCGCCGCGGACTGCCGCCCGAAGAGGCCCGCCGCGAGGCGCGCCTGCGCCTGGGCGGCGTTACCCAACTGCGTGAGAGCCAACGAGAGGCGTGGGGCCTGCCCTGGCTCGAAACCCTGGCCCAGGACGTTCGCTACGCGCTCCGCATGCTGGGCAGGAATCCCGGCTTCACCGCCGTCGCCGTGCTCGTGCTAGCCCTCGGAATCTGCGCCAGTGCGGCGATCTTCGCCTTTGTAGACAGCGCGCTCCTCAAGCCCTTGCCCTACCGTGACCCCGGCCGCATCGTGGACGTGAACGAGAGCGCCGCCGTCTTCCCGCGCAGCAACCTGTCGTATTTGGACTATGTCGATTGGAACAGGCTCAACCACGTCTTCAGCTCCCTGGACGTGTGGAACGGAACCGGTTACCTCCTGGAAAGCCCTGCCGGCTCGAAGCCGGTGTCGGGCACACGGGTGAGCGACGGCTTCTTTCGCACCCTCGGCGTTACTCCGGTGCTGGGGCGCGATTTCTACGCCGGCGAGGTTCGGCCTGGCGCGCCACCGACCGCCATTCTGAGCTACCCCGCCTGGCAGGAGTTCTTTGGCGGAAAGCCGGACGTGGTGGGTCGGACGGCCATACTCAGCGGCATTCCCTACACGATCGTGGGCGTGCTTCCGAACAGCTTCCAATTTGCTCTGCGTGGACGGTCGGATTTTTGGACCACGCTTCGTGGGACGGGCTCCTGCGAAAAGAGGCGAAGCTGCCACAACCTCTACGGCGTGGCGCGGCTCAAAGATGGCGTCTCCGTAAAGACGGCGCTGGCTGAGATGACGTCGATCGCCCAGCAGTTGGAGCGCCAGTATCCCGACTCCAACCGCGGGCAGGGTGCGAGCGTGCAGCCGCTCTCCGAAGTGGTGGTTGGACAGGTACGCCCCATCCTGCTGATGCTTCTCGCCGGTGCCGGCTTGCTGCTGTTGATTGCCTGCGTCAACGTCACGAGTCTGTTGTTGGCGCGCTCGGAGAGCCGCAAACGTGAGATCGCTGTCCGCGGGGCGCTCGGTGCGTCCTCCGCGAGGCTGCTGCGTCAATTTGCCACCGAGGGGCTGGTGCTGGCGTTCATCGCGAGTTCGTTGGGACTGGTGAGTTCCCGCTGGGTGATGCAACTCATCACCAGTCTGATTCCCGCCAACGTCCTGCCCTACGTGCCCTTCATGCAGGGGGTGGATTTGAGCTTTCGTACGGTGGCCTTCGCAGTTATGGTCTTGCTGCTGGTGGCAGCTCTATTTGCCCTCACACCTACGCTGCGACTGTCTTTACCGGAGCTGCGGGCCGGCCTGGCGGAGGGCAGCCGCGGTTCCGCCGGTACGGTATGGCGGCGCTTCGCCTCCAATCTGGTGGTAGTGGAGCTGGCCATCGCGATGGTGCTGCTGGTGGGCGCCGGGTTGCTCGGCAAGAGCCTCTATCGCCTCCTCCGCGTGGACGTGGGGTTCCAGCCCGATCATCTCGCCACCGTCGACGTGGCGCTCCCGCAATTGGGGTTCGAAAAACCGGAAGCCCAGGCTGCGGTGGGACGAGAGATCCTCCGTCGCGTCTCCGCCCTCCCCGGTGTGAAGTCGAGCGCCCTTGCGATGCAATTACCCGTGAGCTTCAACGGCAACACCGATTGGATCCGGATCGTGGGGCGGCCGTACCACGGCGAACACAACGAAGTGAACACGCGGGATATCAGCCCCGCCTACTTCACCACCCTCCAGGCCAAACTGCTCCGCGGCCGCTATTTTACCGATGCGGACGACTCCTCGAAGCCCAACGTGGCGATCATCAACCAGACGCTCGCCCGGAAGTACTTCCCCGGCGAGGACCCGGTTGGCCAAAGCATTGGCGACACCGACCTTACTCCCAAATCGATCAAGGAAATTGTGGGAGTGGTCGACGATGTCCGCGAAGGCTCGCTCGATTCGGACATCTGGCCCACCGAGTATCTTCCCTTCAACCAGGATCCGGACACCTACTTTTCCGTTGTCGCGCGGACGTCGCAGCCGCCGCAGTCGCTCCTTCCCACGCTCGACGCCGTCATCCACAAGATCGATCCCAACCTCGGCACGCTCGGCGAGGCCACCATGGCCGAACGCATCGACAACTCGCCTGAAGCCTATATGCACCGTTCCTCAGCGTGGCTGGTTGGTGGGTTCGCCGCGGTGGCGCTACTCCTCGGTGTAGTGGGGCTCTACGGCGTGATCGCTTACTCGGTGAGCCGCAGGACCCGCGAGATTGGAGTGCGCATGGCGCTCGGCGCCGAGCGCGGCGCCGTCTACGGGATGATCCTGAAAGAGGCAGGCCGGCTCGCGGCCCTGGGGCTTGGGATCGGTCTCGCGGCCTCGGTGGGCGCCGCGACGCTGATCACCAAGCTGCTGTTTGGCGTGCGCCCGTGGGACGCGCCCACGCTGGCGGCGGTCGCGGCCGTTCTCGGCATCTCAGCGTTGCTGGCGAGCTATATCCCCGCCCGGCGCGCGGCTCGCGTGGACCCGCTGGTGGCGCTGCGCCATGAATGATCGCGGCCTCCCACCCCTCGCCGGTGCACCCCGAGCGGGTCAATCCCCTCATTGCCCTCGCTCGCGGCCGCGGAGTGTGCTATCTTCCTCGAAACGTGGCGCCCAGGCGATGCCCGAATGGGGAAGCATAAAATGCGGTGGATACTCGCGACGCCCTTCCTGCTGGCTGTAGTCCTCACGGCCGCCCCTTCAACGTCTGCTCAAACCGCCAGCTCGACACGAGGAATGGAGGCCGTTGCCTCGCAGGCCACGACGGGGCCCGCCCAGTACGGTCCCTACTACGCACTGGTGATCGGTAACGACAGCTATCGCTACCTGCCCCAGCTCAAGACCGCCGTGAACGATGCCGATGCCGTGGCCGCGCTGCTGCACCGCCGCTACGGATTCGAGATTCAGGTTCTGAAGAACGCCACCCGCGAACAGATCCTGGGTGCGCTCAACGAGTACCGCCGGACGTTGCCCGACCAAGCCAATCTGCTGATTTATTACGCGGGTCACGGTAACTATGACAAGGAGACCGACAAGGCCTATTGGCTCCCGGTCGAGGCCAAGGCCGACAACAACACCGACTGGATCATCGCCGACGACATCACCAGCGACGCGCGCGCCATCCCGGCCCGGCACGTTCTCGTGATTTCCGACAGTTGCTACTCGGGCGGCCTCAACCGGGACGTCAACACCGACATTACGCCGCGCGAGCGCGGCCGCTATCTTCAGCGGATGCTGCAGGCCAGGTCCCGCAACCTGATGTCGAGCGGCGGGAACGAGCCGGTGGCCGACGGCGGCGCGCCGGGGCACTCCGTATTCGCCAGCGCCCTGCTCCTGGGGCTTGCTCAGATGGATGAGGACGCTTTTACCGCCACCGACCTCTTTAACCGCTTCGTTCAGCCCCGCGTGGCCGGACGCTCCGAGCAAGTGCCGCAATACAGCATGATCCGCAATTCCGGCCACGAGGACGGCGACTTCGTATTTAGCGCGCACCCGCATCCTGGCGGACGGAGCTTCGACATTGCGAACGCCGCAGCGCAGCAGGTGACCTATCCAGCGGCCGCAGCGCAGCAGGTGAGCAAACCGGCAGCCGCGCCGCGGCAGGAAGCGCAACAGAGCGAGGTGGATCAGAGCTACAACCTGACGAAACAAGCGTTCGACCAGGCGGTGGCCCTCGAGAATCAGAAGAAGTACGCCGAGGCGGCGGCGCTATTCCAGACGGCAGAGCACTCGGCCACAGGACACAACCTCACGGTTGTACTGACCCACGAGGCCTATTGCTACCTGCTGGCCAAAAACAACGATCAAGCCGCCTCAAGTTACCAGAGGTTGCTGGCCCTCAATCCCGATAACGCGGATGCACACAACGGCCTCGCATTTGCGTTTGCCGGCGCGGGGAAATTCCCTGAGGCGCTGGCGGAGTGTGAAAAATCGGTCCACATCGAGTCTGCCGGCCGCTCACCCTGCTACTACAACATCGGCGCCACGGCGTCCAATCAAGGCCTGATGGACGAGGCTGCGGCCGCCTTCAAGAAGGCCACCGAGCTCGACCCCAACAATGCCAATGCCTTCTTCCTAGAAGGGCAGTCGTTGATGGCCAAAGCCACCATGGGCCCGCCCCCCGACAACAAAATTATTCCTGTCCCGGGAACCGTTGAGGCGCTTGAGACCTACCTTCAGCTTGATCCTAGAGGGCAATATGCCGAGGGCGCACGCGCTATGTTGCAGATCCTGCAAAGCGGCGTGCAAACCGGGTTCAGAGCGCCCAAGAAGAAAAAGTAGGGCAAGAGCCGGCCGGGATCTCCGGGAGCGGTCACCGCCGAGTCAGACGGCTCTGTCGGCAAAGCCGTGGAGGCGATTAGGGGAGCACAGGTCTGCTGGCAAGGCGTAAGGTATTAGGGCTCTTGTATCCTTCGCGGACCAGGGGATGGGTTGCACGACGGCGCTCGCGGCCGGACCTTTACGGATGAGCCCCGTTACGTCGGACGAGTTTATCCACAACGTCGATCAATGCGTTCAGGCGCTCGCCGGTCTGGGCCTGCGACTCGCCGAGCCGGTCAACACGCTCGGTGAGCTGGTCCATTCGCTCAACCAGCCGGAGTTCAGCCGGGGCCAGGCGGCCCACCAAGTCCGTAACCTGCGCCAAGCGCTCGTCGTGCTGTCCCGCTACTGCCTCCAAGCGGGCCAGCCGCTCGTCGTGCCCGGCGGCCGCCGCCTCGAGGCGCGCCTGCGTATCGAGGATGAATTGCATGGTCTTTTCGACGTCCATGAGCGCAATTATAACCCGACTTTTGGCAGCCCTCACGAGTGCCGAGAGGTCGAGCCGCAATCGCGCGGCGGTTAGCCCGCAACGCTACGCGGGCAGGCCGTCTCGTCCCGCCGGCGCCCGCCGAGACGCCGCCCGTCTCCGTGGCACCGGGAGCCGACTTTTGGGTGGCATGATGCGGGGCTAATTTTCGCTTGACAGCGGCGTAGTATTGGTGATAAGGTTAATGTTTCAATGTGGACCAGCCCAGGACACCCACCTCGACCCAGGCACCGAGCCGCAGCGGCAAGCGAGTTCTTCGTAGTGCCCCAGGAGGCTCCGGGAGGGGTTTGGGCCGGAAGTTGGCGCGAAAACGAATTGGACGCGGCATCTCTATTGTTTCCAACAAGATGCGTCAATTTTAGGAAAACGAATTATCGGGGTCAAGCGATTGAAAAAAAAGGGCTTAAGCTGGGATGTGCGGGTTTCATTCGTTCGCGGCTCCAGTTTTACGCAAAACGAATTGGACTGCGTATGTGTTTTGATTTGAATAAGATACGCAGATTTTCGCAAAACAAATTACAGGGGTTAAGCAACTGATGGGTAAAGGTTTAGGGTGGGATGTGCCGTTTTCATTCGTTCGCGCGCACGCTACGCTGATTCAAAAGCACTTAGAAACAGTGAACGCGCGGACAGGAGCGGGCCGTCTCATCCAGGTTCATCGTGGCTCGCTCCGGTTGATTGGGTGCGCCGTGGGCGGTTCAAAGGGCAGGGATAGTCACGGATTCCCACTGGGGCCTTGCCATGGGGTTTATAATGCGGAAGTGTTTGAGCCACAGGAAATGAGCGGCGCTTGCCGATGGAATACAGTGAGGACGCGTAATGCCTGAAGAGCGTTTGGATCGCGGCAAGGCGATTGAGCTCGCCCTGACCCAGATCGAGAAACAGTTCGGCAAGGGGTCGATCATGCGGCTCGGCACCAAGGACGCCCTGGTGCCGGTGGACGTGATCCCCACCGGGTCGCTCTCTTTCGACGCCGCTCTGGGCGTGGGCGGCATGCCGCGGGGCAGGGTGCTCGAGATTTTCGGGCCCGAATCGAGCGGTAAGACCACCCTGGCCCTCCACGTGGTGGCCGAGGCCCAGAAACGGGGCGGCATGGCGGCCTTCATCGACGCCGAGCACGCTCTGGACGCCGGTTACGCCAAGAAGCTGGGCGTGGACGTGGACAACCTGCTGGTCTCCCAGCCGGACTACGGCGAGCAGGCGCTCGAGATCGCCGAAGCCCTGGTGCGCTCCAACTCCATCGACGTGCTGGTGGTGGACTCGGTGGCCGCACTCGTCCCCAAGGCCGAGCTCGACGGTGAGATGGGCGACTCGCTCCCCGGCCTGCAAGCGCGCCTGATGTCGCAGGCGCTGCGCAAGCTCACGGCCTACGTTGCCAAGTCGAAAACGTCCCTGATTTTCATCAATCAAATCCGGGAGAAAATCGGGGTGATGTTCGGGAACCCCGAAACCACCACCGGCGGCCGGGCGCTGAAGTTTTACTCCTCGGTACGGGTGGACGTGCGCCGCATCGCGTCCATCAAGGACGGCGACCGGGTGGTGGGCAACCGGACCAAAGTGAAAATCGTTAAGAATAAGATGGCCGCTCCCTTTCGGGAGGCGGAATTTGATATTCTGTACGGCGAAGGCATTTCGAAGGAAGGCGACGTTATTGACCTGGCGGTGGTGCTGAATCTGGTCGAGAAGAGCGGCGCCTGGTTTTCCTTCGGCGGCGAGCGCATCGGGCAGGGCCGGGAAAACGCCCGGCAGTTTTTGCGCGATAATCCCGACGCCTTCGGCAAGCTCGAGGGGGAAGTTCGCAAGGCTTTGCACCTCCCGCTTCCGGCCGAACCTCCGGTTGAGGCGGCGGCTGCGGCGGGACGCGGAAAGAAATAGGATCGGCTCGAAGCTCGCGCCGGCGGCCCGGAGGGGGCGTTTGAACGGCGCGTCTCCGATTGCTCGCGATCGCACACTCTTGACTCGGTCTGCCGGCGCAGGCGCCAGAGCCGGAAAGGCCGACGCGGAATCATGACCCAGGGGGACCAGGCGCCTTGAAAAATACTATCCTCGGTTTTGCTCTTGCCGCGAGCTTGCTGCTCGCCGGCTTGAGCGCGCCCTCCGCAGCGGCGGCGTACCCCGCCGGCCCGCCCACCAAGCGTGCCCGGCGGAGTCTCGCCAGCACCACCTCCACCACCAAGCGGCTCCCACAGTTACACCGCAAAATACCCAAAACGCGGCGCTCGCTCGCGGCCCGGCTCCGGCATCGGAGGCCGAGCGGTTGGGGCTGGCTGGGCGATTCCTCGGTCGGCGACGACGGAGCCGGCGACGACCCGGTGGTCCGCCAGGTGGCCCTGGACGCGCTCGGCAAACTCAACGGCAGCGTCGTGGTGCTGGACCCGAACACGGGCCGCATTCTGTCGATCGTGAATCAGAAGGTGGCGCTGCAGGAGGCCTTCACACCCTGCTCCACGTTCAAGCCCGTGGTGGCCGCGGGCGCCCTCAAGGAAGGAATCATCACGCCGGAGACCCGCCTGCGCGCCGAGGGGCGGTTCGCGTACTACTACGGCACCTCGCGCATCAACATGACCCAGGCCCTGGCCGAGTCGAGCAACGAGTTTTTCGCGAAACTGGGCCAGATGCTCGGGTTTGACCGGGTCACGCGATACGCCCGCGAGTTCGGCCTGGGCGAGCGCGCCGGTCTGGACATCCCAGGCGAATCTCCGGGAGTGTTTCCTGCCGAGCCGCCCCGCGAAGGCGGAGTGGGCCTGCTGACGAGCTTCGGACAGAATATCGAAATGACGCCTCTGCAATTGGCTGCCATCGCGGCCGCCATCTCAAACGGCGGCACGCTGTTTTACCTGCAGTATCCGCGCAGCCCTGAGGAGTTGGCCGATTTTGAGCCCCGCGTGCGCCGCCACCTGGACGGCCTGGCGCCCTACCTGCCCGAGGTAAAGCAGGGGATGGCGGCCTCGGTGCTCTACGGCACCAGCAAGCTGGCCTTCAGCCCGGACGAGCAGATTTCCGGCAAGACAGGAACGTGCAGCGAAAACGGTACTCACCTGCGCTGGTTTGCTTCCTTTTCGAGCGACCAGAAGCCCAATCGGGTGATCGTGGTTCTGCTGCGCGGGCAGGGGTCGACCTACGGTCCCCACGCGCCCGAGATCGCGGGCAAGATTTACCGGGATCTGCTCGAGAAAGAGCGGTCGGGCACCCAGGCCCGCGCGCTGTTTCCGCCGGCTCCGAGCCTAGGTAAGTAGCCTCTCACGGCTTTTCTCCGG
Organism: Terriglobia bacterium; assembly: GCA_035516075.1. Lineage (GTDB taxonomy): Bacteria > Acidobacteriota > Terriglobia > UBA7540 > UBA7540 > Gp13-AA77. The sequence continues at coordinate 18,337 of DATJAQ010000386.1, read as the reverse complement.
TCGGCACGGAAAAGTCGTAGAGAAAGCCCGGCAGGTCGCGGCCGCGGAAGAGGTAGAGGCCGTATTCGCCGGGACCGAGGTCGTCGGCCGGCTCCAGCCGAAACACTCCGCTCTCCACCCGCTGGGCATTGAACAGCACCTGAGCGCGCAGCGGGATGCCCGCGCTCGCGTTCCACCCCGGTTCCGAGCTGATGGTGAACTCGCGCCGCTTGCTGCGCGAGCGCAGTTTCACCAGCACCAGGTCGCCCGCGCCGGTGGATTCCTGGCCGGCGGGCGTGCGATAGAAGAACACCGGAGTTGAGGTGACCTGCCGGGCGGCGTGCGCTCCGAGGATCTCCGCGCTCACCGGATTGCCGCCGGCGAGGGGAATTTTGCCGCTGAAGGGAACCTTGCGATGCGAGCGCTCCACCGTGACGGCGCGGCCTTCGATGCGCACCAGGCCCTGCGGCGTCAGGTAGTAGAGTCCGGAATCCCGCGGCACTTGAATGGAGCCCGCGGACGATGCAGCCAGCAACAAGGCCAGGCAGAAAGGCATACCCGAACACCGGAGCCGATTCTAGCGGAGAGCGACTGCCAGCGCCAGCGCCCCGGCGAGCGACGTTCCCGCGAAGTTCACGGCGCCGTTGGTGAGCAGGCCCTGGCGCTCGAGGGTGGCGCCCAGCAGGCTGTCAAACAGGTTGCCGGCCGCCGCCGCGCCGAAGGCCAGCGCCGCACCTCCCGGGCTCGCCAGGCCAAGGACGAACGCGAGCGCGGCCACCAGCGCCGAAGCCGCGAGTCCGGCCGCGCTTCCGGCCGCCGAGAGGGCGCCGTCTTCTCCGGCGGCGACACGCCGCAGGGTGGTGATCAGGTACGCGTGAGGCGAGAGCCATTGCCCGATCTCGCTCGACACCGTGTCGCCGGCGGCTTCGGCGAACGCGGCCACGAAGGCGAGGAGGAAGGCGCGCTCGTGGTGCGTGGTGATCGCCAGAGCTGCAAAGAATGCGCCCGGCGCTACGTTGGCCAGGGCTTCGCGCCAGCTTCGGGCTCCGCCGCTCCGCTCCGCCACGCCGCGCTCCGCCTTGCGCGCGTAGCCCAGGCGCGTGGCCGCGGAGCCCAGCAGAAAGAAACAAAAGAGCACTAGAAAACTCTTCCAGCCCCAGGCGAGGTAGACGAGCACGCCGAGCGCAAAGCCCAGGGCAGCGCCTGAGCGGCTCGCCGCCTTGAGCCCGAGGGCCATCAGCGCGAACGCCAGATTCACCGCCAGCGCCAGAAGCAGGCGGCGAGGGAGGAAGGGAAAGTTGCTGTCGAAGGCGGAACGCTCCACGAGCCCCGCGCAGTAAAGGAATCCGCCGCAAACGAGCGGCACGGTAAGGTTGTCGTCGAGGCCGATGGGCGCGCTTTCCACCGCCGCGCCCAGCAGGGCTGCGAGCGCGGAAATGAGCAGCGTCCTATCGGCGGGCAGGGTGGGGTTCAACCAACGCGTGAGGGTGTAGGCGCCTGCGCCGCCCGCCAGCACGAACGCCAGTGAGCCGGCCCAGGTCTTGCGCTGGTTCCAGGGCAGCCGCCGCTCGCCGAGCGTGCGGCCCGCCAGAGCGGCGGCCGGGTCTCCGAGGGCCATCAGCGCCCACGCCGCCGCCACGATGTCGAGGTGACGACGGTAACTCAGGATGAGGAGCAGTACCGAAACCGGGTAAAGGATGAGCCCGGCCGTCCCGCCGTGCTCACGCGCTGCCGCCGCCGTAGAGTCTTGCGCGAGGAAGTCAGTGCTTCGGTCGACGTCCAGCTGCGGCAGGATGAACAGATTGAAGAGCAGCGCCAAGAGGGCCGCACCGGCAGTGTCGAGCCAGGTGAGTGACGGCAGGAGAAAGGCCAGGGCGAGGGTCGACACCTGGACGATCCGGCCCAAGGGGAAGAGGGGCGCACGCGCGGCCGGCGGAGCGGAGCTGGTAACAGAGGTCATAGGGCCACGAACGATGCGAGAGGCCGCTGGCTCGCGCCTGGCGAGCCGATCGGGCGGTTGGCCCATCCAATAGACTGCGCGCCTCTCGCGCCGGGCAGCCGGCAGGGAAGGCGCCCGACGGTGCGCGTTGAAAGTTCGCACCCAAACGGCTAAAATAGCAGATTGCAGTTTCGCGAAGGAGATCCATGAAAAAGGACATCCACCCCGCCTACCACGAAGTGAATGTGGTGTGTGCGTGTGGGAGCACATTCAAGACGCGGTCGACTTACAAGGGCGATTTGCTGCACCTTGAAATCTGTTCGAGCTGCCACCCGTTTTTCACCGGCAAGCAAAAGCTGGTGGACAGCGCCGGCCGCGTGGAGCGCTTCCAGAGGAAGTACTCCCGGGTGCCCAAGGCCGAGCCCGGCGAGGCCAAACCCTCCGCTCCCGGCGCTTGAGGCGCGGCCCCCGTGTGCACCCGCCCATCCGGAATCCGCCGGGCGGAGCGCAAGAGTCGTGTTGCACGCCTTCATTCTCACACCATCGGGACGTGAGCTTGGCCAACGAGCAGCCGTCTGATCCCTACGTCACGCAGCCGAAAGTCTATCTCCTCGGCCGCCAGAGCGTGGTGGAGGAGGAACTCGCCCGCTTCCTGAGCGACGAGGGCCTTCTGTTCACCACCGACACGCGCGACGCCGCCGAGGTGCTGGCCGAGGTTGCCGGCCGCACGTGTTACATGTCCTTCGGCAAGGGCCGGAAGTCCAACCAGGAGTATGTCGAGAACATCCTTGCCTCCAAGCACGGCAGCGTGCTTGAGCACGCCGTCTGGAACCTGTTGATCACGGGCGTGAGCCGCGCGCTGACGCACGAGCTCGTACGTCACCGCGCCGGCTTCGGATACTCGCAGCTCTCGCAGCGCTACGTGGACGAAAGCGAGGCGCGCTACGTGGTGCCGCCGCTTTACCAGCAGGACGGCGCGCTGCGCGCCCAGTGGCAGGCGAGTATCGAGACCCTCCGCCAGGCTTACGTTGAACTGGCTGAGGCCACCGTCAAGTATGTGCAGCGGCAGCAGCCCGAAATGGCGCCTCGCGACCGGCGCAAATGGGCGCGGCAGGCAGCGCGCTCCATTCTGCCCAACGCCTGCGAAACCAAGATCTTCGTCACCGGCAATTCACGCGCCTGGCGGCACTTTCTTGAGCTGCGCGGTAGTCCCCACGCCGACACCGAAATTCGCCTGCTGGCCGTCGAGGTGGCGCGCGTACTGAAGAAAGAAGGCCCGAATATTTTCCACGACGTTGAGATCATCGAGGAGCCCGACGGCATGCCCTCTGTCCGCGTGCAGCACTCCAAGGTTTAGTCGGTCCGCCGCCCTCAGTGCAAAGAATTCCACTTCGTCGTCGCAGCGATCTGAGCGAAACAGGAGTGGCTGGCGAAGGTTCTCAAGATCCCCGCGCAGGCAATGGGGCCGATTGCGCCAGCGCGATTCGAAGGATGGCTGACGCGTTTCAGAACGGCTCTCCCCCCTCAGCGGGAGACGCGCGCCAAGAGCTTCTCAATTCCCCCGGCGAAGATTTCCGGAGGCGGCAGCAGGCTCAGCACCACGTAGCCGCTGGTCGCGAAGCCGTAAAAGTGGCCGGGATGCACAACGACGCCGTCGTCGCGCGCGAGCCCGACGGCAAAGAAGTCATCATCGAGTGGGGTGCCGCCCTCCGGAGCCAGTTGCACCACGGCGTACCAGCCGCCTTCAATTTGCAGACGCCGAGCCCGCCCGCCGCAGGAGATGAGCCGCCGATCGAGTTCGGCGAGGTTGCGTTGCAGGCGGTCGACGATCTGGGGCTGAATGGCGCGTCGCGTCTCTATCAGCTCTGGGAGAGCCGCGGCCACCGGCGCGCTAACCGACAAGTAGGTGTCGGCGACGATCTCAAGGCGATCGATCGCGGCACGACGCTCCGCCGCCGGACCGCTGACGACGATCCAGGCGAGCTTCATCTGGGGCAGCGCGGACACTTTGGAAAGGCCGCTGAGGGTGAAAGTCAGAGAGGCGTCGAGGCCGGCGTGGGTAGGCGCGCGATCGGCGCTCGCCGCCTCGGCTCCGAAAGCGTAATCCGAGAAGACCTCGTCGGCGATCAGCGCCAGGTGGTGGCAGCGGCAAAGCTCAAACAGCGCTCGCCTCTCATCCGCGCGCACATATGATCCGGTGGGATTGTTCGGGTGCACTACAACGAGGGCGCGAGCGGGGTGAGACGTGCGCTCGCCGCGGCCGAGCTGCACGGCCAGCTCATCGAGATCGATCCGCCACCCAGAGTCGTACACCAGCGGGTAAGGGACAATCTCCAGGTCGCTCAGGCCGGCAAGAAAATCGAAGAGCGGGTAGCTCGGCTGCGGCACCAGCACGGCGTCGCGGGAGTCGGCGAGCAGCCGGAAGAGGTGGGAATAAGCGTCGCTGGTGCTCGCCGTCAGGAAGATCTGCCCGGGCTCCACGTGGACGCCACGCTCGGCGTAATAGGCGGAGACCGCGCGGCGGGCGACGACTGGCCCCTGCGGCTCCGGCTCGTAGAGCAAAGCCGCCGGCTGGGCGAGCGCCCGGAGGATGGCGCCGGAGTCGTACCTGAAGCCGCAGCGCGTGGGGTTGGACTCCGTCAGATCGACGATGGCAAGCCCGCGCTCGCGGCGGCGCGCGATCTCACGGGTGAGAGCGTTCGGTTCGAGCGGCCATTCCGTGCGGCGGGCAAACATAAGGCTCGGAGCGCAAAAAGGACCAGGCCCTGATTCACCGGGTTCCTGACGGCTTGGGTGACGCGGGGGCCTGCGGTGAGGACGAAGGCTCGATCACTTGAGTGAGTTTAGCGCTGTAGTATTGAAAGAAGGTTCCGCCGGGCGGCGCGACCTCCACGGTCTCGCTGTAGTACCCCGGTGCGAGGCGCGAGATGATCCGCCGAAAGAGCCACCCGGCCGGGGGATTCGCACCGCCCTCGGGATCGAAGCGGACCTGGCTCTCGGTGACGCTGACGTGGTACTGCGTCATAAAGCCGGTGCTCGAGAAAGATCGCAGCGTAAATCCCGGTCCGGAGGGGTCAGAACTCAAAAAACCCATCCAGGTTTCGTGCACGGCGGGGGCGCTACTGCCCGCGGGCAACGCGATTTCCTCCCGAACCAGGACGTACCGCTGCTCCAGTGCATAAGAGAGAGTCAGGTGAACGTTCCCTGGGGCGTTTTTTGCCCGGCCGAGCTCGGTGGCGGGGCCAGCCCAATCGCCCACCAGCCAGCTCAAGGCACTGAAGTCAGGCTTGGGAGGCAGAGGGATGGTGTAGGTCGCCGGCAGCTTGTCGTTTCCTGCTACGCCTGCCGCAGGCAGGTTTGGGGGAAGCAGCAGGGCCGTGGCCAGAATCCAGGATAGCCGTCGCAGCAGCATTCGGAGTCCTACGCGGGCGCGCAAACACCCACTTCGGCATTATAGTCAAAGTGGGGCGGCACGTCGCTGGGCGGGTTGCGCGATCAGCTCGCGCCGCCGAGCTGCGGCCTTGAGATTTGTCAAGCGCCGGGAGCTGTGTTAATAGTACGGTTAACTGTGCAGGCCGGGGCTTTTTATCTCAGCCGGTGCTCCGCGCCAGTGTTTCGCACCGCATGGAGAGGAAAGAAGGGCGCCGGTGAGCTTCGTCAACTATACCTCGCGCGAGATCAATTGCAAGATCGTTTACTATGGCCCCGGCCAGAGCGGCAAGACGACAAATCTAAAGTGGATCTTCGAGCAGGCCGAGGGCACGGCCGGGGGCAAGATGATCTGCCTCGCCACCGAATCTGACCGTACGCTGTTCTTCGATTTTCTGCCGCTGGAGCTCGGCGAAATCCGCGGTTTCAAAGTGCGCTTTCATCTCTATACCGTCCCGGGCCAGGTGATCTACGACGCCAGCCGCAACCTGATCCTGCGCGGCGTGGATGGCGTGGTGCTGGTGGCGGACTCGCGAGAGGAACGGACCGACGCCAACCTGGAGACGCTGGAAGGCCTGCTGGAGCACCTCAAGGCCCAGCGCCAGAACTTCCTCACTTTGCCCTACGTACTGCAACTGAACAAGCGGGATCTGGCAACCGCCCTTCCCGTCGATGAGCTTCGCCGGCTGCTGGTGCGCAAGGATGAGGCGGTGATCGAGGCGGTGGCCTCGCAGGGAGTGGGCGTGTTCGAGACGCTGCGCGAAATTGGCCGCCGGGTGCTTGCCGAGATTCGCAAAGGCTGAGCGAGCCGCGCGAGGCGAGAGCGTATCGCCGGGTGCCACCAGCCCACAACGGGCGCAGGCAAGTGCCGATGAGAATACTGCTGGTCGAGGACGAGCGAAGGGTGGCGAGCTTCGTGGCCCGTGCGCTGCGCGAGCAGGCCTACGCCGTGGACGTGGCCGAAGACGGCGGGCAAGCCCTGGCACTAGCCTGCGGGGCGGTCTACGACGTTGTCGTGCTCGATCTGCGCCTCCCTGACCTCGACGGCATCGAGGTCTGCCGTGATCTGCGCCGCCGCGGCATCAACTCGCCGATCCTCATGCTTACGGCGCGCGGTCTGGTGGAACATCGGGTGGAAGGACTCGACGCCGGCGCCGATGATTACCTCACTAAGCCCTTCGTCCTGGCCGAATTCCTGGCACGAGTGCGGGCCCTGGTGCGCCGCGGTTTCCAGAAGAGCGCCGACACCCTGCGCTCCGCCGACCTCGAATTGGACCGGCACCGGCGGCGGGTGCAGCGGGGAGGGGCCGTGATTCCGCTTACCTCGAAAGAATTCGCCCTGCTCGAGCTGCTTCTGCTGCGCGCGCCGGAAACAGTTCCCCGCAGCGAAATTGTCGAGCACATCTGGGACGTCCACTTCGACAGCGGCACCAACCTTGTGGAGGTTTACATCAACCGCCTGCGCCACAAGATTGACCAGGACCGCCCGTCCAAACTGATTCACACGGTGCGTGGAGTGGGCTACCGTCTGGGCGGGGAACCATGAAGCGCTCGCATTCGCTCCGCTCGCGGATGATGCTGCTGTTTTCGGCCGTGGTCGGTTTCCTGCTCGCGGCCTCCTGCCTTGGATTTTACACCCTCTTGGCCCACGAGGTGCGCGCTCAACTGGACCGCCAGATTCTGGAGACAGCCGGTCCGGTGGCGGCCGACCTCGCCTCCGATCCCACCGAGCAGGATGTGGATGATCTGAATATCCCGCACCAGTATTTCGAAGTGCTCGACAGCGGCGGCCGCGCGCTGCGACGCTCGAAGAATCTGCCCAATGGGCCTCTGGACCTGGGGCCGGGGCCGGTGAACCCGAGCGTCACGGAGTACCGCACACTGAAACACACCGGGCTTGGACGGCTCCGCGTCGTACTGCTTCCTTTCCAGCGGGGCGGCGGCATTCAACTCCTTGTCTTGGCAATACCCAGCCGACACGCCGATCAGGTGCTGGAGGCCTTTCGCGGAACCGTTCTCGTTCTACTGCCTCTGAGCCTGATCCTGACCGCCGCGCTTTCCGCCTGGTATGTGGGGAAAAGCCTGCGCCCGCTCGCCGAACTGACGGAGCGCGCCGCCGAAATGGCTGGGCGGGTCACCTTCAGCAGCGGAGGAGGTGGCAAAGCGCTCTGGTCGCCGCTCCCGGTGACCATGCCGGCGGACGAGATCGGCCGCCTCGCCGAGACATTCAATCGGCTGGCCGAGCGCGTGGAGGCCGCGCTGGCGCAACTCCGCCGTTTTGTTTCCGATGCTTCTCACGAACTGCGTACGCCGCTCGCCATCCTGCATGGCGAGACGGAACTGGCGCTTTCCGAGCTCCGAAGTCCGGAGGCGTATCAGCAGACTCTTCGCCTGCTCGAAGATGAACTCGCCCACCTCAGCCGCATGGTCGAGGGGCTCTTTACGCTCTCCATGGCAGACGCCGGACAGCTTCGGCTGGCGCGCGACCCCCTGTATCTCGACGAAGTGCTCGACGAGAGCTGCGCTTTGATGACGACCGGTGCGCAGGCCAAGGACATCACGCTCCAGCGCCAACTCGTCCGCGACGTGGCCTACTCGGGGGACGAAGTTTTCCTGCGCCAGCTCTTCCGGATCTTTCTGGACAACGCCATCAAGTATTCGCCTCCGGGCACTCGCGTGACCGTGCGCCTGGCGAAGCTGGACGGCCGGCTGCGCGTGAGTTTCGAGGACGAAGGCGCCGGCATCGCTGCCGAGCACCTGCCGCAGATCTTCAAGCGCTTTTACCGCCCGCCGCGAGCCGGAGGCGCCGAGCCCCACAGCGGCGGGCTGGGCCTTGCCATCGCGGAAGCTATAGCCCAGGCGCAGGGGGCGCTCATCGAATGCCGCAGCACACAGGGCAAGGGCTCCACATTTACTGTGACTTTTCCGAACGAGAACGGCGAGCGCTGACGGCGGCCTCCGAGAAACGCGGCGCGAAAGTAAGTGGGGCGGGGAAACGGATACCACCGGCTGGCCGTCCCGAGCGAACGGGAGGCCGGGGGATGATTGGCTGGGCCGGTGGCGAGTGACTCAGCTCGGCAGGGCCAGGCGCAGGTTGGACTTGCTCAAGGCCTTCACCAACTGCGCTTCGACCTCGCCCTTGCTCCAACTGCGGGCAATTGAAATCTCGTCCACCAGGAGCACCCAAGCGCGGTCGAACATGCGTTTCTCACGGAACGAGAGCGGCTTGGCCTGGCTCAAGACGAGTAGAGTCTTGAAGACCTCCGCCACTTCCAGCAGTGAGCCGCTCCGCATCTTCTCGGAATTCTCCTTGAAGCGGTCTTTCCAATCATGCGGAGCCTTCATGCTGCCCGTGTTTAGGTAATCAAAGACGGTCGTGATTTCCCTCAGCTTCGCCACCCGGCGCAGACCCAGAGTGGCAACGTTGGTGGTAGGGACCATCACGCGCAAGCCGTTGGAATTGAGCTTGAGCATGTAAAACAGCTCAGGCTGTCCGGTTAAATTGCGGTGGGAGATTTGCTCGACCGTGCCGACGCCCTGGTTGGGATAGACAACCTTATCGCCGACCTCAAAATTCATAACCCCCCCCGGCTAGCAGTTTCCGTGCTATCCACTTAGACTACGCTGGCAGCTGGTTCGCGTCAAGGCCTCGATTGCACCTGCCCGCCCCCAGTTTTGCGACGCTCAAGGCGGGAGGGCGGGGGCAGGGTGACGCCCCGGCCGCGGGTCTTTCCTGAGAGGATTCTCCCAAGTGTCGGCGAGCGCGCCGCTGGGCCGGCCAGCGGCACCACGAATTGAACGCCGGCCAGTTGCGCTGCCTCCGCCAAGAACTGCGGCGCCAGGCGTCTCGCTGTGAGGAGGCCCGAAAATGTGCTTCTACATCGAGCGCAACCAGCAGCGCATGCGCTATCCCGAAATTCACGCCCAAGGTCTGTGCACGTCTTCGGGGGTGGTGGAGACCCTCGCAAGGTGACTGTCGGGACCGGGCTCAAGCGTGCCGACATGCACTGAAGCCTGCGCGGCGCCAATGCCATCATCGCCTTACGCTGCCGACGCCTGAGTGGTCGCTTCGGGGACTGCTGGGAACGCCGCGCCCAGCCGAGGGCCGTATGAGCCCTACCACTTTAATGTCGTGCGCCCGTCGAGCCTTATAGGTGGCGGGCCCGTCTTCGCGGGCGCTAGGCCCGAGACGCCTGTAAACCCGGCTGCGGGGTTGGAACTGGCGAAGTCCCGATGGCCATTGCTAACTGCCCTGGCTGCGGCGTTGGAACTGGCGAGGTCCCGATGGCCAGTTGCCCTGGCTGCGGCGTTGGAACTGGCGAGGTCCCGATGGCCAGTTGCCCTGGCTGCGGGGTCGGAACTGGTGAAGTTCCGATGGCCAGTTGCCCTGGCTGCGGGGTCGGAACTGGTGAAGTTCCGATGGCCAGTTGCCCTGGCTGCGGGGTTGGAACTGGCGAAGTCCCGATGGCTAACACATTTGAAATCAACGGCGCGGCGACAGGATGCGCTGCGGATTGGGCATTCGGCGCTTGCGGTGCAGGCGAAAACCCGATGCCAATTGTGCTCGATGCCCACTGCTGTGGCGCGCCAATCGCCGCAACCCCGCGGCGAAGTGAAAGTCCTGCCAGCACGACGAGTGCCGCAATCAAAACCTGAACACATAGCTTTTTCATTAGGCTCTCCTTGGTATAACGTCTTGGCTGCTCGCGGCAGCCGTCAGGGACAGAGCCTAATGTAGAGTCACGCCGAAGCGCGCAGCTTCACCGCAGCCTCAGCGAACAGTACGGTTCTAAGGTCGAGTGTCAGTTTGCCGGTTGGAGTTTCTATCGAGCTCCAGCAGACAAATGCAGTGTGCGCCCATCAAACGTTCATGCCCCCCTGCGCGCAGAGACTTGCGAAGTTCCGTGAGGCGGGGTCCGGTCGCGCAATACTCCGGACGCCGCACTGATATTCGTAGCCGCCGAGCGAGGAGGGGACGCTCACACACCCGGGCTCCGCCCAGACCTTAAAGTATATCGGCTGACCGGTACTCAATGTCAAACCTATTTTTTGATGTTAACCAGTGGTGTACCCCTGCTAACTCGGGCTCTGCGAACCCGTTCGATTTGCGAGTTGACCCCATGAGCCGACACGTCATCTAATGGGCTGGTGAGGCCTGCGGGAGAGTGCGAATGAAACGCTACCGAAACGACCGGACTTCCCGGATTCTGGTGGGCATCGTAGTGCTGATTTTCGGATTCCCTCTCAGCACGGCCAGGAGCATGGCAACGCCGGCGCAGGACCAGCAACCGACTCCTGCGCAAGACCAGCAAGCCGCGCCCGCACCCAACGGCCCGGCGACGCAGCCCGGCGAAACAGTCCTGGTGCCCAAGAAGACCCAACCTTCAACCGGGGCTCAGCCCGCCGAGAAGAAGCCCGAGAAGATAAATCCCAAAGAGATTTACACCGTCTCCACCACCACCAGTCTGGTCAATGTCGACGTCCTGGTGACCGACCGCGACGGCAATCCGATCAACGCGCTCACCAAGCCCAATTTCCGGGTGTACGACGATGGCGTGGAGCAGACCGTTTCGAACTTCGGAACCGTGGAGGCCCCACTCACCGTTTGCCTGCTGGTCGAATTTGCCAATCAGTATTGGCCGTTTCTTTACCTGGCGCTCGAAGACGCCTACGGATTCCTCGGCACCATGAAACCCCAGGATTGGGTGGCGGCGGTGGAGTTTGACTTCAAAACACACATCCTGACGGACTTCACGCAGGACCGCGGCACCGTGCGCGCGGCGCTTGACACCTTGCGCATTCCGGGCTTCTCCGAAAGCAACCTCTACGATGCCCTGGCTTACACCATCGACCGGATGAAGGACATTCAGGGCCGCAAGGCGATCATCGTCATCTGCACGGGCATCGACACTTTCAGCAAGATCACGTACGGCGACATGCTGAAAATTGCCAAGGCCTCCGACACGCCTATATACCCGATGAGCACGCTCGAGTTCATGGACGTGCGCAATCCGCGCGGGGGCGGTCTGACGCCCGAAGAAGCAAGAATTCAGCTCAACTACATCGCGCAGTATTCTGGCGGCCAGGCCTACTTTCCACGCTTTGATGCCGAGATTCCGCAGGATTACCAACAGATCGCCGGTCAGCTCCGCAATCAGTACAGTCTCGGGTTCATTCCTACGAACCCGGCCCGCGATGGGAAGTACCACAAGCTGAAGGTGGACCTGATCGATTCGGACGGCTCGCAACTCCGCATCGTCAACCAGAAGGGCAAGGTCGTGAAGTATAAGGTCCTCGCGCGCGACGGCTATTACGCCCCGAAATCGTAGGCCGTCACGCGACGTCGCTTTACGAAGTCGCGCGTACACCCTCCTCGGCCATCGGCTCCGCCGCCAAAGGGTAGCCGAGCTTTCGCCAGGCCTCCAGCCCGCCTTCCAGGGGACGAACGCGCTTGATGCCTCGCTGCCGCAACAGGAGCGCCACCCGGGCGCTCGTGGCCTCGTTCGGTCAAGTGCAATAAAGCACCACGTCGCGTTCCCGCGGAATCTCCTGATGGCGCCGTTCAAGCTCCTCCGGCAGCATATGAACGGCGCCGAGCACCAGGCTCGAGTCGGCTTCGAACTCCGCCGCCCCGCGCAGATCCACCACCACGGGCTCTTCGCCGGCGCGGATCTGCGCCAGCAGCTCCTGGGGCGCGATGCGTCCGATGCGCAGGCTCCGCAGAAACCGCCGGCGCTGCCGGTATTTCCAGCCCAGGTACGCGGCAAGGCCGCCCGCCAGCAGAATCACCAAGCCGGCGCCCAGGCGGGCCGCGTAGGCGCCGAGGCGGTCGAGCTGGGGACTGAAGAGATAGCCGGCGGCGAGGTAGGCACCCGCCCACAGAATAGAGCCCGCCGCATCCCAGGCCAGGAAGCGCCGAGGGCGCATGCGCAGGAGCCCCGCCAGGGGAGAGGCCGCCGCGCCGAGCCCGGGAACGAACTTGGCGATCAGCAGCGCGCGTCCGCCCTGCCGGGCAAAACGCTCCTCGGTGCGGCGCACGCAGGAGTCGGGTTCCATCGAGATCCGGCAGAGCAGTCTCAGAATGGAATAGCCCCGCCGCCGGCCCAGCACGTACCAGCCGGCGTCGGCCAGGAGGCAGCTCAGCACGGACAGCGCCAGGAGCTCGGTGATGGAGAGCCGCCGCGCCCCCGCCAGGGCGCCCGCCGCCAGCAGCAGCGGAACCGCCGATATGGGAATGCCGATCTGCTCCGCCAGGACGCCGGCAAAAATTACTGTATAGCCGTGGCGGAGAAGGAAGGGAATGATGTGGCTCATGCGCGCAGCCCAAATCGCCCGGCGTTTGCGGCGATGGCGGAGCTCGCTGCGCTCCGCGGCGGTTCGGCCCGGCAGCCGGCGCCGAATTCATCCGTGCCGGTGGCCGATCACGTTGTCGATCGCGGCCGCGCCGGGACCGCTCAGCATCAGGGCCAGGCTGGCCGCCAGCAGCGAGAGCGGAAATTCATAACCCATTGGACCGAAGAACCCGTGGGGCAGATGGACTTTGAGAATTGCCACCACCATATCGATGGCGAGAAAGAACGCCGCCCAGCGCGTCAGCAGTCCCACCACCAGGCCGAGGCCGCCTAGAAACTCAACCAGGGTTACTACCACGCCGAAAAACCGGGGCAATGGAACCCCCAGGTGGCTCATCATGCCCGCAACGTTATGAAATCCGAATATGAAAAGCTTCTGCCCGCCGTGCATCATGAAGATCGCGCCCACCACGAGGCGCAGCGTCGTAAGGCCCCAAGCGCTGGTTTTCATTAGCTTGTCCTTTCGCGCGCCCTCAACCATCGGCACCGGGGCGCCTGATTTTAGATGTTGCACCGCCGCGAAGGTTCCCGCCGTGGGGCTCGGGATACAAGCCTTGGCGCGGCTGTCGTGAGGGTGAGGCCCCGGACTTTCACGTGGCCGCGCTCCTCGCGCTCCGGGCGGTGGCTTGGCCTAGTCGAAGGTGGTTAGAAGTCCGCCTGTAAGCGCAAGAAGCCGCTGCGGGGAGGCCCAATCGCGTTTCCGGAAAAGAGTCCGGCAAAATCGATCAGGTTCAGGCGATTGTTCAAGTTCTCGATGTCACCTTGCAGGTGGACGGTCATCCGATCGGTCTTGTACAGCTCAACCCCGGCGGACGCGTCAAGGGAGAACTGCGGCCGCACCCGGCCGTCTTCGAGATCCACACGCTCGACGACTCGCTGCCCGTACTGAGCGATGGCGTCCTCACGAGTGCCCTCAAACTCGACCGGAAGACCGCTGCCATATTCCGCCCCCAAGCCCACCCAGGCGCGCTTCGAAATCTGCCAGCGATAGCGCGTCCTCAGCGTATGGCGCTGGTCCTGCGAATTCCAAAATCGTCCCAGGCCCTGAGTATTCGAATTGATATCCTCGTTGCCCAGGAACAGGCCGCCCGTCGCCGGAAGATAGGCGGAGCCCACCTCGTAGGAGTAACTCGCGGAACCGGAGAGCCGGCCCCAGCCCGGCAGGTCCAGCCTGGCTTCGCCGCCGTAGATTGCGGCCTTGCGAAAGGCGATGGGAAAGCTGATCGAGGTGTTCAGTAGCAGATCGTCGTCGGCGAAATTGGTCACCGAGCGCCGGAAATAGTTCGCATCCAGTTTGAGCTTGTTGAAGAAGCCTTTGGTCAAGCCGGCCTCGTAATAATTGCCGCGGGACGGCTGCACCGGCAAACGCAGGAAATCGGGATTGAGGCTCACCACTTGGGGCGAGCTCGATAGCAGAATGTTCTCGAAGGCGGGCGTTTCAAAAATCCTGTCGTACGAGAAGTGCAACACCATGTCGGCCGCCGCCCAGTAACGCGCGGTCCCCAGCCGCGGGCTGACCGCAGTCTGGTTCACTAGGAGCTGATAGTGATCCCATCGCAAGCCCGCGTTGAGGCTCCAGGCGCCCAGGCGGACGTTGTCTTGCACGAAGGCCGCCTGCTCGAAATCGTGGCCCTTGCCCTGGAAGGCGAACGTTCCGGGCGTGCCTTCGTCGAACGGGGCGAAGTCCGTGATCGTGTCGCTGAAGGTCTCGCGCAACGGCATGAAGTCGGCTTCCAGTCCGGCCTTCCACTCCTGAATTCCGTGATGCACCGCAATGGCGCCTTTCACGTATCCTTCTTTAAAGCCGCGATTCTGGAAGGCCGTGATGGGCGTGGAAAGAGGGTTCGACCAGAAGCGGTCCGTGTCCTGGCGGAACATCGCGTGGAAATCGCCGAGAACGTTGGGCGAAAAGGTGTGCTGGTAGGAGCCAATGGCCAGCACTTCCTCATTCGTGCGGTCCTGCCGCTGCCCCGCCAGCTCCTGCATCTGTTCGTTCGGGACTTCGAAGATGGATTGTTCGTGACGCACGATCAGCCCGGCGCGGTCACGGTCCGTCAGATCGCGCTCGAAGTGCGCCGCAAAATCCGACGTACTGCCGCGGTTGGTGTAATTCTGCGGAACCACGGGGTTCTCATACCAGCTCGTACCGGCACCATCCCCGCTAAAACCGAGGGTATTCCTGCCCCAGCCGTACTGCGCCGAGGCGTAGCCGTCTGCCGTGCCGAAGCTACCGCCGGTCGCCACCGCTTTACCGTGCCAGCCCGGACGCGCGTCTTTGGCGGTGACGATATCCACCACACCGCCCATCTTCCTGCCGTATTCGGCCGGAAAACCCGCCGTGTACACGCTCACCGAATCCACGTCGTCGGCCTCAATATCGGGCCCGAAGCCCGGCGAGCGGTTATCGGTGAGGGGCACGCCGTCCACCACAAACTGCGTCTGGTACTCCGACCCGCGGGGGTGCAGCACGGCGGTGCCTTCGTAGAGCCAGCCGGGCTGCGCGTTCACCAGGTCGATCACGGCGCGCCCGGGCAGCGACGTTTCCCGGCTCTCGATGGTCTGGGCGCCTATTCGATTGACGTCGCCCACGCGGTGCGGGTCAAGCAGCGTGGGCTGGGCGCTGACCACCACGGACGTCGTCGTGCTGGCGAGAGCCAGCCTCACCCGGTATTCGGCGGGAATAACGGAGCGAATCTCGAGCGAGCCCGCATACGGGGCGAAGCCCGCGCGCTGCACCCGGACCTGATAAACGCCGAAGGGCAGCCGCTCGGCATCGAGCTTGCCCTCGCCGTCCGTGGTGTAGGTCTCGCGGAACTGGTTGGCCTCGCTGACCAGTTCCACCGCGCTCGCGACGCCCAGACCCGCCGGGTCGGTGACTTTCAAGCGCAGCTCACCCGCGTTGCTGTCGCCGTAAGCCGCGAGCGCGCCAAGGAAGAACACGGCCAGACAAGCCTTCATCAAGCGCCAACTCCTCCAGACCTTATTCTAAGCGTACCGGGGCGGGCCTCGAACGCACTGCTGAAGCCGATTCCAATCTAAAGGACTTACAGGCGCTCGCGGCGCGATTCCGGGGACGAAGTTTCCATAACTTACGGAGCCTGCCGGATGGCCGGTCCGCGGCGTATCTTTGGGCAGGCCGCACACGCTAGGAAAAGGCAAAAGTGTACAAAATCTGGAATTTTTCGCCTGAAACGGCCCCTTTTCGGGCATCATACGATCAACTTCGCGGATGCAAGAGGGTCGATGGCCCTTGCCGGCGCGCGCAGTTTTCACGATGACTTGGCCACGTCATGGGCTCTCCAAAACCCACGAATGTCAGTCCTAAAAAGGCGCCTTTTCACCCATCATACGATCAGCCATGCGGAGGGGAGGGGGCCGATGTCGGCAGGGCCGAAAGTCGAAACTGGAAACACGAAGGGCGAAACTCTGGAAACGCAACGCGAACCGGTAGCGCAGTGGACTTGTCCGCATTCTCGAGACAAACGGTTGAGGCTCAAAATTCGGCGAATGGTGTGAATATGCCATTGGAGGTAGGATTGAGTCATGGGTTTGTCTCGACGGCAGTTCACGAAGGAGTTCAAGCTGGCTGTGCTTCAGCGGCTGGAGACGGGGGCGCCGGTGGCCGAGGTGGCGCGGGCTTTTGAGGTGAACCCAAAGGTGCTCCACTTCTGGCGGCGGGAGTTTCGCCAGGGGCCGGCCCATGCGTTTCCGGACCTGGAGAAGCGGCGCTGGGAAGAGGGCCGGGTTGCCCAAGCGGACTGCTTTCTCAAACCCACAAGCCCCTCAGCGGTAACATTAAACACGCCTCGAATCGCGCGCCGTCCGACTACGGGAGAAAACGCCATGCGCCGCCTTGCCATGACCATCGTGCTGCTTCTTCTTGCGCGCGGGGCATTCGCCCAGGTGCAATCGGTTGGCGACGTGAGCTTCGCCGTTCCCGACGGGTGGGGCTTCTTGCCGGGCGCGGACCACGGGTCGCTGGGCTACACTTCCGGCCAGAACTTCTGGCTCATGGCGGTGTACACACCCATGCCTTCCAGCGGCAATGCGACCGCGGACTTTAACGCGGCATGGACGCGCGTTGTGCTGGCCGGCGGCGGTTATCAGGGCTTTCCCTTGCTCCCCTACAATACCATTGCGCATTCGGTGGGATATCCGGGCCTATGGGCTTCGGCTTCGAGCGTTAACCAGGCAACTTACACCCGGCTCTACGCGCTGGAAGCCGGGAAGAGCGTTATTCCGGTCACCGTCGTCAGCCGGGACGGGATGACGCTCAACGCCGCCGAGAACGTCGCCTACGACGTCATCGGCAGCGCGCGCCTGGCGCCGCTGAAGGCGCAACCCTTCCAATACCGAATCACCATCGCCGATCTCACCGGGAGCTGGATCCACGGGATGGCGAGCAGCCAAACCTATTACAACCCGCAAAACGGGCGCTACGAAGGCAACACCAGCGCTTTCTATGGGGCCGGCTACGACATTACGGCGGACGGCCGCTTCGCCTACAAGATGAGCGGCATGATGAACAGCAGCGTGTTGAGCGACCAGGATTCCGGTGTGGTGGAGTTGAGCGGAGGCTCCGTGGTGTTCAACGGAAAAAATCACGTGGTGCGCTACCGCTTTATCAACTGCCAGCAGGCGCTGGACGGCTCGACCGTGCTAACCCTGCTTCCGGAGGGCGACCAGGTTTCGGCGATAACCATTCTTCGCGACGGAGACCGGTGGTCGCGCCCTCCCAGGAAATAGGCTCGCACCTGAGGTATTTTAATCGCGCTTTCCGCGTTTCCGGGGGGTTAGATCATGCAAGAGAGAACGAGATATTGCGCGCCCTTGGCAGCGGTGGTCTTGGCTTCGTCGTTGACCGCGCTGTCCCGAGGTAGACTGAACATGTGCCGGGACAGCACCACTATTACGGTCAGAACCATCTTCATGACCTGACGGCCAGCATCTACCGGCGCGCCCGCATATTCGATTCCGATCTATTCAAATTGAAAACCTGTCCTGAGCGCAGCGAACGGATTCACTCAGACGCTCGGCACCTTGCGGGCCGAGCTGGGGTTCAGGATCATCGGTTACGTACTGATGCCGGAGCACTGCCACCTTCTGATCTGGCCGGACGAGCCCGCCAACCCTTCCCAGATCATGCAGAAGCTTTCGGAGCGCACGGCCAATTTCATCCTGCGCAGTCTGCGCCGGAACCTGGCTCTCTTTTGGTGCCGAAAGATGCTGGATCGGTTCGCGCTGCCCCCCACCGTGCACCATCATGCTCATTTCCGCGTCTCGGGCGGGGCGGGTACGATGTGAACATTTGGAGCGAGAAGAAGCGGCTGGAAAAGCTGACTTACATGCACCATAACCCGGTGAAGCGCGGCTTGGTGGCCGAACCCGGCGACTGGCCGTGGTGGAGTTGGCGGTACTATTATCGGGAAGACAGTTCGATCCTGTCGATGGACAGAACGTCATGACCGTCGGGGGTTCACGGCGGGAGTGGCGCGGCGGCGCATGCATCTTTCAGGATGTATGGAGTGCCAGGAGAAGCCTGGCTGATCTTGTAAGCTGAAAGGAGCTTACCCTGTCAATTGCCCATGCAACAGGTAGCTGAGCCAGCGCGGGGCGGAGTAATCCGCTAGGCGAAGCC
>DATJAQ010000385.1:0-25482 GCA_035516075.1 Terriglobia bacterium | reverse complement strand
GCCCTCGACGATGGTGGAGAGGCGCTTGCCTACGCCCATCTCCTCGAATATGGAAAGCACCGAAATCGGGTCCGTGGCGGAGATCATCGAGCCGAAAAGCAGGGCCAACATCAGCGGGAGCCCAAACGCCCAGTGGATGGCGAAGCCGGTGATCAGCGTCGCCACCAGCACCCCCACGTTGGCGAGAAGCAGGATGGGTACCAGGTTCTTTCGCAAAAGGTGAAAATGAATTTTGATGCTGCCTTCAAACAGCAGGGGCGGCAGGAACAGGATTAGAACGATATTGGTCGTAAGCCAGTTGGGCCGCTGACCCTGGGAGAAGATTTTGAGCAGAGGAAGACCATGCAGCGAGCCCAGCGCCAGGCCGCCGATTACCAGGGCCACCGTGTAAGGAATTCGCAGACGGCTGGCCACGACGGCGATGACGGAGGCCGCGATCAGCAGCCAGACGAGGAATTCGATGGCAGTGTTGGGCGTCATGGTTGAAGAGGGGGGCCAGGCCACCCGGCTCCGGTTAGATTCTAAGGATGCAATGTTAGCGCCAGACGCCGTCGCAGACCAGCAAAACCGGAGACCTCGCGGCCACGACCGAGAGAGCCTGGAGCGGCCTTGGAAGTAAGATGGCCGGGGTGCGCGGCTCTTTGACGCCCCTCGCGCCCACCGCCTATAATGGATAGTGCACACTCCGCGCACACCTTTCTGAGCGCGCAATGGGGCACCAAGACTTCGCATCCAGAGGGCTTTTGAGGTTGGCTCCGCCGCCACGGCTCGCCGCCCGGAGGCTGGGTTGCGCCGCAGACCTTGGGGCCGCGTGGCCGGCTGAAGGGCAGGGTTGGGCGGACCGCAAGGTTGAAAAGGGAATTGAGGCATGGCTGACCAGGAACCCCTAGTTCCGATCCGGCGGGAGATTCCCGTCAACATCGAAGACGAGATGCGCAGCTCGTATCTCGATTACGCCATGAGCGTGATCATCGGGCGCGCCCTGCCCGACGTGCGGGACGGCTTGAAGCCGGTGCATCGCCGCATTCTCTACGCTATGTACAAGGAGGGGAACACCTCCGACAAGCGCTACATCAAGTGCGCCGGCACGGTGGGCGAGGTGATCAAGAAATATCACCCGCACGGCGACGCGGCGGTGTACGACACCCTGGTGCGCATGGCGCAGGACTTCAACATGCGCTACCCGCTGATCGACGGCCAGGGCAACTTCGGCTCCGTGGACGGCGACCGGCCCGCGGCCTACCGGTACACCGAATGCCGCCTGATGCGCCTGGCGGAAGAGCTGCTGGCCGATATCGAGAAGGAGACAGTCGATTTTGTTCCGAACTTCGACGAGTCCACCGAAGAACCCACCGTACTGCCCACCAAGGTTCCGAACCTGTTGATCAACGGCTCCGACGGCATCGCCGTGGGCATGGCCACCAAGATTCCGCCCCACAACCTGCGCGAGATTATCGAGGCCGCCATCCTGCTGATCAACAAGCCGAAGTCAACCCTCGACGAGGTGCTGGCGCTCGTGCCCGGGCCGGATTTCCCGACCGGGGCCTACATCTACGGGCGCAGCGGGATCAAGGCGGCCTACCAGACCGGCCGCGGCATGTTCACCATGCGGGCCAAGGCGGCCATCGAGCGCCCCACCAAGGAGAAGCAGCAGATCGTTATCAGCGAAATTCCCTACCAGGTGAACAAGGCGAAGACCATCGAGCGCATCGCCGAGCTGGTACAGGACAAGAAGGTAGAGGGCATCTCCGACGTCCGCGACGAATCGGACCGCGACGGTATGCGGATTGTGATCGAGATCAAGCGCGGCGAGCAGCCCGAAGTGATCCTGAACAACCTTTACAAGCACACCCAGCTTCAGGAGACTTTCGGCATGATCATGCTGGCCATCGTCAACGGCCAGCCGCGCACGCTCCCGCTCATCGACGCGCTCCAACTCTTTATCGATCACCGGGTCACGGTGGTGCGGCGCCGCACGGCCTACGACCTGCGCAAGGCCCAGGAGCGGGCGCACATTCTGGAGGGCTTCCTCAAGGCTCTCTCGCAACTCGACGCCATCATCAAGCTGATTCGCGCGTCGAAGACGCCGCGCGAGGCCCGCGACGGCCTCATGGGGCGTTTTGAGTTCACCGAGCGCCAGGCGCAAGCCATTCTCGAATTGCAATTGCAGCGCCTGACCGCTCTCGAGCGCGACAAGATTCAGGAAGAGTACAACGCGCTTCAGAAGAAGATCGCCGAGTACCAGGAAATCCTGGCCAGTGAAAAGGCCCTCAAGAAGGTGATTGTCGACGAGCTCAAGCAGGTGCAGAAGGACTACGGCGACGACCGCCGCACCCAGATTATCGAGGAGCAGGCGGAAATTCGCCTGGAAGATTTGATTGCCGACGAAGACGTGGTGATTACGGTTTCACACTCGGGGTATCTCAAGCGCACGAACCTTTCCACCTACCGCCAGCAGGGGCGCGGCGGCAAGGGGCGCATGGGGATGAAGACGCGCGACGAAGATTTTGTGGAGCACCTCTTCATCGCGTCCACCCACAGCTACATCCTGGTGTTCACCAACACCGGCAAGCTTTATTGGCTGAAGGTGTACGAAATTCCGGACGTGGGCGCCGCCGGAAAGGGCAAGCACATCCTGAACCTGGTGAACCTGGCCAAGGACGAAAAGGTGGCCTCCGTTCTGGCGGTCAAGGAGCTGCCCGACGAGCCCAAAGACGTGCAGGTGGGCGAGCAGAGCTTTGCGGCCGAGGGCTACGTGATCATGGTCACGCGCAAGGGCGTGATCAAGAAGACGCGCCTCTCGGAGTTCTCCAATCCCCGCTCGGCCGGCATTATGGCCATGGGGATCGAAGAGGGCGACGAGCTGATCGCCGCCCAGCTCACCAGCGGCCGCGAAAACATTTTCCTGGCATCGCGCGAAGGCATGGCGATCCGCTTCCCCGAAAGCGGCGTGCGCGACATGGGCCGCACCGCTTACGGTGTGAACGGCATGGACCTGGACGAGGGCGACTACCTGATCGGCATGGCGGTGGTGGGCGAAAAGGAACTGATGCTCTCGGTCACGGAGAAGGGTTTCGGCAAGCGCACGCCTATCACCGAGTACCGCCTGCAGTCGCGCGCCGGCAAGGGCGTGATCAATGTGAAGACTGCGGAGCGCAACGGCAAGGTGGTGGCCGTGCTGAGCGTGACGGAAGAGTCTGAGGTAATGATCATCACCCAGCAGGGCAAGATCACCCGTCTCGACTCTTCCAAGGTTCGCGAGACGGGCCGCTCCGCGCAGGGCGTCAAGCTGATTTCGCTCGAGGAAGGCGACCAGGTGTCGGCCGCAGGCCTGGTGGAGAGCGAAACCAACGGTAACAGCCCGGAGCAGGGCACGCTGATTCAGTAGCCGCACCCCGGGCCACCGCGCCTCTCTCCAGGCCCGCGCGTCAGGCTTCCACGGCCTTGCCGCTCGCGGCGTCCCAAACCATCTTCTTACCGCTGCGGTAGGAGAGGTTCACCATGTGCCCCGCCGCCGCGGCGTGGTGTCCCACCTCGGCCGTCTCGTAGCTCGGCTGCCGGCTGCGGACGGCGTTGAGGAAGTTGGCCATGTGAATCACGGTCGCGTCCGTCTTGCCGTCGAAGGGCACATCTTCGGGCACGGGTTTCGGGCCGAGGCCTTCCGACTCTTCGCGGTGATTGCCTTCGCTCATGAACGCTTCCTGCATCTCCTTCGGCCAGCTATCAATGGAATAGCCGTAGCCTTCGGCTTTGCGCTCGCCGAGGAACGTCATGCCGCCGCCGAGAAGCAGCGTCAGTGAGCCGTCCGTGCCGAGAAACTGAATGCCCTGCCCCGACGTGCTGGCATTGTTGAAGGTGGAAGCCATGTTCACGCAGAAGCCGTCGTATTCGAAGAGCGCGTCGAGGGTGTCGGGCACTTCGCGTCCGTCGTGCCGGTAGAGGATTCCGCCACAGGCGGCTACGGCTTTCGGCATCTCCGCGCCCATGATGTAGTGGATGGACGTGATCAGGTGCACGAAGAGGTCGGTGGAAATACCGCCCGAATAGTCCCAATACTTCCGGTAGCGGAACACGCGCTCCGGGCTGTACGGCACCTGGGGCGCGGAACCCAACCACTCCGTCCAGTCGAGATTGACGCCCTCCTGAAGATCGGGCGGGATAGGATAATTCCAGGCACCCGTGGAGCTGTTGCGATTGTAAGACGCGGTCACCTTGGTTACTTTGCCGAGCATGCCGGCAGCGACGATCTCCTTGGCCTTCTTGTTCTGGTCTGAAGAAACCCACTGGCTGCCCGCCTGAAGGATGCGGTTGTACTGCTCGACGGCCGCTATCATCTTGGGGCCTTGTTCGATCGTGTGCGTCATGGGCTTTTCGATGTAGACGTCCTTGCCGGCCGAGAGCGCGTCAAGCACGATGGGCAGGTGCCAGTGATCAGGCGTGGCGATCACCACGGCGTCGATGTCCTTGCGCTCCAGCAGCTTCTTGTACTGCGCGAAGTTGATGGCGATCTTGCCGTCCGTGCGCTCCTTGGCCCGCGTGAGGTGGCCCTGGTAGCAATCGGCGACGGCCACCAGATTCGCCTGGCCGGTGTCCTTGGCGGCTTCCAGCAGAATGTTGCCTCGAATGCCGAAACCGATGAAGCCCAGGTTAACGCGGTCGTTCGGGCCCGCCGGCCGGGGCAGCGGCGAGGCCTCCAGATGAACCCAATCCCCGTTCAGCAGCAGGCCGAGTCCGGCGGCGCCGGTGGCGCTCCGGCGAATGAAATCGCGACGTGTGAAGTTTGACATCCTGTTTCCTCCTCATCCCGTGGTATTGTGCGCAGCCGGTTGGCCGGCCTGCCTTGTGGCGGCCGCTGAGCGCTCCGCCCGTTCCTTGATTCCGATCATCATCCCGCGCTCCATGATGAAGTGCGCCGGATCGAAAACGAACCAACTCCAGAGGCTGCCCAGGACGCCCCGATTCTCCCCGCCGCGCGTCTGCATGATAAGCCGCGTCTGATGCTCGTCAATGGGGTCGAGCACGAAGCCCCAGGTGCCATTGGGCGCACGGCCCGCTTTGGCCAGGGCCTCGGCGTCGCCGGGCGCAGCCAGGATCAGGGCGCGGCCGGGGATCAACTCGGCCACGATGGTCCGTCCCCGGCCGTCGAATCTGGCCCGATCACACATCCAGACCGTGTCACCCGCCTGAAGGCTCTGCCATCCCGGAACAATCCTCTGCGTGGTGTGCATGTCGCAACGAAGAAGGTTCTCGAGCCAGGTGTAGCTGTAAAAGCCGGCGCGGTCCTGGCCGATCTGCACGATCCAGGGCCACACCTGGGCGGCAGAAGCGTAAATCGTGATGGCGCGCGTGGCGTTTCCGGCGCCCGGCGGGCTCAACTCGTCACCCGGCCACTGGCCTTGAATTTCCCCCTTGGTCGCGCCCCAATGGAGGAACCACGGCCGGGTGAGCAGCGGAACGGCCAGCAGAACCGCAATCGCCACCGCAAGGCGAGTCAGCGTTCGATGGTTCCGGGGGACCGCCATACCATCTCCTATTCGCTGCGCAACGCGATCAGCGGATCTACCCTCGCTGCGCGCCGCGCCGGCAGATAACAGGCCGCCAGCGCCACCAGCAGCAGCAACAACGGCACGGCTGCGAACACCGTGAGATCGCGCGGGCTGATGCCGTAGAGCAGCGATCCCATCAGGCGCGAACCAGCCAGCGCCAGCGGAATGCCCACCGCGGCGCCCACTCCCGCCAGAATGGCGCCCCGGCGCAGAACCAGCCCCAATACATCGCGAGCGGAGGCGCCCAGCGCCACCCGCACGCCCAGCTCGTGCATCCTCTGCCTCACCGAATACTCCACAATGCCGTAGATTCCGATGGCGGCCAGCAGGAGCGCAAAAGCGGCGAAGCCTGCGAGGAAAGACATCAGCAGCCGGGGCTCGGAGAGCGAATCCGCCACCACCTGGCGCATGGTGCGAACTTTCAGGAGCGGCAGATCGCGGTCAAAGTTCCGAACGGCCCCGCGCGCGGTGCCGGCCAGACTCCCCGGATCACCCGAAGTTCGCGCCGTGATCCACATGAAAGTCGAGGGCGACTGGGCGTGTGGGGAGTAAACTCCCGGAAAGGGCGCGTTCACCGGTTGTTGGAATTTGGTGGAACCGACGACGCCGACGATGGTGCGCCATTTGCCGTCGTAGTCGTCACGGTAGCGATGCCCGATGGGATCGTCGTTAGGAAAGAATTGCCGCGCGAGGCGGTCATTGACAACCGCCACTGGCCGCGAAGTGGCGGTATCGTGCTCGTCGAAATCGCGCCCGCGGAGAACGGGAATGCCCATCGTCCTGAAGTAGCCCGGCGTGGTGATGTTGTACTGCACCATCGTGTCTACCCAGTCCGGCGCTTTGGGCCGGCCTTCCACCTGGAACGAGCCGCCCGTCAGGCCGCCGGTCATCGGCAGGGTCATGACCGCGGCGGCGGACTCGATTCCGGGCGAGTGGCGCAGGCGGTCGAGCAGATCGCGGTAGAAGCCTGTGACTCGCGAGGCGGAGGCGTACCTCGCTTCGGGCAGGTCCAGGGCAAAAGTGAGCACACCATCCACCCGAAGGCCGGTTTGGAGGCGCAAGGCCAGCACAAAGCTCTTCACCAGCAGCCCAGCGCCCACCAACAGAATCAGCGAGAGGGCTACCTCCCCGGCAACGAGAAAGGACATCAACCGGCCGCGCGAGAGCGCGCCGCTGCCGGCGGTGCCGTCGCCCTTGAGAGCGGCGTTCAGATCGGTGCGGGCGGCGTACCACGCCGGCGCTAATCCGAACGAAATGCCGGTTAACAACGAAACTGCCAGCGTAAAGGCGAGAACCGTAGAATTAAGGCGCAAGGTGGCGTCAAGGGCGAAATCCCGCGGAGCCGCCGCGCGCAGAACGTCCATAAGCCAGCCTGCAAAGAGCAGTCCTGCCGCTCCGCCGCAAAGGCTGAGGAGCACAGCTTCGGTGAGCATCTGCCGCGCGATGCGCGCCCGGCCGGCGCCGAGGGACGCGCGGATGGCGATTTCCTTAGCCCTTCCGGAAGCGCGCGCCAGCAGCAGTCCCGCCACATTGACGCACGCCAGCAGCAGCACAAAAGCTACCGCCGAGAAAAGCACAATCACGGGCGTCCTGGCCTCCTCGGCAAGCGACGCGCGCAAGGGCCTTACTGTGATGCCCCAACCTTTGTTAGTGGCCGGATATTCCTGTTCCAGGCGGCGCGCAATGGTGGTCATGTCATTCTGCGCGCGCTCCACCATGATTCCCGCCTTCAGCCGCGCCACTACGCCGTACTGGTGCTGGTACCGGCCCTGCAAAGGGCTCTCGCCGAGCGCTGCCAAGAACTCGCACGTATCCACGCCGGGAAAAGCGAAGGATCTGGGAAGGACGCCGATCACTGTTACGGGCCGGCCGTCAAGCGTGAGTGCGCGGCCCAGGACGTCGGCGCGCCCACCAAACCGGTTCTGCCAGGCGGCGTATGTCAGCACCGCCACGCGAGGGCCATCCGGCTTATCCTCGTCGGCGGTGAAGAACCGGCCCAGCACCGGCTCGATGCCCAGCACCCGCAGGAAGTCCGCAGTGGTCAAGCCGCCGGTCACGCGCTGCGGCTCACCTTGCCCGGTGAGCGTATAGCCGATCGTCTCAGGCTCGATCGCCATCTCCTCGAAGACCGTGTTTTGCTGCCGCCAATCGAGAAAATCGCGATAACCGGCGCCGCTGTTTTTGCCGCTCACGTGGCGAGCCTCGACGGAGACGATACGCTCGGAATGGGGAAATGGATACGGGTTGAGCAGCAGCGCGTTGGCCGCGCTGAAAATGGCCGTAGTGGCTCCGATGCCAAGTCCCAGCGAAAGCACGGCGACGGTTGCGAGCACTGGCGCGCGCCGCATGGCGCGCAGGCCGTAACGCAGATCCTGGATGATGGTTCGCATAGGCTCCTCAGGCTGGTTCGGAATTGAGAGACGTTATGAGGGTCAAGTGCAATTCCGCTACCACCCCTGTGCAGCCGTAATTCCTTGATTTAATGGATCACGTTCCCGCGCTGCTGGAAGTCGCCGGGAGCGCTTGTCCGCTTTCCGACCGAAGCGTCCGGAAGCGGACGCCTTCGCGCTAATTCCCTCGTCCTGCCGGTGCTACGAATCACTGCTCAATCCTCACCACCACGCCGGGCGGCAGGTCGAACGATTTCGAGCGAAGCAGCACGCGGCTGAATTCCTGGCCTTCGCCCGTCGGAACGAAAAACAACGCCTGAATGCCGGGGTGCGTCGCCAGATACTTGCGGCTGCCCTCCACCCCCAGCACGTAGAGCTTCGAAAGGGCGTCGCTGTCGGTGGTGCCGGCCACGAAGACGGTGGTAGAGAGCATATCCTCCACCGGCATGCCGGTGTGCGGGTTCATGATGTGGGAATACATCTTCCCGCCGAGCTTGAAGAACTTGTTGTAATTACCCGAGGTGGACATGGAGAAATCCTTCAGGTAGACCACGTCGGCGGGCTTGGTGGCGTCGAACGGGTCCCTCAGCGTGATCTTCCAGCCCTGCTCGCCTGGCGGGGCGCCGATGGCGTAAATGCTGCTGTCGCCGCCGGAAACGAGAGCGCTGGCGACTCCATTCTCGCGAAGAATATCCACCGCGCGGTCCACGGCGTAGCCTTTGGCGATGCCGCCCAGGTCGAGCTCAATGCCGGGCACGTCGAAGTAGATCGTGCGGCGCTCCGGGTCCAGCTTCACATGCTGGTGGCCGACGTGCTTGAGAACGTCGTCAAGCTCCGCGGCGCTCGGCACGCGCCCCTGGCCGCGGAAGAAGCCCCAGGCTTTCATCAGCGGGCCGACCGTGATATCGAACGCTCCGTCCGTCTCCTGGCTGTACTGGAGCGATTTCTGGATGAGCGCGAAGAGGTTTGGCTCCACCTGCACGGCCTGGGAGGCGGCCTCCCGATTGATCTGGGAGAGCTCGCTTTCCGGCTTGTAGTTGCTCATCTGCCCGTCGAGGCGGTCGATTTCCTCGAAAACCTGCTCGACGGTTTCGGCCAGGAACTTCGGATCGCGCCCGTAGGCTGCCACCGTGAATTCCGTGCCCATCGACTGGTGCGAGGCTTCATAGCGTTCGAGCGGTTGGGAGGCGGCCGTTGCCTGGCGCGCCGTGGCAGCGTGCAAAGGCTGGCTGGAGCCCCGGGCCGCCGGCCAGCCGGACGATCCGGTGGCGACGGTGACGCCGGCCACGAGCAGCGCCAACAGACCGATTTTCCGGCGATAAAGTGCGACCCGCAAGGGATCTCCTGTTTCAAGCCAACCGTCGCCGCGTCATCCGGCGGTCTAACCCTGGGCCTTGGGCCAAAAAACCTTCTGCCCGGTGTCGATGGCGCGGTTGCCGTAGATCACGGCGCGCGCGTCGGCGACCCCAAGTTCAAGGGGACAGGCTATCGGCTTGCCGTCGCGCACGCTGGCCACGTAGTTGGTCAGCTCTTCATACCACGCGTCATTGCTGGGCATCGTCCTGTAGCCGTGCCGGATCAGCCACTCGCGGGCGAAGCGCTGCTCGCGCGCCACAAAGCCTTCGCTGGGCGGGGTGATCTCCGGGATAATCGGGCTCCCCTGTTGGTCGGCCAGTTCAGTCACGGTGGCGCCAGCCCACCAGTTCTCCTTGGCGGCGCCCTGAGTGACCTTCGCTGCAGGCTCGCGGTAATAGAGCCCTTTACCGAGAGTTATCTCGATTGTGCCCCGGTCGCCCATAATCTGCTCATTGAATTGGTAATGCGTGTTGTAAAGGATTGAGGTCCACACCATCTTGCGGCCGGCGGGATACTCAAGGATCACCTGCGCGTTATCGTCGGTTTCGCGCCCGTCCTTCCAGTAGTCGATGCCGCCCGTGCCCACCACCGAGAGCGGCTCGGCACCGAAAGCCCAGTTGGCAATGTCGATCTGGTGGGAGGCCAACTCGGCCATCAGCCCACCCGAGTATTCACGATACATCCGCCAGTTGATCAGGCGTTCGAACTTCGGGTCCGGGACCGGCCGGCGCCAGTCGTTGTTGCGATGCCACTGCGCGCGCATGAACATCACCTTGCCGATCGCGCCGTCCTTGATCATGTCCATGGCGATCCGGTAGAGCATGTCCGAGCGGCGCTGCAAGCCAATCTGCAGCACCTGCTTGGGGTGAGCGGCTGCCGCCTCGCGGATGGGCTTCTCCTCTTCTTCCTTGAAGAACATGGTCTTCTCGACAAAGACGTGCTTGCCGGCCGAGAGCGCGTCAAGCACCATCTGGGTGTGGAGGTTGAGGGGCACGGCGATCAGCACGGCGTCTACGTCCTTGCGGTCGAGGAGCTGGTGGTAATTCTCGTAGAGTTGCGGATTTGAGCCGGCGGTCGCGATGCCTCTCTTCTGGTTGGGAGGATAAATGTCCGAGGTGGCGACGCAGCGCGCCCCGGGCACTCGCGTCAGGCTGCTCAACAACTGGCAGCCCTCCGTCCCGGTGCCGATGATCCCATAATTCACCGTGCTGCCGGGGCTCGGAACCGTTAGCATCGCGGGCATGCCGCCCGCCGGCGGCAGGGCGGCCAGCGCCGTGACGGCAGCGGCCGTCTTCAGAAAGTCCCGTCGTGTCACCTCGTTTGTCTCGTCATCCATGTCTGGTCATTCCTCCACCGCCAAGCTACTCGTCCGCCGCGCGCCTGGCGCCTTGGCGAGCACTCGCGCTCCTGCCATTCTCTGAGCCCGGCGACGGGGCTTCAGTGATCGGTGTCACAAGAGGAGACAAGAAACGCAACCAATTACGGCCGGGGGCAGGTCGGGTCACCGGTAGGACGGTGTGACCCCCGTCACAGGCTGGGGTGCGTGGCGTCATACTCGAACACCCTCCCGCGGACGAACACTATGTAGGGATGCATCAGGTGATGATGAATTTCTCTACGGGGACCAGCGCGGCTACAGGTTCGCGTCGCCCGGCAGGCCGGCCGAGACTTTGCGCGCGCCGTCCCGGCACCCTGGCTGGCGCGGCGGGAGGTGCTTTGGAGCACGTCAATGAGTAAAGCAATCCTTTACGACAGTACAGTTTGCATCGACTGCAAACTCTGCGAGAAGGCCTGCGCCGAACGGAACAAACTGCCCTACAACGATGCCGTGTCCGCTGAAGAAGTCATGTCCGCGCACAAGCTCACGTTTGTGATGAACCGGAATGACAAGTTTATGCGCCGCCTTTGCATGAACTGCCAGGATCCCACCTGCGCCTCCGTGTGCCCCGTCGGAGCCCTGCGCAAGACGGCGGCGGGTCCGGTGGTTTACGACGAGTCGCGCTGCATCGGATGCCGGTATTGCATGCTGGCCTGCCCTTTCGGCGTGCCGAAGTACGAATGGAGCAAGTTGCTGCCGAGGGTACGCAAGTGCGACATGTGCGCCGACCGCATCGCCGCGGGACGCCCCACCGCCTGCGCCGAAGCTTGCCCCACTGGCGCCACGAAGTTCGGGGAGCGCGACGAGCTGATTGCGGAAGCCCGCGGCCGGATCGCCAAGGCCCCTGGCCAATACGTCGATCACATCTACGGTCTTGAGGAGGTTGGCGGCACGTCGGTGCTGCTGCTCTCCAGCATTCCCTTCGCTGGCTTCGGTCTGCGCGCGCCGAACGAACCGCTGCCAATCCTCACCTACCGCGTTCTTTCCGAGCTTCCGGAAGTCGTCTCGGTGGGCGGCCTCCTGATGGGCGGTATTTGGTGGATTACCAACCGGCGCAGTGAAGTGGCCGACGCTGAGGCCGGCGACCGCCCAGCCGAGAAGGGGGGCAAGTCGAAATGAGCCTGCCCAAGCCCACGTTTTGGAAAGCGGTGATGGCCATTCTCTTCCTGGGCGGGGCCTACGCCACCGTGCTGCGTTTCACCCAAGGTCTGGGCGCCGCCACCCACCTGAGCGACGCATTCCCCTGGGGCCTGTGGATCGGTTTCGACGTGCTCTGCGGCGTCATGCTGGCGGCGGGGGGCTTCACGCTAACTGCGGCGGTCTACATCTTTCATCTCGAACGCTTCCGGCCCATCATCCGGCCCGCCGTGCTGACCGCCTTTCTCGGCTATGCCCTGGTGGTGGTGGCGCTCATGTTCGATCTGGGCCGGCCGTACCGCATCTGGCATCCCCTGGTGATGTGGAACCCGCGTTCGGTAATGTTTGAGGTGGCTTGGTGCGTCACGCTGTACACCTTGGTTCTGGCCCTGGAGTTTGCTCCTATGGTGTTCGAACGCCTGCGTCTGGGGGCATTGCTGCGCCTTCAGCGCGCCATCTCGATTCCTCTGGTTATTCTGGGCGTGCTGCTCTCCACCCTGCACCAGTCCTCGCTCGGCAGCCTGTATCTCATCGTGCCCGACAAGCTCCATCCCCTTTGGTACAGCTCTCTGCTGCCGGTGTTCTTCTTCATCTCGGCCATCTGCGTGGGGCTGGCCATGATCATCTTCGAGAGCTACATGAGTGCGAAGGCTTTCGGCAAGCAACTGGAACTGCCGCTGTTGATTTCGCTCGGGCGCGTGCTGCTCGTCTTGCTCGGGGTCTACGCCGTGCTGCGCTTCGAAGACCTGTACCGGCGCGGCGCGCTCGGCTACCTGCGCCATCCCGGCTACGAGAGCGACCTTTTCTTCGTCGAGGTGGGCCTGGGCCTGTTGCTGCCTATCGCCCTGCTGATGAAACGAAGGGTCCGGGAGAGCATGGGCGGCCTCTACATGGCGGCGGTGCTGGTGGTGCTGGGTTTCGTCACCAATCGCCTCAACGTGAGCATTACGGGCATGGAGACCTCCGCCGGCCTCCATTACATCCCGAAATGGACGGAGATTGCCGTCACAGGGAGCATTGTGGCCGCCGGGTTCGCCATCTTTGGCCTGGCCACGAAATACCTGCCCGTGTTCCCGCCCGGGCCGGCCGCGCCCGCCGCAGCGCCCTCGTTGCCCTTCCGGGCGGAGCAGCCCGCAGCGGCGGTGGGTGTGAGTCATGTTCGAGCGTGAGTCGGGCCGATACCCGTTCGGGCGCTGGACCCGCCTGGCGCGAAGCCTCAGCGCCAAGTTGATCGCCTTGCTGGTGGCCGCCATGGCCGCCATCTTTGCGCTGCTCGGCTACCTCAACATCCGCCTCCATCGGCAGCACCTCGAAACCGCCACCCTGGCCAGCGCCGAGCGCGTGAGCGATGTGATCAAGCGCAGCACGTCTTACTACATGCTGCGCAACGACCGTGAGGGGCTCTATCACATCATCGGGGCCATCGCCGACGAGCCCGGCGTGGTGCGAATCCGGATTATCAATCAGCAGGGGCGCATCAGCTTCTCCACCGACCCCCGCGAGAACGACACCTACGTGGATAAGAAAGCCGAAGCCTGCTACGGCTGCCACGCCCAGGCCCAGCCCCTGGCGCGGCTCAACCGGCCCGACCGCTTCCGCATCTACCAGCGCCCCCACGACGGGCGCACGCTGGGCATTATCAATCCCATCGAGAACAGCCCCGCCTGCTCGAGCGCCTCCTGCCACGCTCATCCCGCAAGCCAGCAGATCCTGGGCGTGCTCGACACCAACTTGTCGCTCGAGCGCGCCGACCTCGATCTCGCCCAGAGCAGCCGGAATATGGTGGCCTACACATTGGTGGCGGTCTTGCTGATTTCCCTGCTCACCGGCACGTTTACCTGGCGCGTGGTTCAAAGACCCCTGAAAACCCTGGAGTCCGGCACCGAGCGCCTGACCTCGGGCGACCTCGGCTACCAGATCGAGGAGAGGGCGAACGACGAATTGGGCGATCTGGCGGCGTCGTTCAACGTCATGAGCCGGCAGCTTCGCGAGGCTCGCGGGGAGATTACCGGCTGGAACCGCACCCTCGAAGCCCGGGTGGAGCAGAAGACGCAGGAGCTGAATCGCGCCTACGAGCAGATGCTGAGCGTCGAGAAAATGGCCTCCATCGGCAAGCTGGCCGCCGTGGTGGCGCACGAGATCAACAACCCCCTCGCCGGCATTCTGACTTACGCCAAGTTGCTGAAGAAGTGGCTGGCGCGCTGGGACGAATCGCACCGCGAAGAAACCCTCAGCTCGCTCGACCTGATCGAGTCCGAAAGCCGGCGCTGCGGAGAGATCGTGAAGAACCTGCTCACCTTCGCGCGCGCCATGCCCATTCATTTTGAGCCGGCTGATTTGAACGCCGTTGTTCGCGGCTCCGTGCGCCTGCTCCAGCACCAGCTCGAGCTGAAAAATATCGAGGCGCAGCTCGACCTCTCCGCAGACCTTCCGCCGGTGCGCTGTGACGCGGCGCAGATCGAGCAGGTGCTGGTGGCGCTCATCATGAACGCTAT
Source organism: Terriglobia bacterium (assembly GCA_035516075.1). Classification (GTDB taxonomy): domain Bacteria; phylum Acidobacteriota; class Terriglobia; order UBA7540; family UBA7540; genus Gp13-AA77. Next base: position 11,180 of record DATJAQ010000385.1, on the reverse strand, counting down.
CGACGCTATGCCGAAAGGCGGCAACCTCGTGCTGCGCAGCCGGCTGCTGGCCGAATCCGGCGAGGCGCGGGTGCAGGTTCAGGACGACGGCACCGGCATGTCGCCCGAGCTCCTGCCCAAACTTTTCGAGCCGTTCTTTACCACCAAGGAGCGCGGCCGCGGCGTCGGCCTCGGCCTGGCGATCTCCAAGAACATCATCGAGCGGCACCGCGGCCGCATCGAGGTGGCGTCGGACCCCGGCCGCGGAACCACCTTCACCCTCCTGCTGCCGCTTGAAGGGGCGCAGGCGGCCGTACGCGAAGAAGAGGGTGTGGGAACAGTCCTGGCGAGGTGATTCACCATGAACGGAAAAGGCAATCTGCTGATCGTCGATGACGAGACCATCGTGCGCGATTCGCTCAGCAAGTGGTTTCGCGAGGAGGGGTACCAGGTGAGCGCCGCCGAAAGCGCGCCCGAAGCTCTCACCCTGCTCGCTCAGCGCCATTGGGACCTGGCGCTGGTGGATATCAAAATGCCCGGCACCGACGGCATCGAGTTGCAGCGCCGGCTGCACGAAATCAACCCCGAGCTGATCGTGATCATCATGACCGGGTACGCCTCGGTGGAGACGGCCGTGGCGGCGCTCAAGAACGGCGCCTACGATTACGTCACCAAGCCCTTCGACCCCGACGACATCGCCCACACCGTGCACAACGCGCTCGCCCACCACCGGGCCGAGAGGGAAAACGTGCGCCTGCGCGAGACCGTGGCCGCGGTCACGCGGCCCCGCGAGCTGGTGGGCCAGAGCGCCGCCATGAAGCGCGTGCTGGAGGCCATCGAGACCGTGGGCCCCACCGAGGCCACCGTGCTGATCACCGGCGAGAGCGGCACCGGCAAGGAGCTGGTGGCCCGCGCCCTCCACGCCGCAAGCCCCCGGCGCTGCAATCCGCTGGTGGTGATTCATTGCGGCGCCCTCACCGAAACCCTCCTGGAAAGCGAGCTCTTCGGCTACGAGAAGGGGGCCTTCACCGGCGCCCAGTACCGCAAGAAGGGCAACTTCGAAATCGCCGAGGGCGGCACGGTGTTTCTGGACGAAATCGGCGACATCAGTCTGAAGACGCAGACCGATTTGTTGCGCGTGCTTCAGGAGCGCGAAATCACCCGGGTGGGCGGCAACCAGCCCATCAACGTGGACTTCCGCTGCGTCTCCGCCACCAACAAGCGCCTGGACGAATTGATCGACGAAGGCAGGTTCCGGCCCGACCTCTACTACCGCCTCAACGTGTTTCAAATCGAGCTGCCGCCGCTGCGCGAGCGCCGCGAAGACGTTCCGCTGCTCGCCGATCACTTCATGCGCAAGTTCGCCCCCGCTATGAACAAGCGCATCGTGCGCGTCTCGCCCCAGGCCATGGACCTGCTTCAGCGCTACGACTGGCCGGGCAACGTGCGCGAGCTCGAGAACGCCGTGGAGCGCGCCCTGGTGGTGGCCCGGGAGCCCGAGCTGCGCGAGGAGGACTTCACCCTCAAGCTCCCCGCGCCCGGGCACGAAGCGCGCACCCTGGAAGACGCCGAGCGCCTCCACATTCTGCGGGTGCTCGAAGAGTGCGGGGGCAACCAGTCGCGGGCCGCCGCCATTCTCGACATCGACCGCGTCACCCTGCACAACAAGCTCAAGAAATACGGCTGGAAAAGGGAGCTGGCGGAAGTGTCATGAGGCTGGTCCAGTTACTGCCGATCGGCGCCGTGGACGGCCGCTGGTTGAGCCGGATGGCGGCCCGCCTCGCCCCCGAATTCGCCGCGCGATGCGAGGTGTTGCCAGCGGCGCTCGACCCCGAGCCCTCGTTTCACCCCGGGCGCGGGCAGTACTGCTCCACCGAGCTTCTCGCCCGCATGCAGCGGCAGCGCGACCCCGCCTGCTGGCGCCTCCTCGGCGTCACCGCGCTCGACCTCTACATCCCCATCCTCACCTTCGTTTTCGGCGAGGCCCAAATGAACGGCGGTTGCGCTGTGGTGTCGAGCCACCGCCTGCGCCAGGAGTTCTACGGCTTGGCGCCCGATCCCGATGTTCTGGCCGAGCGCGTGCTCAAGGAGTCTGTCCACGAGCTCGGCCATACGCTGGGCCTGACCCATTGCGAGGACTACAACTGCGCCCTCGCGCCCTCTCACAGCGTGGAATGGATCGACCTCAAGGGAATTTCCTTGTGTGCGGAATGCAGGGCGCGGATCGACAATTGCCAATTGACGCTGGCTAACTTGTGATTGGCGATTTGTGAATGGTGATTGAAGGCTGCCGCCCGCTTGAAGCCGAGAGCTGAAAGCTGACAGCTGACGCCTCTCAATCGTCAATCACCAATCACAAATCGCCAAATTACCAATTTCCCGCTTCACATCAAAAAGAACTCCCTTGCCAGCTCGCTCCAGGCCTGATCGGGTAGATGGGCCGCCACGTCGTTCACCGCCACGCCGCCGTCCTGGGCCACCGCACCGGCGAGCATCGGCATCCGCATGCGTAGCCGGCTGGCCGCCTCTTCCATCCACTTGCGAGCCAGGGCGCCGCCCAGCAGGTTGCGGAAGCTGGTCTTGGCGTCGGGCGACTGCACGGTGAGCAGCCAGCCCTCGCCGTAGGGGTCGCGAGCCGCCAGGTCTTGGTCGGCCAGCACACCTTCGTTTACGTTCGCCACTTCGCCCTCGATGGGCGAAACCAGCTCAGCCTTGCTGCCGTCCCGCAGCACGGTGACGATCTTTTGCCCCTGGCGGATCCACTGACCGCGCTTCGGCAGGCTGATCGACTCGATCTTGCCCAGCAACCGGGCGGCGAAGTCGTCCAGGCCCACCCGCACCAGGCCCGGGCTTTCCGCCAGAGCCCAGGTGTGGCCGGGGTGATAGCGCAGGTTATCGGGCAATTCGAACCCGCCCACAAAGGCAGGCTGCAGCTTCGGCGGACGCGCCGCCTCGGGCGCTCGCGCCATCGCCGGCACCCGGACGCGCTTCCGGCTCTTCACGTAGTCGATGGTGAGGAAAATCGCGCAGGTTAGCAGGACCAGTAGAGCTGTCATGATGCACCTTCAAGAGGGCGCTCGGCGCCCACTTACACCCTACGTGGAGGCACGACGATGGCCACCCGCCAGGCGAGCGCGCCGTGAGGCTCTATCTAATTGAAACTAAGGGTGATGACGGCAACGCCCTCAGATTCGCGGTGGTGCGTTTTCCAGCGTCGAGTGTTGAGAATTTCATCGCCCGGGCGGCCTGTGCCGGGTTTCCGAAGCCGCAGGCTCGCGCGCTGCAAAGGGTTAGGTCGCGTTTGGGCCCTGATGAGATTCTCAGCGGCCGAGGCTGAATACTGCAGCAGATCTCCCTAACGGCCCCGAACGGGGCCAGCCCCGACCTGCGCACCGTCCCAGCAGCCGGGGACTCAACGTGAGGTTGGTACGGGAAAAGGGGACCGCTCAACCAACCCCGGAAGCCACCTTACGATTGGTACAGAAAAGGGGGGCAGGTCACCACCCATTCCGCCTTGCCGTCATTGAAGAACTTTCCAGATTAGTCGTGATGCGTCGTCACGGCGACAAGTGATTCGTATCACACACTATTATCCCCCAATCGAGTTATATGAAGAGAAACTACAGCTAGGTCTGTTTAGCGAAAGGAGAGTGTTATGGACCGCGCAAACACCCGCAAGAGATATCGCAGTGTGCGCATGGAGATCGTCTTGGCGCTTCTCGCGCTGCTGTGTGGACCGCCTTTCAGGGGCTTCGGACAGACTCCTGCTCCGACGATCAAGCAGCCTTTCGTTAGGGAAGCCATGGCACCGATCGATCACCTAGGCCTGAATGTGGACTCGCCGATTCTGAACCAAACGGCCAAGCTAACCGCATCTGACGGCGTGCCCGGCGACGAGTTCGGCGGCAACGTTTCTACCGCGGCCGATACGGTGGTGGTCGGGGCGCCCTATGCCCCTGGGCATGGCGCGGCGTACGTGTTCGTGAAGCCGCCGACCGGCTGGGCCAATGCCACCCAGACCGCCAAGCTGACCACCTCGGATGGGTCTCAGCTTTGGGCCGTGGCGGTCAGCGGCCGCACGGTGGTAGCGGCATGGGGCGGCGCTGCGTACGTGTTCGCCGAGCCTCCGACCGGCTGGGCCGACATGACGGAAACCGCCAAGCTAACGGCGTCTAACGGCGATTCCTTTTACAGCGTCGGCATCAGCGGCAACACGGTGATCGCTGGGGCACCTTACGCGAACTATTCAGAGGGCGCGGCCTACGTGTTCGTCAAGCCTCCCGGCGGCTGGGCCGACATGACCGAGAGCGCCAAGCTTACCGCGTCCGACGGAATGCCTTACGATGACATGGGCTTCTCCGTGGCCATCGCTCGAAACACGGCCGTGGCCGGAGCGGTTGGAGCGTCCGGACCGGGCGCAGCCTACGTCTTTGTCGAACCTCAAGGCGGCTGGGCCAACACGACCGAGAACGCGAAGCTGACGGCGTCGGATGGAAACCCAGATGATTTTCTGGGCTGTACGGTGGGCATCAGCGGCGACACGGTAGTGGCCGGTGCACCCAACGTCAGCGTCGGGAAATTGAGTTGGCTGGGTGCAGACTACGTATTCGCTAAGCCGGCGAACGGCTGGGCTAATATGACCCAAACTGCCAAGTTGCGAGCCTCGGACGCCGGATTTACCGACCAACTGGGCAATGGAGCTGGTATCAGCGGCAATTTCGCCGTGGCCGGCGCGCCCCAGTACGAACCTTTTGGGAACACCGGTGCAGGCAAGGTCTATGTTTTCAAAATGCCGGCGGGCGGGTGGTCCAGCAGGGCTCAGAACGTCGAGTTAGTCGCTTCGGATGGAGTAGCGTGCAGCGCACTCGGAGTGACGGTGTCGATCAGCGGCGTCACGGTAGTGGCCGGGGCGCCCGGCGTGTGCGCCGGCGGCGGCCGGAGCGGAGAGCCGGGAGCAGCGTACGTGTTCGCGCTGCCGTAGTTGATGAAGGCCGGATGGCGCTGACCTTCGACGCCTAATTCCACAACGGCGTCGGCTCCTTAGGGCCCGTAGGCTTGAATTGTCCAGACCAGGGGCCGCCGGGAAAGAAGCCGACATGTTGATTCAAGGAAGCGCCCCCTTCAGCGCTGACGGTCGCCTGGGCGTCTTCGGGGTCTTGCAGCTCCGCTGCCTCTGCCCAGCGCCGCCGGAGGTCCAGGGCCGCCTCGCCGAAGCTCCTACTGGTGGACATCATCGTGGGAGCGCACGCCGAGCTTAAGGCGGACAGCCTGCTCACGCTCGACGCGGCGCGCTACCGGGTGGCGTTCCCCAAACTGGTAACCATGATGCGGGACGAGTGGCGGGCTTTTCTCGCGGGTCGGGACGACATCATTCCCGCGAGATGAATTTTTCTTCGTGGACCACGAGCATCCGCGGAGTTTCTGAAAGACGAAACTCCGCGCTCTGCAACCAGCGTTTCAACGCTTACGCTATGCGAAAGCGTCGGCGAACAAACCCGAGCAGACCGAGCAGACCCGTGCCGAGCAGCGCCACGCTGCCAGGCTCAGGAGTTGAGGAATACGATTGGGCATCCCCGCCCCACTGGGCGCCGTTGCTGTCGTACAAGAAGAAGTCGACACTCGATTGGCTGCCCCCATTCAGCACTTGGTAAACGGAGGTGTAGTCGCCTGGGTTGCCAATGATCCAGGACTCCTGCAACCCACATTGCGTACAAAGAAAACCCGAAGGTTGGGTGCCGAAGCTGTCACCCCAACCATAAGGGTTGTCCGGGGTGGTCGGAGTGAAGCCTGATTCCGGCAGATCCGCCTGCAAGGAGTTGAAGCCGAACCCCACGATCGTGGCAGGACCGTAATCCCACAAGCTCGCGCCTATGGTTCCGTCTCCCTCGAGGGTGAAGATCACTTGGCCCACGGCCGGCACGGTGTTGAGGCTCGTATCGAGGTCGAGGTAGCCGATGACGGAATCAGCGAAGCTGGCTCCGTTACACAAGAGCAGCATACCCACTACTAAAGCAAGGCGACGTAAATGGCGCATCGTTAGGGCCCCTCCCCGGCCCGGACCAACACACTCAAATACGCGGATCTCATCTGAACCGCTTTTTTCTACATATCTCAGATTTGGCTTTTTGTCAAGTAAAATCTGCAATAGCAGCGCTTTTCGAGACTCTGCGGCTACTGCTTCAGATTCCCGCCCGCTCGTCGGCCGGCAACAGTACCCGGTCGCTCGGCAGCGCCGGGTGCGAAGTGAGTGCCGCCCTAACCCTCCCCGTGTAGTCCCTCATGCCCGGCCACGGCCAAGCCTCTGCCCGTTTCACCAACCGCGCGCTGCCACCTGGGCCATCGATGCAGGCTCGGATTCCGCGAGCGCCCTCCTGCCCGCAGGATGCGGCAGGTGATGAAGCAGAACCGATCCGAGAGCGCCAGCCGCCGCAGGCGAGAAAAGCCGCCGGGTCTCGAAAGGCGCGAGACTCGGCGCTCCGAGGCTTCCCGGGGGCTTGCGAGCGCGAAGCGGGCGGTGTTAGCCTAAGGTGGCGTGCACGCCTGCTCGGGGAGTTCCGGGGCAGGCCTTGCAGCGAGGAGAAATCTTGACGTATAGAGGTACCGTTACCAACGGGACGATAATATTGCCATCGGAAGCGAAGCTGCCCGACGGAACTGAGGTGCTTGTGGAGCCGATCTCGGGCGTTTCTGAGCCTGTCGGTAAGAAGCTCCTGGCCCTGGCGGGTATTTTGAAAGACCTCCCGGACGACTTTGCCGAAAACCACGATCATTACGTCCATGGAGCTCCGAAACGACGCCTTCCGTGAAGCTCGTCTTTGCCGATTCGGTCTATTTCTTCGCCCTTCTCAACGCACGCGATCGAATACACCAGCGCGCCACGCGTTACGCCGCCCAAGCCACGGTTCCCATTCTGACCACAGCCTGGGTTCTGACGGAAGTCGCGGACGGGCTCTCGGAACGCGCCGCCCGGCCTGCAGTGATTCGCCTCTGGGAGACGTTGCAGACGGCTTCTGACGTCGAAATCGTCCTGCCCTCACCGGAGCTCTTTCACCGGGGTTTCGAGCGCTATCGCCTGCGGCCGGACAAGGACTGGTCCTTGACGGACTGCATCTCATTTGTCGTCATGGAAGAGCGCGGTATCACTGAAGCCCTCACTGCCGACCGGCATTTCCAGCAAGCTGGCTTCGCTACGCTCCTCGGCTAGGGGCGATAGCACCGGGAATTGCGCCTTTGTTCGATTCGGCGGGTGGCAGTCACATGGAACAACGATGCCGTCGCCGCCTGAGGCGGCAAAAGCCCCGAAATTCTACTCGCCCGCTCGCCGGCCGGCAATAGTACCCGGCCGATCGGCAGCACCGGGTGCGGGGTGAGTGCCGCCCTAACCGTCCCCGTGCAGTCCCTCACGCTCGACGCCGCGCTGCCGGCTGGCGTTCCCCAAACTCGTCACCGTGATGCGCTATGAGTGACGGGCTTTTATCGCGGGTCGTGACCGCATCATCCCCGCGAGATGACTAGGGCAGACTTCGCGCCCTTCGAAGCCTGCGGTTTTTCTTCATGGACCGCGAGAATCCGCGGAGTTTCTGAGACGCGAAACTCCGCGCTACCGTCTTAATCTCGTAGAACCAGTCGCGGCTATCCGGCACTCGTTCCGTGCGCAGAAGCAGCACGGGCTCGACGAATCGCGCTTTTATCGCTCCCTTGTCTGGCCCCGTGCGATTTCAAGAAAGTCCGCGACGTTCATTATCCGGATTCCCGCATACTGCCCCAGCCGCAGGAGGTCGTTATCCCCCGTCACGATGTAATCCGACCCGGCGCTTACCGCGCATTCCAGTATCCGGTTATCCGGCGGATCTTCCTTGATGACATCCAGCCGGACGGCGGGCGTCACGGTTCGCGCTATATCCTTGAGCCACCGCCGCGCTTCCTCGATGTCCTCCGCTGTCCAGTTGAATTTCCGCGCCAGGACATCCGTCGTTTCCTCGATGATCGGCTGCGACACAACGAGGCTAATCGCGCCCGATCGCGCCAGTTGCAGAAACTGAGAGGGTTTCCCGGCCAGGAAGTTGAAGCCGGAGACAAGAATATTCGTATCAGCCGTGACCCGCAGCACCTACCGGCCACGCTCTTGATTTTCGCGGCGAACTTCGGCGATCAGACGCGGCACGTCTTGTTCCGTTAGCCCCCTCGCCCGGTTGCGCTCTTCGGCTTTCCCTACGAGCGCCTGCCAGCTCAACTCGTCCAGGTACTTGCGCACGGCCTCTTCCAGCAGATCCTCGGGCTTGCGGTTCTGCGAGCGTGCAACCTCTTCCACGCGATGCAGCAGCTCGTCCGAAAGCAGTTCCTTTCCGTTCGTCATGGGGTCATCCGTTCTTATTGTCTCACGCTAAAGTAGGGCAGCCTCACACATGATGTCAACCGATGCTTGAAATCTTCGGAGCCGCCCCTATACTCCGACGGGGCAACAACCCATGGAGGAAAATCATGGCACAGTCAAACGCACAACGCGCAGACAAAGGCGAAGCCCCGTCTCCGGGAAACCGGCCCGGCGCCACGCGCGGATTCGTGGAAGAGTTCCTCGACAGCACCAACGTGGCCACCGACTTTCTGCTGGGTGAAGCCGTAGCGCAGGCGGCCGGAGAGGCTTACGCTGCATGCGCCCAGCGGCGGCGGAGGTCCAGGGCCGCCTCGCCGAAGCTCCTACTGGTGGACTTCATCGTGGGAGCGCACGCCGAGCGCGAGGCGGACAGCCTGCTCACGCTCGACGCGGCGCGCTACCGGCTGGCGTTCCCCAAACTCGTAACCGCGATACGGTATGAGTGACGGGCTTTTATCGCGGGTCGCGACGGCATCATGCCCGCGAGATGAGTAGCGCACACTTCGCGCCCTTCGAAGCCTGCGGTTTTTCTTCATGGACTACGAGAATCCGCGGAGTTTCCGCGAGGCGAAACTCCGTGCCACCGGCTGCCTGCGGGCTTGAACCTGCGCCTCACCTTGAAACCGCAGCTTCGAGAGCCTGAAGGCAAACGGCCCCCAGCCACGCGCAGACGGCCCACAGGGCCGCCGTCAAGGCCAACCGCGCCAGCCGCGCCAGGCCTGCCTTCCCGAGGCGTGGCGCGATGCGCCGCACCCTCTGTTCTGCGCCGATCACGATGGTCATGGGCTGCCTCCTTCCGGAGCGGATTGCCGGGGCGGCAACGCCGGCCTGTGCCGCTCCCGGCGTCCGGACCGGTCTACCGCCTGCGATCGCTCGCAGGTGCGGCGGGCAGGGGCGGGTTTCGAAACCCGCCCCTACGCCCGCCGAACCGGAACGAAAACTCCAGCAGCTACGGCCTTACTTTGAACGGCAGGTTGCTCTTCAGCGTGCCGGTGGGTATGGTCACCCGCACCGTGCCCGTGGTGGCGCCTGCCGGCACGGTGGTGATGATCAATGAACGCGAGACCACCGTGAAGACCGCCGGGGTGCCGTTGAACGTGACGCTGGTGGCGCCCGTCAGATTAGTGCCCAGAATCTTGACGGACTTCCCCACCTTGCCGAAGGTGGGCTGGGTTTCCACAAACGGCCGCAGACCTACAGACACGCTGAAGACCGTCCCATACTCGCCGTTGGCCCCGCCCCCATACGTTGTCCCGTAGAAGCTCCCATCGGTGGCCTGGACCAGCGCCGCGAAGGGGTAGTCGCCGTCTGCGCAATTGCTCTGGGAGCAAAAGCTATAGAGAGTGGTCAACGCTCCAGTGGGAGTGGTTTTGAACACCGTCCCGTAGCCGTTGGCCCCGCCGTCATACGTCGTCCCGTAGAAATTCCCATCGGTGGCCTGGACCAGCGCCGCTTCGGGCAGTTCGCCGTCCGTGCAGCCGCTTTGGGAGCAAAAGCTGTAAACGGTGGTCAGCGTGCCGCTGGGGGTGATTTTGAAGACCGTGCCACCATGGTTGGCCCCGTTTCCGGACGTGGTTCCGTAGAAGTTCCCATCGGTGGCCTGGACCAGCGCCGTGTAGGGGAACGCGCCGTCCGTGCAGCCGCTCTGGGAGCAAAAGCTGTAAAGCCTCGTCAGCGCTCCGCTGGGGGTGATTTTAAAGACCGTGCCACGGCCGCCGTTGGCCCCGCCTCGGGACGTGGTTCCGTAGAAGTTCCCATCGGTGGCCTGGACCAGCGCCGCTTCGGGCTCTTTGCCGTCCGTGCAGCCGCTCTGGGAGCAAAAGCTGTAAAGCGTCGTCAGCGTGCCGTCGGTGGTGAGCTTGAAGACCGTCCCCGTCCCATAAAAGCCGTTGGCCCCGCCATACGCTGTTGTCCCGTAGAGGTTCCCATCGGTGGCCAGGACCGGCGCCGCGAAGGGGAGAGCGCCATCCGCGCAGTTTGGTTGGGAGCAAAAGCTGTAAAGCGTTGTCAGTGTTCCACTGGGGGTGATTTTGAAGACCGTGCCATCGCCGTTGGCCCCGCCGTCATACGTCGCCCCGTAGAAATTCCCATCGGTGGCCTGGACCAGCGGCGCGGAGGGCGCTTCGCCGTCCGTGCAGCCGCTTTGGGAGCAAAAGCTGTAAACGGTGGTCAGCGTGCCGCTGGGGGTGATTTTGAAGACCGTCCCAACGTCATTGGTCCCGCCAAGCTCAGTTGTCCCGTAGAGGTTTCCGTCGTTTGCCTGGAGCACTGCCCAAGGAACCTCGCCGTCGGTGCCATCGAAGCTGTGCAGCGTGGTGAACGTCTGCGCCGTTAAGGTAATTGCCGTTGCGGCGCACATGAGAAAGAGAGCGCCGGCCCTCTCCACCCAGTTTAGGTTGCTCTTCATCCAGTTCCGCGTGCTCATGCTTCCTCCTTGTGCCGTCTTTGCGGCTCTTTTGATTTGTTCACAGGACACAGCGCCGGGTCTCGCGCCTTGCGAGGCTCTGCGGCTACCGCTTCAGATTCGCGCCCGCCCGCCGGCAACTTGCAGGAACGACGCGTAAGGGCGGGCTTCGAAACCCGCCCCTACGACGGCCGAACCGGAACGAAAACTCCAGCAGCTACGGCCTTACTTTGAACGGCAGGTTGCTGGTGAGGGTGCCGCTGGGTATGGTCACCCGCACCGTGCCGGTGGTGGCGCCTGCCGGCACGGTGGTGAGGATTATGGAACGCGAAAGCACCGTGAAAACCGCCGGGGTGCCGTTAAACGTGACGCTAGTGGCGCCCGTCAGATTGCTGCCCAGGATCTTGACGGACTTCCCCACCT
>DATJAQ010000384.1:0-12641 GCA_035516075.1 Terriglobia bacterium | reverse complement strand
CGCAAGGGGCCTGGCAGACTGAAGACCAGTTCTCGGACGGAACTCTCCGGCTGATGGGGCTCCTCTGGGCGGTCCTCGACGGAAGTGGCCCACTGCTTCTAGAGGAACCCGAACTCTCTCTCCATCCTGAAGTTGTGCGTTTCATTCCTCAAATGTTCGCTCGTATCCAAAGGCGGACTGGAAGGCAGGTGATTGTAAGTACCCATTCTAGCGAGCTCATCGATGACGACGCCATTGGCCTTGATGAGGTGCTGGTGCTAAGCCCTGGGGCAGAGGGTACATCCGTCCTCCCTTCCCGCGAACTGCCTAACATCGAGCCCTTGGTGAAAGGCGGCCTTCGTCTAGTCGAGGCAGTCTTGCCGCATACGCGCCCTGAAAAGGTCGAGCAATTGGCCCTCTTCGGAGACTGATGATGTCTGGAATTGAAGAGGTCTACGTCTCAGGCGCAGTTGAGGGTCTGTTGGATGAAGCGGTGCTTCGGAGGCTGATTTCTCACATGGGAGGTGTGCCGGGCCCCATTTACGGAAAGAGGGGGAAAACTCACCTCTTGCGATCCCTAAAGGGTTACAACTACGCCGCGCAACAAGCGCCCTGGGTCGTGCTCGTTGATCTCGATCAGGATGCTGGATGCGCGCCTCCCTTCCGGTCTGATGCTCTTCCCATCCCAGCCCCCGGCATGTGTTTCCGGGTCGTGGTCAGAGAGATCGAGGCGTGGCTCTTCGCAGACCGGGAACGCCTGGCGCGCTTCCTGGCAGTCCGGCAGGCGCTCGTCCCAATCGAGCCAGAGAGAATCAAGTCCCCGAAAGACGCCATGTCACAGCTCGCGCGGCATTCTCGCCGTAGTGACATTCGTGAAGACATGTACCCCCGGCCGGGCAGCGGTCGTCGGGTGGGGCCTGCCTATTCCTCGCGTCTGATACAGTTCGTGGCAGATCGGAGCACGGGATGGCGGCCGGAGATTGCGGCCCAGTTTTCCGACAGCCTCGCAAGATGCCTTGCTTGTCTCCGCATGCTCGCGAAACGGTAGGCCGCGGAGACGCAGGGAATTCCCCAACAGTCGCCAAAATACGGCGGCGCGTGGCGCGGTTTGTGTGCCCGGGGCTTTTGGAGGCCCTCCGACGTCGTGTGCGGCTGGCGGTCGCGCATACATCAGGAAGGATGTCTGGTCCGCCCGCAGATTCGAGTATACTTTGAAGAGGAGGTGGAATTTGAAGACGAAACCGCAGCCTTCGCGGCGCCGAAATAACAGGCGTGCCACCGCGTCCGGCCGGAAAGTGAGAATCCATTTTGGCGGCAAGGCGATTCATGAACTAGCCCGGGAACGCGGCGCGAAACCATTCGATCCGCAGGCCTTCGTCGGCATCGTGCCGCCGGGCGAAGACATCGGCGCATTCGTCGAGGAAATCTACCGCGCCCGGACTTAAGAAGCCTCCATCAGCGATCCCCTGGCAATCATCCTGCTCGACACCGACGTTTTCTCGTATCTGATGGAGCCCAGCGACCCTGGCGGGCGCCCTTACCTCCGCCACGTAGAAGGGCGGACAACTGCCTTTCATTCATCACCATAGGTGAGCTGCTCTTCGGCGCCTTCCAGCGAGATTGGGGAGAGCGGCGAATTGCCGAGCTTGAGAAACGCCTTGAGGCGGCGTTCGTCCTTCCGTTTGACCAGGAGACAGCGGTCCCATATGCCCGCCTGAAGGCTCGACTGCGGAGGCAGGGTCGAATCCTGGCGGACAATGATCTTGGGATCGCCGCCCTTGCGGTGCGCCACGCAGTGCCCCTGGTTTCAAGTAATCGCGGGCATTTCGAGCGCGTACCCGGCCTTGTTCTGATATCCGAGGCTCCGAAGTGATTGTCCGACTCCAATGCTCTCTTTAGTCCGGAGCGAGTAGCGCAGTCCTGTTCCCCAAGGGCTGCGGCCTTACGCTTCGACGGCCTCGCAACCCCGGCTGGCGGCGGCATCGCCTCTTGTGTCGTCGCCACCCGCGCTTGATAAACCGATGAATCGACGAAGTCAGCCGCCGCCCTGCCGCGGAGCCTTCGCCGCCTGATTTCCACAGCCTAACCCGTTCAAAGCACAGCTAAAAATAAACCGTCTCAGCATTCTCAATCTTCTCCATCTCGGCCCCGAAGTGTGCCAGCATCAAGGCGATTTTCGATTGCCGATTTTCGATTGCCGATGGCCGGCGGGCGAGTGCGGGCTCCCTGGTCTCGCTCTCGAGTCTATCGCCGCGGCACCGGCAACGAGCGCTTCATGCCGTCTGAACTCCAACCCGATGAGCTGCAAGGCTCCGGTTTAGGCTCGCCTTTCGCGCCAGCGACCAAGGGCGAAGGGCCGGGGACAACTGACCCCGGATCCGAGACCACGAACCACGATTTGCGATCTACGAGCCCCGAGCCTGCAATCACCAATCACCAATCGCCAATCGGAAATTCCGAGCCTCCAATCGTCAAACGGCAATCGTCGACCGACAATCCCGAGCCCAGGGCGAGGCGCCGCTACACGGCCAGCGATCGTTCGCGCCAGGCCAGCCGCCGCAACCTCGCCCTGGCCCGCGAGGTGTGGTACCGCCTGCGCCGGGCGCCGGGCTTCAAGCCGAGCGCGAAGCAGAAGGCCGCGGCCCATGGCGGCCTCCTGCGGGCGGTGGCGCTGAAGCTGCGCGACTGCTCGCTTCGTTATGCGGGCCGCTTCCGGCACGGGCTGCGGGCGGTGAGCCTCGAGCGCAGCCTGGCGCTGGCGGGCGAGACGCTGGCGGACTATCAGGCGCACCTTCGGTGGTGCTGCGGGGTGTTGGGGCAGGGGTACGAGGCCACCTCGGAGGCCATGAAGCTGGTGCTGGGCTTCGCCTACGCAAGCTGGCGCCGGCTACGCGGCCTGCGGACGCTGGCGGAGTGGGAATGGCTCGCGATGTGCGGCACGCTGCGGCGTTGCGCCGCGCGGCGGCGGCTGGGGGTGGAGCACGGGGCCGAGGGGCTGGTGAGCTTCATCCGGCTTGTGCGGGGGGTGCTGGGGGAGCAGTTCTTCCTCATCCCGAAGCTGAAGCAGGTGGAGAACCGGTTGGAGGCGCTGGCTGTGAAGGTGGTTGAGGAGCGCGGAGGCAAGCCGCTCCACGCGCGGGCGCGGCCGAGCGCGGTGGTGGACCAACACGAGCGCTACCCGGCGGAGGTGCTGGGCAATCCGTTGGTGGCGGCGGAGAAGGTGATGGCGGCGCTGAAGCGGCGGGAGGCGCGGGTGAAGCCGCCCGGAGAGTGGGAGGGCTGGAAGGCGGGGACCGGGGTGAATTGGGCCGAGGTGCTGGGCGCGGAGTGCCACCAGCCGCCGGACGACAGCCTGCTGCGCCAGGCGCGCGAGCGCGAGGCCGAAGGGCGCCTGGAGCTGCCGGCCACCTTCGAGGAATTCCTGAAGCTGGTGCAGGACGCGGTAGGGGAAGGGGAGCCGCGAGTAGCGAGTGGGAAGCCGGGAGTAGGGGCCGAGGGCTCGCCAGCCAGCACGCAGAATTCGGGTTTCGGCAATCGTCAATCTTCAATCGTCAATGGCCAATCTCCCGACGCCGCCGTGGTGCGCGAGGTGGCGCAGGAGCTGTGGAGGCGCCTCGGGATGTACCGCGCCCAGGCGGAGCACGAAGCGGAGGCGCTGCGCGACCTGCGCGAGGCCTATCCCACGAGCCTCCGGGCTGAGCCGGACCTGGCCGGCGCCGGGGATACCGCCGGCTCCGGCGGCGAGTACGATTCCTCCGACCTCTGCGCCCACACGCGTTACCTGGTAGCCGAAATGCTGTCGGTGGAGGCGGTGGTAGGCGAGGCCAAGGCGGCCGAGTATCGCCTGGATTGCGCCCTCTACCGCCTGCTGGTCGAGCGCTACGGCGAGCGGCCCGAGTTTGAAGAACTCAAGCCGCGCGAGCCGGACTACATCCACCTGCTGATCACGGCCATGATGCTGAACGCTCACGGGAATAAGGCTGCCGCCGTGGAGGTGATGGAGGAGTACTACAAGCTCACCGCGCTGGCGGAGGCGTGCCTGCCGCCACCTCTCGCGCCGTGCGACGCGTGAGGGGAGGAGAAGTCAGAACCCGGAAGCCGGGCGACAGGGGGAACAGACCGGGGAGATGGAGGCGGAAATCAGAAACCGGAAGGCGGAGAAAGCAAGGCAGTGAGCAAAAGACCGGAAACGCGCAGCGGAGGGCGGAACGAAACACGGCCGCAGGCAGCAATCCGAGGGCGGAAGGAGCAGGGTCGAACAATGGCGGGACGATCAGAGGGCGGAAGCCGCGAGAAACGGCTCAAAAACCCAAGGCTCGAAGCCCGGGCGCGGGAATTCATTGAGCCTTTTTCAGGTTTCAGGTCTCTGACTTCCGGGTTCCCCCCCTCCGGGCTCCTGCTTTCCGGTTTGCCGTCCCATTTCATTAAGCCTGTTTCTGGTTTCAGGCTTCTGGCGCCGGGTGTGTCGCTCCTGACCGCGGCCTCCCGACCCCTACTCCCTATCCGCTATTCGCCATTCCCCGGCGGGACGGTTGCGTAAACGGGCTGACACATGATATTGTCAAAAATGTGATAAAAGGGAAAGAGCGATAAGAAGCGAGGAGACCAGCGGATGCCATTGACTCGGGAAGTAAAGACGAGCTTGATCGATCGATACCGAATCAACCCCAAGGATGTGGGCTCGCCCGAGGTCCAGGTGGCCGTTCTAAGTGAAAGAATAGCCTACTTAAACGAGCATTTTACTGTCCATCGGAAGGACCATTCTTCCAGGCGTGGCCTGCTGACCATGGTCGGCAAGCGCCGGCGGCTGTTGGAATACCTTAAACGCCGTGATCCTGCGCGTTACAAGCAGTTGATCGAACGGCTGGGCATCCGCAAATAGCCCGGAAGTGACTCAAAGTTCCGGACAACAGGGTTTGGACATTTCTTCGGCCGGAGAGGACCCCGGTTCGGGGTTGCGACCTGCGTCTTCGGTCAAGCGTTGCCGGAAGGCGGGCCTTTGCTTGCGGGGCCGGCTTTTTCTCGTCTCCATTAGCCATTCCCCTCATCATCTATTTCATAAATTTCGCGGGCCGAGCGCCCGCCCCGCGGGCCCGTTCTAAGGCTTGGCGGCCCGGCGCCCGCTAGGCGGGCGGCCGGAGTGTGGAGGAGAACACATGCAACAAGTTTCAATACCCTTGGGTTCGAGCACACTGACGATCGAGACCGGCAAAGTGGCCAAGCAGGCTAACGGATCGGCGTTCGTGCGTTACGCCGACACCGTGGTGCTGGCCACGGCCTGTTCGTCCAAGCCCCGCGAGGGCATCGACTTTTTCCCCTTGACAGTGGACTATCGCGAGTATCAGTACGCCGCGGGCAAGATCCCCGGTGGCTTCTTCAAGCGCGAGGGCCGGCCGACCGAAAAAGAGATCCTCACCAGCCGGCAGATCGACCGCCCAGTGCGCCCGCTGTTTACCGCGGGCTACCGCGATGAGACCCAGGTTATTGCGATGGTCCTCTCCGCGGACTCGGACTATAACCCGGACGTGATCGGCGTAACGGCGGGCGCTGCCGCGCTCTATCTCTCCGACATTCCATTCTCCACCCCCATCGCCGCGGTACGAGTCGGCCTGCTGGAGGGGCGCCTGGTTACGAATCCCACCTACACCGAAATCAAGAGCAGCCTGCTGAACCTGGTGGTGGCGGGCAGCGAGGACGCTATCGTGATGGTGGAGTGCGCCGCCCGTGAGCTTTCCGAAGAGGCCATGATTGACGCCATCCAGTACGGTCACGGCGAAATCCGCAAGATTGTAGCCGCCCAGAGAGAGTTGTTCCAGAAGCTTGGCATACAGAAGCGCGCCGTGACGCCGCCCGTCCACAATGAAGCTCTCGTCAAAGAGGTGGCCCAAAAGGCCACCGACAAGTTGCGCCTTGCGATGGACACCTCGAAACAGTCCAAGCTGGAGAGCGAGCGGGGGATCAAGGTCCTGCGCGACGAGTTGCTGGCCGGCTATCCCGAAGACGATGAAGACTTGCAGAAGGAAGTGAAACTTACCTACGAGAAGCTCTATGAGCGCCTGTTCCGCGACGACGTGCTCACGAAGCACCAGCGGCCCGACCGCCGGAAGTTCGACCAGGTGCGGCCTATCACGTGCGAGGTGGGTCTGCTGCCGCGCACCCACGGCTCGGCGCTGTTCACCCGCGGCGAAACCCAGGCGCTGGTGACGGCCACCCTCGGCACCGCCGAGGACCAGCAGCGGCTGGACGTGCTCGAAGGCGAGAGCTTTAAGCGCTTCATGCTGCACTACAACTTCCCGCCCTTCAGTGTGGGCGAAACCGGCTTCCTTCGCGGCCCCGGCCGGCGCGAGATCGGGCACGGCAACCTGGCCGAGCGCGCCCTGCTCTCCATGATCCCCGAGGAGGAAGCGTTCCCCTACACCCTGCGCGTGGTTTCGGACATCCTGGAGTCGAACGGCTCCTCGTCGATGGCCACCGTCTGCGGCGGGTGCCTGGCGCTGATGGACGCCGGCGTCCCCATCAAGGACCCGGTGGCGGGCATTGCCATGGGTCTGGTGAAGGAGGGCGACCGCTACGCCATCTTGACGGACATCGCGGGCGCCGAGGACCATTACGGCGACATGGACTTCAAGGTGGCCGGCACGGCCAAGGGCATCACCGCGCTGCAGATGGACATCAAGATCGGCGGCATCACCACCGCCATCATGCGCGAGGCGATGGAGCAGGCCAAGGCAGGGCGGCTGCACGTGCTGGGCAGGATGCTCGAGACGCTGTCCGAGCCGCGCACCGCCGTGTCGGCTTTTGCGCCCCGCATCTACACGCTCAGGATCAACCCGAGCAAGATCGGCGAGCTGATCGGGCCCGGTGGCAAGACCATCCGGGGCATCATCGAACAAACGGGCGTCAAGATCGACGTGGAAGACGACGGGCGCGTGAACGTGGCCGCCGCAGACTCCGAAGCGGCTGACAAGGCGCTGAAGATCATCAAGGACATGATGGCCGAGGCCGAACTTCACAAGACCTATCTGGGCAAGGTGGTTCGCCTCGCGGAGTTCGGCGCCTTCGTGGAGATCTTTCCGGGCACCGACGGACTGCTGCACATCAGCGAGGTGGCCGAGCACCGCATCCAGGACATCCGCAAGGAGCTGAAGGAAGGCGACCAGATTCTGGTGAAGGTTATTTCGATTGACGGCAACAAGATCCGCTTGAGCCGGAAGGCGGTTCTGCGCGACCAGCGCCAGAAGGCGGCGGCTCCTGCGGGACACGCTCCCCAGGAGTAACTCGAGCCGGGAGGTCAGCGCTCAGGAGTCAGACGGCGTAGGGCGGAGTGCGGGAGCGCGGGCGAATGTTGGATGCCCGATCACCTCGCTCAATGTCCTGACTCCTTGGTTCTGACTCCTGTTTCTTTATGCCCTTGCATCTTGTCGAAAAGCTGGCAGGTGATGTGATGGTGCTGGACGCCCGCGGCCGCATCACACTCGGGCGCGAGACCGAGGCACTCCGCGAGAGCGTGAAGGCGATTCTCCGGGCCGGGCGCACCCGCGTGGTTCTCGACCTCGCCGGCGTCGATTACATCGACAGCGCCGGCCTCGGTACGCTGGTGGCCCTCTCGACCTCCGTGCGCCAAACGGGCGGCGAGCTGAAACTGGCCAATCTCACGGCGCGAGTCCACGACTTGCTGCAGATCACGCGCCTGAGCACCATTTTTGAAGTCTACGACAGCCTCGAAAAAGCGAGACTCTCTTTTGGCTCCGCTTCAATCTAAGTGAACGTGCCCGGCGGCGGGACGCCGGCGGCTTGCTCAGGCCAAGATACGCGTGCGAGAACTCCGGAGCGGCGTGCGCCCCGTCGCGTGCCTCGCAGGCAGTGAGGAGACTGGGAGTCGTCTGCAAGATGAAGAGTTTGTCGAAAAGCGCTCCGCGCCTGGCGCTTAGTTTTGTCCTGGCCTTGGGGGGGGCGCCGCCGCTCCTGATCGCTGAGCAGGTTCCGGCTCAGGGTGCGGCGCAGGCGCTCTCCAATCTGGAAGGACGCGTTCTCGGTGACCACGGCGCGCCCCTCGAAGGCGCAATCTGCACCTTGACGGGCATTCTACTGCCGAGCGGCGGCCTCACCGTCAATACCGATCGCCTGGGCCAGTTTGACTTTCTCCAGCTCTCACCGGGTTCCTACAACCTGGCGTGCGCCGCCATGGGCTATGAGCCCCTGGTGAAACAACTTGATATCGCCCGCGAAAACCCCGTGCTGGACGTCGTGTTGGCCGCCCGCCAGACGCTGCGCCAGAGCATCCAGGTGCGCGCCAAAGCTCCTACGGCGGGGCTCGAGCAAGGCGCTCCGCCGGCCGCGATCAGCGCAAGGCAGATCGCCGACCTGCCCCTGACCGAACAGAAGTTCAAGGCTGCGCTGCCGCTGATCCCGGGCGTGGTTCGCACGCCGGATGGCAAGATCAACATCAAGGGCCTCCCGGAAAACCAGGGTCTGCTTCTGCTGGATGGCGCGGAAAACGTGGATCCGGTGACCGGCAGTTTCTCGATTGAAGTGCCTCTGCAGGCCGTCGAGTCGCTGCAGGTGTCCAAAGACGCCTACCGCGCGGATTACGGCGGTTTCTCCGGCGGCCTCGCCACCATTTACACCAAGCCTCCCCTGAGCCAATGGCACTACGAGGTTGAGAACATCACCCCGAACCCCCGCATCGAGGCAGGCACCCTGGCGGGCATTGAGAATTTCAATCCCCGCCTGTACTTCACCGGGCCCATTTTCGCCAACCGCCTCAGTTTTTCCGAGGCCCTGGCCTACGACGCGGACAAGCAGCCGGTGCGGGGACTGGCGTGGCCCCACAACGAAATCCGAAGCCACGACTTCAATTCCCTAACCGCCTTCCAATACGTCTTCTCGCCGCGCCACCTCACCACCGCGCGCGTCAATGTGTTCCCGCTCACCCGCGAGTTCGCCGACATCGATTCCCTGGTGCCGCAGACAGCCTCCTCGAATTACGGCCAGCACGGCTTTTCAATCGCACTCACGGATCGCTACCTCACCTCTTCCGGCTTGGCGTTTACCACGGTGGCCGAGGGGACGCAATTCGACAGCTACGGGCACGGCCAGGGCTCCGGAGACATGCTGCTCACGCCCGACGGCTGGGCGGGGCATTTCTTCAACGCCTACGATCGGGAGAGTAATGAGGAACAGATTACCGAAACCGTCACCCTGCCTCCGCCGCGATGGTACGGCAAGCACGACGTCACAGTGGGCGGCAGCTTCATCCAGCGCGCGTTCACGGGGTCAAGCCAGTCCCGGCCGGTGCAGATCCTGAGGGCGGACGGCACCCTCGCCGAGCAGATCGATTTCGCTGGCCCGGGCCAGCTCTCTGCCAGCGACGCGGAAGGCGCCGCTTTCGTGCAGGACCATTGGACGATGACCGAGCAACTGGCCGTTGATCTCGGCATGAGGGCCACGGGGCAGACGCTCGGCTACCCCTTCAATTTCGCGCCGCGCCTCGGCGCCGTCTACTCGCCCGGAACCAGCGGCAAAACCGTGCTGCGGGCTGGTTTCGGCGTTTTCTTCAGCCATGTCCCGCTGCTCGTCGGGGCCTTCACCGGAAATCCCGTGCGTACGGTGAGCACGTTTGACGCTTCCGGGACGGCGCTGGCACCGCCGCTGGCTTTCCCCAATTTCTATGGAAATGCCTTCAATCCGCAGAATCCGGGCCTCTCGCTAACCCCGCCCGACCGCACGCCCTATAACGTCACTTGGAGCCTGGAGGCCGACCGCGAGCTGCTGCCGGACGTCACCCTGCGGATGAGCGCTCTTTCCAGCCGCTCGCGCGACGAGTTTGTGGTGGACCCGCTCACCGGTCTTCCCTCCGGCGCGGCGCTGGTGGTTTCACCCTCAGGCAGCTCGGTATACCGCGAATTCGAAGGCACACTGCACGTGCGCTTCAGTGCGAACGCGGAGTGGAGCCTCTCTTACGTCAACAGTCGCGCGCGGGGCGACCTGAACTCGCTGGTGCAGGTCTACGTGCCCTTCGAATCGCCGGTGATCCGGCCCAGCGCTTACGCCAACCTGCCCTCCGACATTCCGAGCCGTCTTATCACCTGGGGGCGGTTCCAAACTCATCTGTGGGGCATTCAGGCGAGCCCCGTAATCGACTGGCATTCAGGCTTTCCTTACTCGTTCCTCGACGTCGAGCAGAACTACGTAGGCATGCCAAACTCCCATCGCTTCACGCGCTTTTTTTCGCTCGACCTCAAACTCAGCAAGGAATTCCGCCTGCCGCTGCCCCTCATGAAGCATCACCTGCTGCGCGGCTCGCTGACCGTTTTCAACCTCACCAATCACATCAATCCGCGCGACGTCTATAGCGTCGTCAGCTCGCAGTACTTCAACCACCAGGTCGGGCTGCAACACCGCTTCTTCGACTCCGAGCTCGACATTGTCTACTGACGGGAGCGCACCATGCTCGGGAGCGCGGGCGATCTCGGCGGCAGGCTTCGAGAGGCGCGGGCCAACATGTCCGGTTACACCGGGATTGGCGCAGCCGAGTTACAATACGCAGGGGGGACGAGGATGGAAAACGCGCTCGGTTTGGTGGTGACAGGCGGGGGCGCCCGCGGTGCCTATCAGGCCGGTGTGCTCAAGCGCATCGGCGAGATCAAACGGGTTCAGGCGCGGGGCAATCCTTTTCCCATCATCTGCGGCGCCTCGGCCGGAGCGATTAACGGCGCTGCCCTGGCCGTGGGCAGCGACGATTTCGCAGTGGCCACTCAAGTTCTGGCGCGGGTTTGGTCGGACCTCAAGCCGTCGGACATCTTTCGCTGTGATCTGCTTTCGCAGACCCGTAATTCCCTGACCTGGATCATGGACCTCTCGTTCGGAGCCGTTCTCGGCGGCGGCAACGCCCGCTCGTTGTTGGACGCGACTCCCTTGAGGCGCTTTCTCAGCACCCACCTCGCGTGTGGCCGAATCCAGGACAACATCAAGCGTGGGCATGTCTACGCGCTGGCGATTTCCGCCACGAACTACAACTCCGGGAAGAGCTATCTTTTCATTCAGGGAAAGAAAGGGCACGCGATGTGGAACCGAAGCCGGCGCGTGACACTCGCCACAGCGATCACGGTGGATCATGTGTGCGCCTCGGCTGCTATTCCGGTGGTTTTTAAGCCCGTGAAGCTCAAAACATCGCGTGGAACAGCGTTTTTCGGCGACGGTTGTCTGCGCCTTCAACAACCTCTCAGTCCGGTCATACGCCTGGGGGCTGAACGGGTGTTCGCCATCGGCGTCCGCTGCGAAGAGCTCGAACATCAAAAAGAGACCTCCGATGAGAAAGAGCCTTCGCTGGCGCAGGTGGCCGGACTTCTCTGTAACGTCATGTTTCTCGATCATCTCGCGACAGACATCGAGCATCTGGAGCGATTAAACGAACTGCTTGCGAATGGCCAGATCACACAGTCTGGCGCCAACGGATGTGAAAAGATGCGGCCCTTGAAGTATTTTCTCATCGCGCCTTCGGTTGATTTAGCGCAACTGGCCGAGGAACACCAGAAAGACATGCCGTATCTGATCCAATACTTTGTCAACAGCCTGGGCCGGGACGCCGCTTCGTGCTCGGATTTGATGAGTTATCTGCTGTTCACCTCCCGGTACACCAATGCCCTCATTGAGATCGGTTACAATGATGCCAGCAGGCGAATTGATGAGATCGAGAGTTTTCTCTATTCCGACAATGGACGACACTAGCCGGAACGGTCGTTTGCGATGTTCGGTGGATCGATCACATCCACCCGCCGCCCTTGGAATGCAATCGTCCGGCCGGGTTCTGGCAGTAGTGAGCCTGAGCGGTCATTGATGTCAGGTGTGAGAGCTCTGCCCAGGCCGATTGACCTCGCCATCAAGAATCAACTGCTGCGCGACTCGCTGACCGGGTTTAACCGCACCCATCACATCAATTTGCGCGACATCCTTCATCGCTCGGGGTCAACACCAACGTCGCCTCGCGGTCTTTTGCCCGCCAAGCCAGCCTGCAACGCCACTTCTCCGACTCCGAGCTCGACGCCACTTACGGACACGCTCGAGAAGTCCGGAGATGGCACCGCGGCCCGAGACCGGGTGGAGAACGACCGATGTCAGAGCGGTCCAAGGCGGCTGTTTTTCCAGTGAAGGCGTTCCTCTGAGGTTGGGCAAAGGACAGAAACCGCGGTCTCGGGCTTTGAAGGAGATCCTCGATGGATCGCAGCTCGCCGCCCGGCACGAGGTGGCGTAAAATGATCACAGCCGGCGTCAACAACGGTCAACTGTCTCGAGGACACCGTCAAAGGTGATCGGTGAACGCCTCGACAGAACACTGGGAGGCCGTCAAGCCATGGCCAATAAAGGGAATGCCCCATCTTGTAAACGTTGTCACATCGTGCTGATACCGGGCTTCGCCGGCTTCGACGCGCTCGGCCAGCTCGAATATTACAGCGGCGTCACGCCCCTGTTTCAAGCGTGGCAGGCGGGGAATGAAGTGCTCCATTACTTCGACAACCTCCCTACCGCGGCGGTCGTGACGCGTGCAACCCGATTGCGGAGCTATCTTGCCAAGCGCATGGCGCGCGGGGAGGTCCTGGCTGGCGACGACGTGGTCCTGCTCGGGCACTCGACTGGGGGGTTGGACATCCGCCGGCTTCTCT
>DATJAQ010000383.1:0-2699 GCA_035516075.1 Terriglobia bacterium | reverse complement strand
CTGCGCCACCAGGCTGGAGCTGAGCCCGAGCACCACCCGCATGTAGAGGCATTGCGCCCGGCGAAATTCGGGCACGCCGCGCGCGTTCTTCATGGCGGCGCGCAGCTTTTGAGGGGTGTCCTCGGGGAGCGGCGGCAAGGCCTTGCCCGGCTTGAGCGCGGCCGCGCCCATCCGCAGGTAACGGGACTGGGTACGGCTCACGGACCCGCGCGGCCAGCCCAGCGCCGCCGCCACCTGCCCGGTATCGAGGCCGAGAATGGCCCGCAACGAGACGCACTGAATGTTGCGGAATTCCTCCACCGTGCGGGCCCGCTTCAGGGCCGCGCGCAGCGGTGCGGCCGCCTCCGGCGACAGCACATGGTGCCGCAGGTCGTGGAAGGCGCTCACGCCGCGGCGCCGGAAACGCTGCTGGGCCTCCCGCACGGTGGAGGGGGGCAGGCCGAGGGCTGCGGCCACCTGATCGGAGCCGATGCCGAGCGCCACGGGCAGCCAGACGCACAGTACCCGCCGCAAATCGTCGGCGGTGCGCGCCGCCTTCAGGGCCGCTTTCGCCTGCCGGCGCGAATCCTCCGAAAGTTCAATGCGTAAAGCCATGACGCCCTCCTTAGAGCCGCAATTCTCTTATACTGAGTGGGCACTATACTACTCAATTAACGTGCAGAGCGCAAGCTGGCGCGCCCGCTATTTGCGGCTCGCATTAGCAAGGCGGCTCCGCCGCGCACCCAAATCGACGGCCGCTCAATGGCTCAATGAATCAATCGCCGAAGATAAGACGCAAAGGTGGAAAGGGGGAGTGAGTCCCAAAGCGCGCTGCCTTCCAAGAGCGGGCAAGTGGGTTCGAATCCCACCCTCTCCTCAAGCTTTATCTTGCTTACAATAAGTAGCATATAGCCTAACTCTGAAATGTTGTGCTAATTTCGTGCTTGATTTTCACGCGGCACCTGTGCCATGCCTTCTGGTGAACAGGAGGTCGCACTATGCAGCAAGTGCCCGTCGTCACCATCTTCGTGCGCCACAGTCCGGCCTGCCCTCACCAGGGCGACGAGTTTTACAAGCGCTGCAGCTGCTGGAAGCACCTGCGCTGGTCCCACGGCGGCCGGCAGCATCGGAAGGCTGCCAAAAGCAAAACCTGGGCCGGCGCCGAACGCGCCAAAAAAGAGATTGAACTGTCCTACGAGAATGCGGCCCTCGGTAAGCCCGCCCAACCGAACGAGGCCGTCTCGGTTGAACGCGCGATCCAGCTCTTCCTCAAGGACAAAGAGGGCCAGAACATGGAGCCGGTCACGCTCCGGAAGTACCGTCGTGAGCTGGGCCGCTTCCAGGCGTTCTGCGATCGTCAGGGCCGCTACTTCCTCCAGGAAATCGGCCTTCCTGACCTGACGGAGTTCCGGTCAGCCTGGGAGGAGGAATATCCCTCGTCCCTCACCCGCCAGAAGGTGCAGGAGCGGCTACGGGCGTTCTTCAAGTACGCCCTCAACGCCGGCTTCATTCCCCGGAGTCCTGCCGCTGCGATGTCTACGATCAAGGTCGATGTCACGCCAACCCTTCCGCTGACCGCTGCCCAGTACAAGAAGCTGCTCGAAGCCGTGCCGGAGGTGTTCACCGAATCTGTCAAGGCTGCCAGGGTTCACACGCTGATTCGGTTTATGCGTTGCACGGGGCTGGCAATCGGTGACACGGTCACCCTGGAGCGGGAGAAGGTCAAACTCGATTCCCACCGGCAGGTGTGGCGGGTGGTCACGTCGCGAGCCAAAACAGGCGTCGATGTTTCCGTCCCCATCCCGGCCGATGTCGCCCAGGAGCTGGTCACGGTGGCGAACGGCAACCCGAAATATGTGTTTTGGAATAGCGGCGTCGGCCAAGCCGAGTCGGCGGTGAAGAAGTGGCACAAGGATCTCCGCGCCGTTTTCATCGCGGCCGGCCTGCCCGAAGGACATCCGCACCAACTGCGCGATACCGCTGCCGTCGAGTGGCTCAAGGCAGGGATCCCAGTGGAGGAAGTCTCCAGGCTGCTCGGCCATGCTTCCATAAAGACCACGGAGAAGCATTACGCCCCGTGGGTCAAGTCGCGCCAGGACCGGCTCGACGACCTTGTAATGGCAACGTGGCGAAGCCAAAAGGCTTAGCCCACATTTCCGTCTATGCGGGCATTGGCTCGGTCAAAAGCACCACACCGTTCCGCGCCGGCCGCGCTGGCAATGGCCCCGCTGGGCGACGGAGGCCCGTGATTCCGGACAACAATCGTTCCAGAAGCGTCGGGTGCTATAGCACGGCGTCGCCGCGAGTCTGTTTTCTGGGCGTAGGCTCGCCAGGACTCCGAGCCCGGCATCCTTGGACAACGGCGTTCAAACGTGACAACCCTCCTGGGATATCTCTTCTGCCGACTCCGCTCAGTCTCGGCAAGCCACGGCACCATTGACCGAATACCTCGGGCAAGGCCGCACGGGTCATGAGTGACCTAATTCCGGTATGGCAGGCCGTTTGACATTCCCGGCGCATCGTTTCAGTTTCGACCGGTCGCGGCCCCGTGACTTGAAGCGCGGGGTACGCTGCTGGAGGTAGGTTGTTACCGGTTCGAGCGTCGAGGCTGCGTACCTCGGTGGCTTCCCAGAACGCCGACTCGGGCCCGATTGCACGATTTGCTGGTGGCGAGGGGATTTCCCGACAGTTATCCCGAACGCGGCCCGTTGGAGCACGCA
>DATJAQ010000382.1:0-30851 GCA_035516075.1 Terriglobia bacterium | reverse complement strand
GACGGTCATTTCATATACGGCGTGGACTACTATCCCGAAACCTGGAGCGAGTCGCAGCGGGAAAAGGACGCCCAGATGATGCAGGCGGCCGGCATCAACTTTGTGCGTCTGGCGGAATTCGCCTGGGTCAAGATGGAGCCCTCGGAGGGACGCTACGACTTCGAATGGCTCGACCGCGCCCTCAAGGTATTGAACGCCCACGGCATCAAAGCGGTGCTCGGAACGCCCTCGGCGTCACCGCCAGCCTGGCTGATGGCCAAGTATCCCGACATCGCGGCCATGAGCCCGGAAGGGATCCGCTACCGCTACGGCTCGCGGCGCAACTACTGCCTGCACAACCCGCACTACCTGGCCGCGGTTCGCGCCATCGTCACCGCCATGGCCGAGCATTACCATAATCATCCGGGCGTTCTCGGCTGGCAGATCGACAACGAGCTCGGCAGTCCCGACTGCTACGACCCGGACTGCCAGGCGGCCTTTCAGAAGTGGTGCCAGGCGAAATACCACAGCTTGGACGCGCTCAACAGCGCCTGGGGCACCGTCTTCTGGGGCCACACCTATACGGCATGGACGCAAATTCCGCTACCCTGGAACACCCTGGGCAACGTATACAATCCCAGTCTGGCCCTCGACTACCACCGCTTCTTCAGCGATGCCACCCGCGATTTCCTGGTGATGCAGGCGGACATCCTGCGGCGCATTGCGCCCGGCCAGGCGATCACGCACAACGAAATGGGGATGTTTGACAACATCGATTATTCGAGCCTCAACACGGCCCTCGATTTTGTCGCCTGGGACAACTATCCGTTGTTCGACTCGAATTTCGCCAACTACGAAGGCCCGGGGCTCGCTCACGACCTGATGCGGGGCTCGAAGGGCCAGCAAAATTTCATGGTGATGGAGGAGCAGGGGGGTCTGCCGGGCTGGACAACGTTTTGGGGCCGCCAGGCGCCTCCGGCGCTCTACCGCGTGTGGGCCTACCAGGCCATCGCCCACGGCGCGGACGGCGTCTGCTACTTTCGCTGGCGGACCTCGCCCTACGGCACCGAGCAGTACTGGCAGGGAGTGCTGGACCAGGACAGCTACCCCAACGCGCGCTACCAGGTGGTTTCGCAGATGGGGAAGGAACTGGAGCAGATTTCGGATCTGCTGCGGGGCTCGCACCCGGTGGCACAGGCGGCAATGCTCGTCTCGCCCGACACGCGCTGGGCGTTTCACATTCAGCCCCTGGTGAAGGAGTTCGATTACAACCGTCAGCTCCACCTATTCTACGACGCGCTTCGCAGGCAGGGCGTGAATGTCAACGTCGTGTTTCCGCGAGGCGACTTCTCCCCCTACAAAATCATCGTGGCGCCGTCCCTGTTTGTGGTCGATCCCGCCTTAACTGGCAAATTGACAGAGTTTGTGCGCGGCGGAGGAACCCTGGTGCTCACTTATCGCACGGGGGTAAAAGACGAGCATAACGTCTTCACCCGGCAGACCCTGCCCGGTCCCTTGGCCTCCCTCGCCGGTGTCGCCATTCACGATTACGATCCGCATATCGACCAGCCGCAGGAGATTGTCGAGGCTGACGGCACGCGTTACCCCGCCCGGGTTTGGTTTGACATCTTGAGCCCGGAAACGGCCGAGACGCTGGCCACTTACGGCAAGAACTACTACGCCGGGCGTGCCGCGGTCACTCTCAACAAGGTGGGAGACGGACGGGTCTATTACGTTGGGACCGAGTCACCGTCCGCAGAGTTTTACGATCGCTTGACATCGCGCATGCTTCCGGAGGCAGGCGTCGAGCGCGGACCCCGCCTTCCGGACGGCGTGGAGATTGCTGAGCGCGAGAAAGCCGGGCGGAAGATCGTGTTTCTCCTTAACTATACGGCGAACAAGGAAAAGGTGGACCTGAGCCGGTCTTATCGCGATGCTCTGACGGGGGTCGCCGGGCCCACGGCAGTCGAGTTGCCGGAATACGGCGTCAGAGTGCTCACCCTGCCCTGAGCCTGCCACCTACGCGCGGGCGCTGTCGGCGCAGCGTCCTTTCGTCCCTTCCGCGGGTGAGCCCTGCCCCACCCGCTACTGCCGCGTCAAAGTCGTCTATGATCTAAATCTCGCCTCCTGTGGCGGGGTGAAACGTCTGCCCTAGCCGATACGTCTGAAATCTATGAGGGACAAATTGGCGGTCGTCGAGCGATTGCGAAGTCGCGAGGCACGGTTGAGTTCAATCAAAACCCAAAAGGCGCTTGAGGCGCGAACGATGGATGGGATAAGGGGCAAGGGCTTAGCACTGGCGGCGTTGTTGATGGCTGGTATCGCAGTCGGGGGTACGTCCGCCCTGGCCGGTTCCGGCCGGCCAGAGCAGACCGAGACGCAGGCCGCGCCGAGCGCGCTCACCCGCGCCCTCGGCACCGTCACGGCGATTCAGGGGAATACCATCACTGTCAAGAAGGACGCGGGCGCTGAGGTAAGCGTTAAAGTGCAGGATTCCACCCGCATGTTTCGCATCGAACCGGGCCAGAAGACCCTGCAGGGCGCCACCCCCGTCCAATTGCAGGATCTGCAGGTTGGGGATCGCATTCTGGCGGCCGGGAAGACTCCCGAAGGTGGGAGTCCGGTGGTAGCCTCCTCCATCATTCTGATGAAGCACACCGACATCGCTCAGCGGCAGCAACAGGAAGCGGAAGACTGGCAAAAGCGCGGCGTTGGCGGACTTGTCCGGGCGGTCGATTTGGCCGCCGGCACCATCACGCTTTCGACAGGCGCCGCCAGCGCCGCCAAAGTGCTGACCGTTCACGTCTCAAAGGACACGGTCATCCGCCGCTACGCTCCGGGTTCGGTCAAGTTCAGCGACGCCAAGCCCGGGACCGTGGACGAGATCAAGCCCGGCGACCAACTCGAGGCGCGCGGAAGCCGCAGCCCCGATGGCGCTGAACTGACAGCCGAGGAGATTGTGTCTGGATCGTTCCGGAACATCGCCGGCACAGTCTCATCAATCGATCCCGCCACCAATGAAATCACCGTCATGGACCTGAAGACCAAGCAGCCTGTGGTTGTGAGCATCACTTCCGAGTCCCAGTTGCGAAAACTGCCGCAGATGATGGCGCAAATGATCGCCATGCGACTAAAGGGAACCCCGGCGGGGCCTGCCGGCTCGCAGCAGGCGCCGGGAGGAACGAGTTCTGGCGGCTCCGGCGCCTCTCCGGCGGCGCGGCCTCCGGGCCAGGCGAATTGGGGGGCCGCGAATGGAGGCAGTTGGCATCCCGGCGGCGGCGCAGGCGGCCCGCCGAACTTTCAGCAGATGCTGAGCCGCCTGGCGCCCGCGACGCTCGCCGATTTGCAGAAGGGTGACGCGGTGATGATTGTATCAACGCAAGGCACCACGCCCGGTGGCGTCACAGCCATCACGCTCTTGAGCGGGGTCGAACCCATTCTGACGGCTGCGCCGGCTGGGTCCCAGGATTCTGTTCTTTCACCCTGGAGTCTTAGCGCCCCATCTGGGGGGGACCAGGGTCAGCAGGGTACGAGCCCTTGAGTCAAAGCGCTCGTTCGCAGCCGAAAAGATCTTTGAGAAGAACTGAGGAGAACTAATGAGAGTCTGGAAACTTGGAATTCGACTGTTGATTTCAGGGGCGATCATCGTGTTGCCCGCACTGTCGAGCCGGTTGCTGGCGCAAGCCGGCTCCGGCGCTCTGCGCGGGCAGGTGACGGACCCCTCCGGCGCTTCGGTAGCGAGCGTTACCGTACTCGCCGCACCGGCCCCTCCAGCCAGCGGACCGAGCAGCGCCGCGGTCGTGAAGAAAGACGGAACCTATGAAATCGACGGTTTGGCGCCCGGCACCTACGTGGTGAGTGCGATCGCCAAGGGATTCGCGCCGTTCGAGCAGCAGGGCGTTGTGGTGGCTGCAGGCCCGGCTCGGCAACTCAATATCGCGCTAAAGATTGAGCAGGAACGGCAACAAGTGACCGTGTCCGCCGAGGCGGAGCACCTGAGCGTGAGTCCTGAGAACAACGCCAGCGCCCTGGTGATCAAGGGGAAGGAACTGGAAGCGCTCTCGGACGACCCCGACGAATTGCAGTCCGAGCTCCAGGCGCTGGCAGGACCCTCGGCGGGTCCGAATGGCGGCCAGATCTACATCGACGGCTTCACCGGCGGCCAATTGCCGCCCAAGGCGGCCATCCTGGAAATCCGCGTGAACCAGAATCCGTTCTCGGCGGAATACGACAAGCTCGGTTACGGCCGCATCGAGATCACCACCAAGCCGGGCTTCAGCCAGTATCATGGCGAGGCATTCGTGAGTGGAAATTCCTCGGCCTTCAACTCCAGAAGCCCGTTCGTAACCGAGGAACCGGGTTACCATTCGGAGTTCTACAACGGAAACCTCGGCGGTCCGCTCGGCAAGAAGGCCTCGTTCTTCGTGGACTTTTTCCGTCGCGACGTCAATGACAGCTCGATTGTGAACGCCGTAATCCTCGATCCCAACCTCAACCAGACGCCCTTCAGTCAGGCCGTGCTGAATCCGCAGACGCGAATGAACATCAGCCCTCGGGTCGACCTGCAACTGAGTAAGAACAATGTGATGACGGTTCGCTACCAGCGCTGGACCAACTCCGGTACTGACAACGGTATCGGCCAGTTTTCCCTCGCCTCACAGGCGTTTAACCGGAACGATATCGAACACACCCTCCAGATCAGCGACACCCAGGTGGTGAGCGCGAGAACCGTCAATCAATTCCGCTTCCAGTACCGCCACGAGAACGACGGCACGATCGCCCAGAATTTCGATCCCACTATTTCGGTGCTGGGCGCATTCACGGGCGGCGGAAACGGTATGGGAACAAACACCGACACCCAGGACAACTACGAAGTGCAGAACCTGTTATCGATGTCGCTCGGCAAGCACTCCGTGGTGTTTGGAGGCCGAGTCCGCCACATTCAAGAGTCCAGCCAATCCAACTCGGGCTTCAACGGCGCCTTCACGTTCTCTTCGCTCGACGCCTACCAGACCGCCGAGCAGTCCCTAGCGCTGTGCCAGGCAAACGGGCAGACCGGGTGCGAAACGGCCGGGGCGAGCCAGTTCTCGATCACCGCAGGAATTCCGCTGGTCCAGGTGAGCTGGCTCGATGCGGGGCTCTACGGGCAGGATGACTGGAGGGTGCGCCCCAACGTGACCCTCAGCCTTGGCCTGCGCTGGGAATCGCAGAATGACATCCCCGACCATTCCGACTTCGCGCCGCGCCTCGGCCTGGCCTGGGGAATCGGCGGGGGCAAAGCGCCCAAGACCGTTCTGCGCGCTGGCTCGGGCATATTCTATGACCGCTTCCAAGAGGGCAGCGTGCTTGAAGCCGAAAGACTCAACGGCCTGAATCAGCAGCAGTACCTGATTACGGCGCCGGATTTCTTCCCTGTGATTCCGTCCCTGAGCGCGTTGCAGGCGGGAGCCGTCACTCCCACCGTTTACCGGATTGATCCGACCCTGCGCGCGCCCTACACCATTCAGTCCGCCATCGGCCTCGAACGCCAAGTGACTAAGGCCCTCACAGCCTCCGTCACTTATCTCAATTCGCACGGTGTGCACCAACTCCTCACCAACAATATCAACGCGCCGTTTCCCGGAACGTATAACGGATGCCCGCCCGGGAGTCCGGCGTCGTGCGTTCCGTCGAGCGGCATTCTGCCGTTTCCGGGAGAAAGTAACATTTACCAGTACGAGTCCGTTGGCCTGTTCAACGAAAATCAACTGATCGTTAACGCCAACATTCGAGCGGGAACGCGGCTTTCGCTCTTTGGCTTTTACACGTACAGTCAGGCCAAGAGCGATACCAACGGTGTGGGAAGCTTTCCCTCGAACCCCTACGACATACTCGCGGACTACGGCCCAGCGGGCTTCATCATCCGCCACCAGGCTTTTGTGGGCGGCTCGATCGCCCTGCCCAAGGGTATTCGCCTGAGCCCGTTTGTGGTGGCAAATTCGGGTCGCCCTTTCAACATCACCGTAGGCCAGGACTTGAACGGAGACTCGATCTACAATGACCGCCCGGCCTTCGCGACGGCGGGCTCTTCCGGCGCCGCGATTGTGGCAACGAACTACGGCACCTTCAACATCGACCCACAGACCGGCCAGACGATTATTCCGCCGAATTACGTATTTGGTCCCGCGGCCTTTACTTTGAACCTGCGCCTTGGCAAGACCTTCGGCTTCGGAAAAGAAGCCGGCGGTGGCGGGGGTGGCGACCACGGTCACTGGCACGGGGGCCGCGGAGGCCTTGGAGGGCGTGGCTTGAGCGGCGGAGGCGGAGGCGGCATGTTCGGTCCACCGAGCGGCGAAAATCATCGCTATAACCTGGAGCTGGGCATCATGGCCCGCAATGTGTTGAACAAAGTCAACCTCGGCACGCCCGTGGGAAACCTCAGCTCGCCGATTTTCGGACAGTCCAACACTCTGGCCGGCGGTCCCTTCAACTCGCAGGCTGCCAACCGTGAGATTAGCCTGCAAATGAGATTCAGCTTTTAGCCGGCCCGACACGCCGGCGCGGTCTTCGGTATCAGCGATGACGGGCAGGCAC
Organism: Terriglobia bacterium; assembly: GCA_035516075.1. Taxonomy (GTDB): domain Bacteria; phylum Acidobacteriota; class Terriglobia; order UBA7540; family UBA7540; genus Gp13-AA77. Next base: position 24,299 of record DATJAQ010000382.1, on the reverse strand, counting down.
TGCGGCCGGTACCGGCCCCACATGGGGCTTAAAAAGCTGTTGCTCCAATCGCCCTTTTCCTTCTACAACCAGGTAGAATTTGTCCGCCTTCACATTGCGAAACGACTGGTGTAGGCCGCTCGGCCATCGAATCTCAACCTGGCCTGCGCTGGTATTGCCGCCGAGGCCAAAGTTGGCCCTGAGATCGCTCTGCGACAGGTAACTGCCGCCGCCCTCGATTTCGCGAATCTGGGTCACGCCTCCCGCCCGCAGCGTAATGCGGGCGCCCATGGCGTCGCGATCGCTCTTCGTGCCCACCAGCTTGAAATTGACGAAGTGGTTTCGCGGGCCGCCACCCTTCGGACCATCGTTGTGAAGCAGCAGCGGCGGATCGCCGTTGTTGGCCACCACCAGGTCCATAAGGCCATCGTTGTCGTAGTCGAAAAAGGCCACACCGCGCCCGGCATAGGCTTTTGCGAATCCATCGCCGGAGATGTTGGCAACGTCCGCAAACTTCCCGTTGCGCTCGTTGTGAAAAAGCGAGTTGATCTCCTTGTAGTGAATCTCGGTCGAGGTGCGGTCGATCTCGGGATAAACGTGGCCGTTGGCGATGAACAGATCGAGCCAGCCGTCGTTATCGTAGTCGAAGAAGCCGCCGCCGAAGCTGAGCACCTGCTTGGTGGAAATTGTAATCCCGGCGCCATCGCTGACTTCGTCGAAGGAGCCTTTGCCGTTGTAGTGCCACATGTGGTCCCCGGCGCCCTGAAAATCCGAAATGTAGAGGCCCAGAGTCCCGTCGTTCTGAAAGTCGCCGAGCGAGATGCACATGGCCGCCATGGTGTTGCCGTCCGCCGTCAAGGCCATGCCGCTCTCGAGCGCGATATTGGTAAAGGTCCCGTCGTGATTGTTGTGATAGAGGTACGCGTCCAGGCCGTCGTTGGCCACAAACAGGTCCGGCCAGCCGTCGTTGTCGTAATCGGCCGCGCCCACCGAAAGGTTGAGGCCCTTGGGCTGGTAGATTTTCGCGGCCTTCGTGACGTTGGTGAACGTTCCGTCGCCGTTGTTGTGGTAGAGCACGTCCGGTGTTCCGCCGTAGACTGCGGGCGGGCAACTCGACCGGGCCGCGATTTCGGTGGTGCAGAATTGCTGGCTGGCGGTCGAGAAGTTGGCGTAGCCGCCCACGTAGAGATCCAGGCGGCCGTCGCGGTCGTAGTCGAAGAACGTTGCGCCCGAATGGAAAACTGTGCCGAAATCCATGCCGCCTACGCCGGCCTTGTCGGTGACGTCGGTAAAGGAACCGTCGCCGTTGTTGTGGTAGAGGATGTTCTTCCCATACTGCGTGACGTAGAGATCGGGAAAGCCATCGTTATCGTAATCTCCCCAAACGCAGCCCAGGCCGAAGGCGTTGCCGGGAGCGCCGGCCTTTTCGGTGACATCGGTAAACGTCCCGTCGCCGTTGTTGTGGTAGAGCGCGTTGCGCGCCTTCAGGCCGCGATTGTAAAGGTCGCGGCCGTTGACGAAGTAGATGTCCTGATAGCCGTCGCCATCGTAGTCGGCCACGCAGACACCAGGACCCGCTTCCTCCAGAATTGTCGAGGTCCCAACCGTGCTCTTGAAGTGGATGAAGTCGATTCCAGCCGCCTTCGTGACGTTGGAGAATTGCACCGGACCCGGCGCCTGCGGACTGGCCGTTGCTGCAGTGGACTTGGCGAAGGGGCCAAAGAGCAGGCCGGCGCTCAAGCCAGCAACCGCGAGAACTATGGCGGAAACTCGCCCCAAAGCGATGAAATGACCTCTTCGAGATGCCTTAAGTCTCACCTAAGTCCTGTAATATCAATGACATGAAGGGAATACATCGTAACTGGCTTGTTTTCAATAACTTGGTAGGTTCCGACTTCTTCCAAGAATGGACTGGCAGCGCTTTCAGTGACTTGGTAGGTTCGTTCGTAAACTTTTGGATTTTCGTCACTGCGCAGGCCCCGGGGCCTCCGGCAGCCTCCCCGAAATCTGCTCCGCCTGCTTCTGGCGCTCCTTGGCCTGGAGCTGCTGCTGTAGCGCAAATTCCTTCTGAGCATCGTCCCGCTGCCCGTTTTTGAGATACGCCTGGCCAAGCTGGTAGTGCTTGTTGGCGCTGTCCGGCGCGAGGGCCACGGCTCGCTTCAGATAGGCGATGGACTGTGCCACCTTGCCCTCCCGCAGGTAGGCCTTGCCCAGGCCGGCCAGGGAGTCGGGCATCTCGGGATTGATGGCCAGGGCCTTTTCGAAGAGGGGGATGGCGTGCGCGGGGTCCCCGGACTCAACCCAGATGGTGCCGCGATTCTCGTAGCTCCAGGGCTCGCGGGGACTGATCTGGATTTCCTGGTCGTACTCGCCGGCCGCCAGGTCCATCTTCCCCAGGCGCTGGTAGAGCACCCCCAGGTCGTAGTGAGCGAAGGGCAGTTTGGGATCCCCGGCCACCGCCTTCTTCAACTCGGCTTCGGCTTGCGAATTCTGGTAGAGGTCCAGATAGGCCTTGCCGAGCAGCAGGTGAAGGTGCGGCGTGTCGCCGCCCGCAATCACCAGTTGCTTGAACGTATCCTTTGAGTCGTCATTGCGTTTCACCTGGCCGTAGGCGATGCCCAGCATGTAAAGAAAATCGAGGTCGTCCTGCTCCTGCGCGCGGATGGGCTCAAAGGCCGCAACGGCCTTACCGTAGTCGCGCAGCATAAACTCCGACTCTCCGAGCAAATAATGCGCCTGGACGTTGGATGGCTCCCCCGCGATCACCCGCTCGAAGGCGGGGGCCGCGTTCTTAAAGTCTCGCTTGTCGTAATAGGTCAGGCCGAGGTCAAGATCCACGCCCACCATCCGCGGGTCGAGCTTGCGGGCGGTTTCAAACGACCGGATGGCGTCGTCCAGCCGCCCCAAATGCCGGTAGACTACGCCCAAGTTGGTGTAGGCCGCAGGATTGTTGGGGTCAAGCTTGAGGAAGTCTTTGAATCCCAGCTCTGCGGCGGCGTAGTCCTTTGCGGCCAAGGCCTGCGCGGCGCGCTCGAAGGCGGCGCGCAAGTCATCACTGGTAGGCCGGGAGCGGCTCGGACTTTGTGCCGGCGCCACAACACTGAAGCACAACCACGCGACGGTGACCCCGAGGACCCCGGTGGCCCGTTCAATTCCATTCAAGACGCGGCCTTTCATGCGTACCTTAGATTATCACTTCCGGACTGCCCCTGTTACCTTTGAAAATCGGGCTCTGCGCCAGAATTCGCAGGCGACCGCATTTCAGGCCACTTTCTTCAAGGCGACGCGTTCAGTTCCGGTTGCGGCCCTGCGCTGCGCCGTCAGGCACAGGCAGCAACTGTCTTGGCACTTCCGCGGGCGCCGGAGCACCGGTCCCTCCGTACTCAACCCAAGCCTCGGAGTGTCTTTTCAGCACTTTTTTGGAACTACCTCATTCCAGGCAACTTACTAGATTCTCACGTTCGTCCCATTTTGGCTTTGTGTAAAATTTACAATCGCCTTATCCCACTGATTCCATGTAACTTACTCGATTCTCATTTTTCTCACTTTGGCTTTGTATAACTTTTACAACTCGTTGATCCTAAAGGACATTCCGGCTTTGGAGAGCCCTCCCTGTTTTTGTATCTCATTCATTCTGCGTCACATTCCGGCTTTGGTAGGGGACCCTTTATTTTTTCGCGCTCTCCCCTCCTGGCGTCCGCGCGGCGGCGGGGGCCTCCAAGCCAAAAGCCTTCAGCAGCTTGGGGAGAACCCTGAGGTTCCGGTCGATGGCCCGCCGCGGCCGGTCGCCCTGCACGTTCATGCAGTGGTCCTGCCGCCTCGCCGCCTCGCCGCAAGACGCCGCGCCCAGGCGCGGCTTGGCCACGGAGCCGGAACCTTCAGCGGGAACATCCACCACTGTCTCTGCCGACATAATCACTTTCCTTCAATGCCCTCTCCGGGCCTCCGTGGTCAATCGTCAGTTGCGAAATGTCCGTTGTCAGTTGCCATTTGTCCGTTGTCAGTTGCCAAATGTCCGTTGTCAGTCGTCAGTGGTCAGTTGTCCGTTGCCGCACGCTTTGGCACGGCTTCGTGGCTCGTTGAAGGTAGATCGTCGCTCCGCGAACGACCAGCGACCAACAACCAACAAGACGCCAATCGCCGCGTGCAACTGACTACGGACCACGGACCACGGACCACGGACGACCGACCACGGACAACGGACCACGGACAGCCGACCGCCGAATCCGAGGCCAGCCTAGCACGCTTCCGGAGGGCCGTGGGGACAAACGGGACGAATGAGACGGTTTATTTTTCCATTTAGTTTCAGTAGGATGGGCTGTGAAAAAGCGACAATCGCGGGCGTTTTGGACTGCCCGGCCCTGCCGTGAGCGCTTACGCTCCTGCGTCCTTAACCTCGCGCCAATTCCCGCTTTCACAGATGGTTGCGCAGACCCTAAAAACTAAGGGCGCAACGAGAGAACCGAAACCCCTCGTTGCGCCCATGTTAACAGGTCCGAACGTCCGCTAACCGTCGCCGGCTAGAAGTTGAACCTCAGGCCCAGTTGCATCTGTCGCGGGGCCCAAGCCGAGTTAACCTCGCCAGGAGAAGTGGTGTTGTTGTCGCACGTCTCCCCGAACGTGTTGCTGCCGCTGCACCCCGTGTTGAACCCGTTCCATTGCGTATGGTTGAAGGTGTTGAAGGTCTCCAACCGGAACTGAAGCGTGGAATGCTCGCCGTTGAACCAGGGCAGGCTGAAGTTCTTTTCCAGCGCCAGGTCTGTGTTGTTACGGCCCGGCCCCGTGAGGGTGTTCCGGCCCATGTTGCCGAACATGCTGGGCTCGCCGTTGGCGTAGAGTTGGCTGAGGAGCGGCTGGGCGACCGTAGCCGGGTTCCACCAGGTTGCGGTGGGGCCGTACGTCGGGTCATTATGCATGCCCTTGTCGATGGCGACGTTGCCCACCACGTCGCAGCGGGTGGTCCCGCCGAGTCCGGTGGAATAGCCGCTGATGCCGCAGTTGAAGTCAACCGGCTCACCCGTGAACAGGCTGGTGATGCCGCTGAGCTGCCACCCGCCCAGCGCCTGCCGTGCGATGGCGCTGGAAGAGTTCTTGAAGAACGGGATGGCATAGATGTAATTGATTTGCAGCACCTGCGCCCGGTTCAAATCCGACGTCGCCTTCCAGCGGGAGAGGTTATAGTCGTCGATGGCGCCCGAGGTCTGGATGTAGGTGCTGGAGGAATTGTCGATGGCGTGCGCCCACGTGTAAGCCATTTGCAGAGTCAGGCCGTGGCTCATCGAGTGGCGAACGCTGGCCTGCAGCGCGTTGTAGCTGGATACCGCCGTGTTCTGTTTGTAGGTGATTTGGCCGTATCCCTGGTAGGGCCGGAAGAACAGCGCAGGCTCCTCGTTGTAAATCATAATGTTCTGCGCATCGCAATTCCCCGCCGCGTCGCACGAGCCGTGAGCGAAAGTCTTCCCTGCGAACTCGGGAACGTTGATGGTGCCGCCGTTCGCCACCTGCGCCGGGTCCACCTGGTTGATGTCCTGGGCGCGCGCCAAGTGCCGTCCGAGGGCGCCCACGTAGGCTACGCTTACGAGAGTGTTACCGGTGAATTCGTGCTCCACCGACAAGTTATACTGCTGCACGCTCGGCCACGCTTCGCTGTAGGGCGTACCCGTGAAGCCTGGCGGGGCGGGGATCAGCAAGGCGCCCGGCACAAGCGCGCCGTAACCCGAGACGTTGAACACCGAAACGCCCGGGGCTCCGGGAGGATTGCCTTCGCCGCCTTCGGTCTGGGCCTCGTTGCCGTTGCCGGACTCGAAGTACAGCCCGAATCCGCCACGGACCGAGGTGGTTCCCTTGCCGAAGGGATCCCAGGCAAAGCCGAAGCGCGGAGCGATGTTCTTGCCCGTGTTCTGGAGCTGGCAGCCCAGCGGAATGCCGTTATGGCCGCATTGCACCAGGCCATTGCCATATTGGGCCGGAGTGAAGCCGGTTCCGGGAACGTAGTTGCCGCCCGAGTCGAGCTGGGCCTCAGCCGACCGCTGGTACTGGTTGGGCAGGAAGCCGGAGTCGATGGTGGGCCGGGTGACGTCGTGAATGCGGGTGTAAATGTAGTAGCGCACGCCGAGGTTCAGCGTGAGGTGGGGGGTCACCTTCCAGTCGTCCTGGAAGTAGGGCTCGAGGTCGGTCATCTGCCAGTGGCCCTTGGCGTAGCCGCCCACGGCCGTGCCGTTTACAATCTGGGTGCCTTCCGTGTACTGCTGGATGTTCCCCAGGAACATGTCCGCCATGGCGTTTCCGCTGGTCAGCGAACCGCCTCCTCCGAAGAAGAGCTGGCCCTGAGTGTCGGTGCCAAACTGCTCATTCTTGCGGTAGTTTTCCAGGTAGAACCCGACCTTGGTGGTCTGGTTGCCGTGCACCCAGGCCAGGTTGTCCTTCCACGTGATGATGGGGTTGGAGTTGAACCAGGGGAAGTTGCCGGCCTCTTCGTTGGTGCAAAAACTCTGGCCGCCGCAGAGTTCCAAAGAAGGCAACATCGTGTTGCCGGCGTTGGACGCAAACAGGTGCGCCATCTGGAAGTCGCTCGGCCGGTCGAGCGAAGCGGTGGGCGAATCGTTGCCCGACACAGGATAGAGGAGAATGTGGTCGGTGGTGTAGGCGGCCACGAATTCGTTCTCCAAGGTGGGCTTAAACGTGTGGGTGATGTGGAGCACCGCGCTTTCGCCGGGGCCGCCGAAGTTGGTCTTGATGGTGTCGTAGCTGGCCCACTGCCAGAGGGAGGGGACCGATACCGTGTTCCAAGTGTCCTGGGTGTAGCGGAAGAACGCCTGGGTTTTGTCGCTGATGTTCTGGTCGATGCGGATCTGCTCCTGGCGCCAGTTGGTGGGAGCGCTGGAGTTCGACTCCCAGCCGTTCACGCCGCTGTTCGGGAGCGGAACCAGCCCGTTGAGAAGGTCGGTGCCATTCGCGAAAGCCGTCTGGTTAAAGCCCGGCATCGACTGAGCCGTATCGTAGAATATACAATTGGCCTGTGCGGCGTTGTAATTGGCGTTAAGTGTGCCGTCTTGATTCTCGTAAACGGAGGCGCCGCGGTTACACGGAGTCCCAGCAGCGGTGAGGGCGGGTATTTGGGCGCCCGTGGCGACAACTGAATTGTAATTGCTGGAGCCGGGATCGTTGGGTCCCGTTTCTCCGGCCCAGTGTTCCTGACTGAAATCGCCTTGCCGTTCGAGCGGGGTCGGGACGCCGGCGCTGACGATGTTGCCGTTCCGGTAGCGGCGCCAGTCTTCCGACCAGAAGAAGAAGGTCTTGGATTTGTCGGTGTTGTAATGGCCCGGAATGAAGACGGGGCCGCCGATGGTGTAGCCGAAATCATTCCAATTCAGAATTTCCTTCGGCGCTGTGGCGCCGATGGAGGCCCGGTTGGTGAAGAAGTTGTTGGCGTCGAACACGCCGTTGCGGTTGTATTCAAAAGCGCTGCCGTGGAAGTCCTTGGTGCCGGACTTGGTGGCCAGTTCGATGTTGGCGCCCGCGTGCTTGCCCATGTCCGCGCCGTAGTTGGAAGTGGAGATGCGAAACTCGGCGATGGTATCGAGGCTGGGATAAGTGTTGAACGTGGAGGCCGATCCTTCGTCGGTGTTGTTGCCGCCGTCGATCTCCCAGTTGTTGTACTGCATGCGGTTGCCGTTGAACGAGATGTTGTTGTTGCCGGCTACGCCCACGTGGACCGCGTCGAGGCCGTTATCCGGAGACGCGCCCGGCACCAGCAAGGCCAGCGTTACCCAGTTGCGGCCGTTGAGGTCGAGGTTTTGAATCTGCTGGTTGGTGATCACGCTGGAAACGGCCGCGGTTTCGGTCTGCACCTTGGGCACGTTGCCGGACACGGTGACCTCCTGCGTCACCTGGCCCACCGTGAGCTCGAAATTCACCTGTTGCACCTGCCCGACGTTGAGGGAGATGCCGGAGCGCACGAGTTTCTGGAATCCGGTGGCTTCAGCGGTCACTACATAGTCGCCGATCGGAATTGCCTGAACCGAGTAGAACCCGGCAGAGTCTGTCGTGAGCACGCGCGTGTAGGCCTTGTCCGGGTTCGAAACCGTGACTTTAGCGTTTGGAATGACCGCTCCGCTCTTGTCCGTGACCGTACCTACCATCCTGGCGGTGTCCTGTGCGAAGCCGCTCACACAAACGCTCAACAGAACCGTGGCCAAAAGAATCAAGGTCCGTTTCATTAAGTCCTCCAACTTGGTTGAATTCGTCTCGGGTCAACACCGATCCGTCCATGCAGCCGTCCCAAAAACTGGGAGTGCACTCCTCCAGCCCGTAGGTTGTTGTCAGGCATCAATAGCATTCACTTGCTGCCACGCCGAAACCGACGCACGAAGCACGAAACCTTAAGGTGACGGCGCGCCTTGGGCGATTCGGGCAGCCGACTCCACTCGGCGGTACCGAACCAGCCCCAGCATCCCGACCCAACCCTTTTGTTGCTAAGCTTTTAACCCGACACAGACTGCAGATTGGAGACAGTTGAAAAAGAACGACTTGCGAAGGCAAACTCGGACTGACGATCAGTATTTTTAATAGCTTCCATAGTTCGCCCAGCGTGTTCATATAGTCAGTTTAGGGGATGAAACGCAAGGTTAAATCAGTTACATATTCTCGATGTCTCAGTTAGCAGATATAACCTATTCATTTTCAACAACGTACGCGAATACTGAGGCAAGGTTACCGAATCATATTGGAGGGTTACACTGATCGTGTGATATACTCTGAGCTGCTGAGAGCGCCTAATTGGGCTATGTCAACCTCGAACGGAGCGTCCGAAGGCGAGAGAGCCGAGCTTGAAGCCGTCCTCACCTCCGGGATCTTCTCGCGATCGTCCCGCCAGGCCGACCTTGTGAGTTATGTGTGTGACGAATACTTCGCCGGTCGCGCCGGCCAAATGAAGGAGTACAACCTCGCCACCGAGGTTCTGAAGCGACCCTCCACGTTCGACCCCAGCCACGACGCCATCGTGCGCGTCGAGTTCTTTCGCATCCGCAAGAAACTAAAGGACTACTACGAGGGTGAGGGAGCCGGGCACGCTCTGCAGCTCGTAGTCCAGCCGGGGCAATACGTGCCCCGGTTTGTCGAGCGGGAGAAGAGACCCTATCAGGATCCCGAGCCCGAGGCTGAGGTCGGCCAGGAGCAGCACGTGTCCGAAGTTGTGCCCGACGCCGCCGTTCCTGGGCCGCCGGCCGGGCGGGACGAGCGTTTTCAGCGGATGCCATGGGTGGCGGGATTGGCACTTGTGGCACTCCTCGCACTTGCAGCCATCCTGCTGTTGAAACGGCCGAAGGCGGCCGTTCAGCAGACGAACGGGGGTTCCGCCGAAGCGCCTTCGGCGGGGGTGCCGGGCCGCGTCGGGGAACCTAACGGCGACGTGCGAATTCTCGCGGGGTATCTCAAAGGCACGTATGTCGATCGGGCAGGAGACACCTGGGAAGGCGACCGCTATTTTGAAGGAGGCGAGGCTCTGGCCCAGCCCCGCCAGTTCATAGCCCGCACTCCCGACCCCACGATCTTTCAGACCTTGCGCTCGGGCGAGTTCTCCTACGACATTCCCTTGCAGCCGGGGAACTACGAGCTGAGCCTCTACTTCGCGGAGTCTCATTACGGCCCGGATACGCTTTCGGGCGGGGGAGAGACCAGCCGCTTGTTCGACGTCTTCATGAACGGTCAGCCCCTGCTGCACCTGTTTGACATCATCAAAGACGCCGGCGGCAACAACAGGGCAGACGTTCGCGTGTTTAAGAACGTGAGCCCCGCCGCCGACGGAAAGCTGCACCTGCAGTTCCGTCCCCTGATCGACTCGCCGATTCTCAATGCGATCGAGATTGTCCCGGCCCCGCCGGGCCGGATCAATCCTATGCGGATCGTGGCTCAACAGAATTCGTACACCGATCACAATGGTTACTTCTGGAAACCCGACCGCTTCGCGAGCGGTGGACAACTGGCCGTTCACATGCACCGCAACCCCGTGAGTGGCACGCCGGACCCCGATCTCTATGATGGAGAGCGGTTCGGCAACTTCGACTACGCCATCCCCGTCCCGCCGGGGAAATACGGCGTCACCCTGCGCTTTGCGGAAACCTACTGGGGTACGGACAATCAGCGGCCCGGAGTTGCGTTGCCGGATTACCAGGGATCGCCCCAGGGCGGGGCGGGCAGCCGCGTCTTCGATGTTTATTTTAACGGCCGGACCCTGCTGAAGGATTTCGACATCTTCGAGGAGGCCGGCGGCGCCGGGCGGGCTCTCGACAAGACCTTTCACGGCCTGGAACCGAACGCCGAAGGCAAGCTGGTATTGAGCTTTGTGCCCGATCGGGACTACGCCTGCGTCAACGCCATCGAGGTGGTGGACGAATCGCGCTGACGGTGTCCCGCCCGAAAGCTCCTGAGCGGTTCACGAAGCGCCTGATGAGTCGCCCGACGTGCCGATGGGACTGGTAGCGGGGGGGAGAATCGAACTCCCGACCTAGGGATTATGAGACCCTCGCTCTACCACTGAGCCACCCCGCCAAGCTGCAACGCTCGATGAGCGATAGATAAGGATATCCTAGGGGACAAACAGCCCCGCGTCAACGGACACCCGGGCGAACGCCGTAACGGCTTGGCGCCTGCCGAACGCTTCCCTGCCCGGGCCGGCTTCCCGCCCGCCGTCACGCCAATGCCAACCCGCCACGTGTGATGGCCCTCACAGCACCGCTCAGCCGAAGTTACTAAAGTTGAACCCGCCACTGACTGTCGATCAGATTTCCGAGGCAGATCGAACAGCCGAACGAGAGTCAATCCACACGACGCGGCAGAGCCACGATGCTCACCCTCGACAGAGTCGCCGCCGAACTGGCGTGGCCGATGGCCACGGCCCTCTTCATGCTGCTCGGGGCGTTGATCGCCATTGTGGTTATCCGTCGCGCCAGGCAGCGCCTGCAATCTCGTCGGCTCCAACAAGCTCGCTCGGCGCACGCTGTGCTGGTGGAGGAAGTTCGCGCCGGCCGCATCGGATACGAAGAGGGCCTGGCGCGCCTGAGGGCGCTTTCGGAGGGCGAGTCTCGCAGTCCATTCGAAGACCTGTTGATGGCGGACAAGCATCCGCCGGCCGAACTGGCCGCCCTGCTCGCAAGACTCTGCGAGGACCTCGGCTTGGTGGCCGGATGGCAGCGCACCCTCACCGATCGCCCCGCCGCGCGCAGCAAATCGCGAATGGCCGGCCGGCCCGCCCCGAAGCATCTGCGCTTCGGGCCCTTGAACTTCGTGCTGCGCTCAGAGGCTGCCGAGAAACTCGGCATCATCCGCCATCAGGCCAGTTGGCCGGTGCTGGTGAATGCCTTGAATGACCCCAACCTCTCGGTGCGCTCCGCCGCCGCCCGGGCGCTGGCGCGCATTCAGGAACCCCTGAGCCTGCCCGCGCTGACCGAACAGCTCGAAGACGCCGTGCTGAATCCGGGCTCGGGGATCTCGGTGGGAAGTTCCAAAATGGCACTCGCCTGCTTCCCGTTGGTTCACGCGGCGCCGCTCCGGCGATTGCTCGAGCATGCGGACCGGCGCGTTCGGGCGGTCGCCGCCGACGTCGTATCCATCATCTTCGAGCGCGCAGCCGCGGAGCGCCCGGGAGGCCGCCTCCACCTGGCGGGCCTGGCTCCGGAACTCGCGGAGATTTTCGTGACGCGCCTGGCGGCCGACGAGTGCCCCGACGTGCGGGCGCGCGCCTGCGACGTGATAGCCCGCCTGGACAGTTCCATCGCGCTGCCACCGCTGCTGCAACTGGCGGACGATTTCGAATGGTACGTCAGATTGCACGCCGTGCGGGCGCTCGGCCGACTGACGATTACTTCCCTCACGGCCCTCCGCCAACGGCTCACCGACCGCCACTGGAGGGTGCGGGAAGCTGCCGCTCAGACGCTCTCGGCGCGCGGGGCCCGCGGACTCGAGGCCCTCCTCGAACACTTCCTGACCACCGAGGACCGTTACAGTCAGGAGCAGGTGGCGGAGCAGATTGCCCGCGCGGCCCTGATGCCGGCGTGCCTCGAGGCGCTCGCCGCCCCGGGAGGCGCCGTCGAGGCTAGGTTTGTAGCCCGTATGACCCGGATCGGATACGACGAGGCTGTGGCGCCCAATCTGGGCACGGGCAGGCAATCCCGCGCGCACGCTTATCCCGAGAAGGCATTTGCGCGCCATCCGAACTCCGGGAACCCTGCAAAGCTACCGCAAGGGATTGGCGCCGATGCCCAGGCGCCCGGAACTCCCGAGCGCGGGCCCGCCGGCCCAGGCGAACCGGTCGCAGTCGGATCTGCCGGACCTCCGGCGTTGGAGACGCCCTGAGGCGAACCCCTTTTGCAAGCCTTACTTCCGGACATGCTCGGGTTCTTTAGTTTTCTGCTCGCCGCGTATTTTGTGGCCGGCAACGGCACCTATACGCTGCTGATGATTCTTTCCCTGGCCTCGGTCTGGCTTCACAGCCGCAATCACCACTCCGGCAGTCTTCAGCAATTACGCGAATCGCCCCTCACGCCGCCGGCCACCATCATCATGCCGGCCTGGAATGAAGAGGACGTGATTGTCGATTCGGTGCGATCGATTCTCCAGACCGATTACCCCGGAGTTCAGGTGTGCGTGGTCGACGACGGTTCCAGCGACCGAACACTCGACCGGCTGATTGCCGCGTTTGAGCTGTCCCCCGCGATTCTCATCGCGCATCCGCGGCTCCCCAGCCGCCCGGTACGCGGATTCTACGTTAATCCGGACCTTCCGAATCTCCTCGTGATCAGCAAGGAAAACGGCGGCAAGCCCGACGCGCTCAACGCCGGCCTGAACATGTGCCGCACGCCCTACTTTTGCACGCTCGACTCGGACTGCATTCTCGAGCGCGACGCTCTGCTGCGCTTGATGCTGCCAGTTGTGAACTCGCCCGTACCCATCGTGGCCAGTGGCGGCATTGTGCGGGTGCTGAACGGGTGCACGGTGACGGACGGTCAGGTGGCGAAGATCGATCTGCCGCCGAGCGCCCTGGAGCGCTTCCAGGTGGTGGAGTACCTGCGCAGCTTCCTTTTCGGCCGCACCGGCTGGAACCTCCTGGGCGGCACGGTGATCCTGTCCGGTGCGTTTGCCTTGTTCCAATTGGAGACGGTTCTGCAAGCCGGGGGATTCAGCGGCGACACGGTCACCGAAGACATGGAACTGGTCGTGAGATTGCGCCGCTGGGCAGTGGACCGCGAGCGAACATTTCGAACGGCTTTCACCTCCGACCCGGTTTGTTGGGCCCAGTGCCCGGCAGACTTGAGGATGCTGGGCCGTCAGCGGCGGCGATGGCAGCTCGGCCTGTGCCAGACCCTTCGAAAGAATTCGCAGATGCTCTTCAACCCGGCGTTTGGCGCGCTGGGACTCATGAGCCTTCCCTTTCAGGCGTTCGTGGAAGCTCTGGGCGCCGTGGTGGAATTGGCCGGCTACCTTGTTATTCCGGTCGCCGCGTGCCTGGACCCCAGCTTGCTCAGATTTTTGCTGCCTTTCGTGCTCCTCAGCCTGGCGTATTCAGGACTCGTCTCCGTCAGCGCCGTGGCCCTCGAAGAGTTCAGCTATCGCCGCTACCGGAGCGCGCGCAATCTCACGATTCTCCTGGTTTACGCGCTGCTTGAGAACTTTGGCTATCGCCAGATCGTACTGTGGTTCCGATTCGAGGGCGTTATGCGTTTTCTCGTGGGCAGTCACCGATGGGAAAAGGTGGTGCACGTGGCCGGCGGGGAGCGCGCGGAGGTTGGGGTGGAGGAAAGTGCATGAGGGCGCCCGGGCCCATTTCGGAATCGGCAGCAGGGCCGCACACGCGACGGGTTGCGGGCAGACGGCGCGTGTTCCGTGCCAAGGCCCAGCTTGCAACGCTCCTGTTGATCTCGGCGCTTAGCGCGCCGCCCGTGGGCCGAGCCACCCGTCCACAAGTTTCCGGTCCGGTAGCCCGGCCCGCCGCCGTCGCGATCTGCGGCTCCGATATCGCCACGGCCCGCGGCGCGCTGGCGGCCAACCCTACGGGCGTGAACCTTGAGCTCTACCTGGCACGGGCGCTCGCCTCCTGCCGGCAGTATTCGGAAGCGATCGCCCGCTACCGCCGCGTTCTCAGTGCGCACCCTCAAGCTGGGAACGTCGCGGTTGAACTCGCCAACGCCCTCTTCAAGGCCGGTGAAGCGGACGAAGCGAGCGGTTGGTTCAGGCAGGCGCTTTTTCTCAATCCGTCGGACCCGGCTGCGGCGATCGGTTTGGCGCAAACGCTCGCGGCGGGCGGCCATTATGCCGAAGCTCTGCTGCGCTACGAGCAGGCCTTGCGAACACAGCCTGAGAACTACGACGCACTCGAAGGCAAGGCCGACATCCTGTTCTGGACAGGTCATCTCGAGCCGGCCCGGGCGTTGCTCCAACAACTGCGGGCGCGCGATCCTCGCGATTCCGAAGTCACCCAGGCTCTGGCAACCCTCAACCGCGCCCTTCGGGCCACTCAGGCCGCGGGCGCCGGTCGGCAGCCGGGCGCGTCGCCGGCCGGGATGATCGCCCTCGAGCAGGAGAGGCTGCGGAGCGACCCGGGCGATGTCGGCGCCCTGGAAGACTTGGCGCGAGCCCAGGCGCAACGGGGAGATTTCCGGGCCGCGATTGCCGCCTACCAACAGGTAGTGGCCGGCCACCCTGACGACCGCGGCGCACAGCTTCAGCTCGCGCGCCTGCTCGGCTGGGATCAACACTACGATGAAGCCGCTCGAGCATTCCGCGCCGTGCTGGCGCAGGCGCCGGCCGACCGCGAGGCCCTGGAAGGTCTGGCCGGCGTGCAGCTCCGGTCAGGAAAACTGGCGGATGCCGACTCGACCTACAGCACGTTGGCCGCGGAGCATCCTTCCGGCGCCGATTATCTTTTCGAGGCAGCTCGCCTCGAAGAGCAGTTGCATCAGTACCCCGCCGCTCGCGGCCGCCTGGCCACGCTGCTCGCGCTGCAACCGGAGAATGCCGACGCCAGGCTGTTGCTCGCGCAACTCGAGCTCCGACAGGGCCAATATACAAGCTCGCTGCGGCAATTCGAGCGCGTGCTCCGGGTCCGGCCCGGCGATTTCGCCGCCCGGATGGGCGCGGCTCAGGCGCGATACTACACAGGCGATCTGGGGAAGGCCTACGCGGAGGCCGACCGGCTCGTGCAGCAGAACCCCCGCGACTTCGATGCTCTTTTTCTTTTGGCCAGCATCGAAACAGGTCGGGGCCACCCCTATGAGGCGCGCGCCCTGCTGAGGCGCGCGGACCGGCTTTCGCACCACAATCCCGAGGTGGCCGCGCTTCGCGAAAAACTCTGGACCGAATCATCCACCGTATTGCACCTCAGCGTAGGCTACACGCACGAAACCGGTAACCCGGCGGACCTGGGAATCCCCGCGTCCCTGATCGACGAGGATCTGCGCACGCTCGGCCTCGGCTCCCAGCTCGACTTCGTTTGGCTGCCTCGCAGCACGTCCAGTCTGTCGTTTGACATCTTCCCCACCCAGAGCCCGACGGAGGCGCCGACGGCGGTCGTGCCAGGTGAATTCCTTTATCGGCAGACGACGCGCATCACGTCCAGACTGACCCTTCGCGGAGGGTTGGGCATGGAGCGCTTTGGCCGCTCGAAGCCAGTCAATCTCACCTCCCAAGGAGGCGCTTTTCCGCAACAGAGCGCCATGCCAACGCCGGTTGGCTTCGTGGGCGCGAGCTTCAGCCCGACGACGCACGTTTCCGCTGACTTCACATGGAGCCGATCGGCCATCGCCTATACGCCATTCGCCGCCTGGCTGGGGGTTATCTCAAACCGGCGAGAAGGCGGGCTGAACTTCGACCTGGACCCGCGTACTTCAGTTCATCTGACTTACTTCAGGGACGCCCTCTCCACCCAACCCTACTGGCACGAAGTCAACACCATCTATTCCGGCCAGGGTTATCATCCCCCGCTTTACAACGCCAATAATCGGCAGCACGGCAGCGGCGGAACCGTGGTATTCAATCGCCGCCTTCTTGCCCGCGAGCGCTTCGCGGTGAACGCCGGGCTGTCTGCCCTGGCGCTGGGCTACGATGGGCCGCGGAACGGCCTTTACTTCGGCTTCTTCACCCCGAGTTTCTACCAGCGCGACCTTCTCACCTCAAACTTCTCGGGGCGCCTATCGTCCAGAGTCGGCTACAGTTTCGCCGCCGGCCTCGGCGTGCAACAGGTGAATCAGCGCCAGCCCTTCAAACGCGCCTTCACCCTGGCTCCATCCATCAATCTCAAAGTCACACCTTATGTCTCCACCACTCTAGGCTACACCCATTACGATTCCACCCAGGCGCTCGGCATCGTCACGGGCAACGGAGTGCGTCTCGGAATCGACTGGCGATTTTGAGGGAGTCGAACATCGGACGATTGAAGGGCCGGGAATCGGCAGCGAGCCTCTTGCAAGGGATCGCGGCGGCAAGCGCTGCGGGTGATAAACTGCATCGAGCCGGGTTCGGTGCGATCGCGGCAATCCGGCGGCGGCAACAAGGGACACTCGACGATTTCGAATTCGACGACTTGGGAGATGCGAATCATGACCAGACTTTGCGGCACGCGCTTCACCGTCCTGGCAACGCTCGGGCTGTCTCTGCTCGTGGCCCCCGCCTTCGCCCAGCACCGCTTGCACAATCAGGCAGGCAGCCAGATCCAGAACCAGCCGTGGATGAACACCAGCCTGTCGCCCGATGAGCGCGCGGAGATGGTGCTGAAGCAAATGACCCTTGACGAGAAAATCGATCTCGTGCACGGGGAGGGCATGCCGGGTTGGGGAAAGCCCAGGCCGAACGCCTACCTCGGCAATGGCGGCGCCGGTTTTGTGCTGGGCGTGCCGCGGCTCGGCATCCCGATGATTCAGATGAGCGACGCGGCCTACGGCGTGCGGAGCAGTGCTCAAAACGGCCGCTACTCCACGGCGCTGCCGTCCGACGTCGCCGCGGCGGCAAGCTGGGACCCGCAGGCTGCCTGCGACTACGGCGCGCTGATTGGCCGCGAGCTGCGCGCCCAGGGCTACAACATGACCCTGGGCGGCGGGGTGAACCTCACCCGCGAACCGCGCAACGGCCGCACCTTCGAGTACATGGGTGAGGACCCCGTCCTGACGGGCACCATGGTGGGCAATCGCATCAAGTGCGAGCAGGCCCAGCACGTGATCGGCGATATCAAGCACTACGCCCTCAACGACCAGGAGAGCGGGCGCAACGAAGTGAACGTAATCGTGGGCGAGCGGGCGATGCGCGAGAGCGACCTGCTGGCGTTTCAGATCGGCATCGGCATCGGACACCCCGGCGCGGTGATGTGCTCCTACAACGCCGTCAACGGCGACTTCGCGTGCGAGAACAAGCACCTCCTGACCGACGTCCTCAAGACCGATTGGAAGTTCCCGGGATTCGTGCTCTCCGACTGGGGCGGCACCCACAGCACCGTGAAAGCCTCCGCCGCCGGCCTCGACAATGAAGAGCCGCTTGACGATTTTTTCGGCGACAAGCTGAAGCAAGCCGTCCAGGCGGGCCAGGTTCCCCAGGCCGAGCTCGACGACCACGCGCGCCGCATTCTGCGATCGGAGTTCGCCAGCGGTATCGTTGACCACCCCATCCAGAAGAGCGTGGTAGACGTCGAGGGGGGCTTCGAGACAGCGCGCAGGCTCGCCGAGCAAAGCACGGTGCTGCTCAAGAACGCCGGTAACATCCTGCCGCTTAATCGCAACACCGAGCACTCCTTCGCCGTCATCGGCGAGCACGCCGACACGGGCATGATCTCGGGCGGCGGCTCAGCGCAGGTTGACCCGCCGGGCCCGCCCTCGGAATGGCAGGCGCACGTCTGGTTCCCGACTTCGCCATTGAAGGCGGTGCGCGCCAAGGCTCCGGGCGCGAGCGTGGAGTTCGACTCCGGCGCCGACCCGGCCGCCGCCGCGGCCCTGGCCAAGCGCTGCGACGTGGCCCTGGTGTTCGCCCACCAGTGGACGAGCGAAGGCATGGACCTGCCCAACCTCTCGCTGCCTGGTGACCAGGACGCGCTTATCGAGCAGGTGGCGGCCGCCAATCCGCACACCATCGTCGTGCTCGAAACCGGCACCGTCGTCACCATGCCCTGGCTCGACCGGGTGAGCGGCGTGCTCGAGGCGTGGTATGCCGGCAGCAAGGGTGCGGACGCGGTGGCCAACATTCTGTTCGGCGACGTCAACCCCAGCGCCAAGCTGCCCATCACTTTCCCGCGCAGCGAAGCCGATTTGCCGCATCCGCAGCTCGTTCAGCCGCCGCAGCGCGAAGCGAGGCGGATGGGGCCGCTAACCCAGCCCACGTTCAGCGTGAATTACGATGAGGGGTTGAAGGTGGGCTACAAGTGGTACGACGCGGAAAATAAGCCCGTGCTGTTCCCCTTCGGCTTCGGCCTCTCCTACACCACCTACAGCTATGCGGACTTCAAGGCCGCCGCCGACAGCGGCAACCACGTGACGGTGACCTTCGCGGTGCAGAACACCGGCAACCGCGCGGGCGCGGAAATTGCCGAAGTCTACGCGGCGCTGCCGGCGAGCGCCGGCGAGCCTCCCAAGCGATTGGTGGGCTGGAGCAAGGTGCCACTGAGCCCCGGCGAAAGCCGGAACGTGAGCCTGACTATCGATCCCAAGCTCCTTTCGATTTACGACGAGACTGCGAAGGGATGGAAACTGGTGCCGGGTAGCTATACCTTTATGGCCGGCGGCTCGTCCCAGGACCTGCCGCTGACGGAGCAGATCGATCTGCAATAGGGCGAGGTGGTTCCGCCACTCTGCGCTGCGGAAAGGCTCTGCCTTTCCGGACCGGCCGTTGCGCGCCACGGATGCCTACTGCCAGCCGGCCCAAGGGCCACATCAAGTCTCGGAGGGACAGCACAGCTATGAACAATTCCAATCAAGGTTCGAGTAGCCGTCGTGAATTCATCAAAACCGCCGGCAAATTCGCCGCAGCTTCGGCTTTGGCCAACGTCGCTATTCCCGCCGTCCACGCAGCCGGCAGCGACCTGATCCAGGTCGCTCTCATCGGTTGCGGCGGACGAGGCGGGGGCGCGGCGGCGAACGCGCTATCCGTCAAGCGCGGTCCTGTCAAGCTGGTCGCCATGGCGGATATATTTCCGGAGCGGCTCGAGCATGACCTGAACAATCTGCAGCAGAAGTTCTCGAGCCAGGTCGACGTGCCGCCGGATCGCCAGTTCCTCGGGTTCGACGCCTATGAGAAAGCGATGGATTGTTTGAAGCCTGGCGATATCGCCATCTTCGCCACGCCGCCGGCGTTTCGCTGGGTCCATTTCACCTATGCCATCCAGAAGGGCCTGAATGTCTTCATGGAGAAGCCGGTGACCGTGGACGGCCCAACCAGCAAACGAATGCTCAGCCTCGCGCAAGACGCCTCCGCCAAGAACCTCAAGGTCGGGGTGGGGCTGATGTCGCGTCACAGCCGGGCGCTCCAGGAACTGGCCAACCGTGTCCATGACGGCGAGATCGGCCAGATCGTCCTGCAACGGGGCTACCGCATGCATGGGCCCGGCGGATATTTCCTTTCGCTGCCGAAACCTAGCGGGATTAGCGACCTGCTCTACCAGGTGAAGCGCTTCCACAGCTTCATCTGGGCCAGCGGGGGCTGCTACAACGACTTTTACATCCACATCGTCGATCATCTCTGCTGGATGAAAGACGAGTGGCCGGCGAAGGCCCAGGCGCTGGGTGGCCGCCATTATCGCGTGAGTCCGGACGGAGTGACCTACGTGGATCAGAATTTCGATACCTATTCGGTGGAGTACACGTATTCCGACGGCACGAAGTTCTTCTTCGACGGGCGCTGCATGAACGGGTGCCAGGAGATCTATTCGAGCCACCTGCACGGCACCAAAGGAACGGGGATTGCCTCGAACAGCGGCGATTGCGGGCCGCCCTCACGCCTCTTTAAGAGTTCGATGCCCTCTCCGGCAGACCTGATCTGGGAATCCAAGGTGAACCGGGACGAGCAGGATCCGTATCAAAATGAGTGGAACGATCTGATGGACGCCATTCGCGACGACAAGCCCTACAACGAGGTCAAACGCGGGGTGGAAGCCAGCCTCGTCTCGAGCATGGGCCGCATGGCTGCCCACACCGGCCGGGAAATCACGTTTGACCAGATGCTGAACTGCGAGCACGAAATGGCGCCGGACGTGGACAAGTTCACCATGGACTCCCCGGCCCCGCTGCTCGCCGACGCCAACGGCAGATATCCTGTGCCGCAGCCGGGCATCGTAACCGCGCGCGAATACTGAGCAACCGGCTCGAGGTTGTGCTCTCGGCCGCCGGCAACAGCGCATTCACGATCAGGCCGCGATTCTGTGCTGCTGGCGTCAGGCGTCGTCTCCGAGGAGACGCTTAAGGCGGGGATTTACGCATTCATCGAGCACAATCCGCACAGGGTTACCGGGAGGAGAGCGATTCGAGCAAACGCTCCTGGGCCAAGGCGAGAAGGCCCGCCGCCTGCTGGCGCTTCACACTGGGGAAATCGGCGAGAAAGGCGTCGAGAGTGTCACCCTCCGCAACGTAGTCGAGAAGGGTCTCGACCGGCACACGCGTGCCGGCAAAGCACGGGGTGCCGTGCATGACGTCCGGATCCACGCGGACGATTTCATCGAGGCTCAATTCGTGGGCGACGCTCATTTCCTCATAAGAATAAGATGAAGCGGCAGCTTGCTGCAAGCATTAGGGTGAGACAGCGTGCTGGACGACGCGGGTCGATAGAGGACCTTGACGACTTCGTCGCCGCTCAAATCGCGTGGGAGCTTCATCGGCCGAGGAGCACTTCGTCGCGAACCAGGTGAAGGCGGATCGCCGAGGGCCTTTCCGGCCGGTCGAAGAAGAAAGCGGCTACGGCTTCCTTCACGTTTTGTCGCAACTCCTCCCAGGCGTCGGACTGGGTGAAAATGCCCTCCGTCAGGCATTCCGCCACGAAGCCGCCGTCCGTTTCCTGGGTCACCTCGAAAACGAATTCGCTCATACCTCAAGCCTATTCGATTGCCCCCCAGGGCGCAAGCAAGCGCGCCGAGCGCACAGCGCAAGCTCTCATGCCTTTCAAAACCCTGCGGCCTTGGCTTGGATTCGGCCCACGAAACTGTAGCCGCGCCCGCAGCCTGCCCTGTAAGGGTGCGCCGCCTTCTTATTCCGGCGCTCATTAAGCGACGCACATCCCCGCCGCGCCAGATGGCGGCAGCTCGGAGCAAACCTCAAAAGAAAGGTCTGCTCCGGCCTGCCCCCATCGACGTACCCTCCCCCAAACGGGAATCGTTGGACAACTTGCGACGCTGCATTCGGGCGGTTCCCGAAAGGGCATTGGCAGTGGAGGGGTTCAGGTTCAGAACGAGCGCATTTTCTCTTGCTTCAGGGTAAAATTCGGATATCGCAAAAATGCCCAGCGTCCATGGAGATAGCGATGTCCCGTTTGCCGCGAATGCTCCTCGCCATTCTGTTCATCGTTCCGGTCTCTTTGGACGGACAAGAGGGCCACAGCCACAGCGCACCTGAAAGACTGGGAGAAGTATCGTTTCCCATTTCCTGCCTGCCGGCAGTCCAGCAGCAGTTCAACCGGGGTGTTGCACTACTTCACTCGTTCGCCTACGCCGCCGCCGAAAATGCGTTCCAGAGCGTGGCCGAACGGGATTCTCGGTGTGCGATGGCCCATTGGGGCCTGGCCATGACGCACTTTCACCAGCTTTGGGACCCGCCTCTTTCACCACCCGGGATTGCGACTGCGCAAGGGGAAATCCATAAGGCGCAGACGATCGGTGCGGGCTCAGACCGCGAGCGCGGCTTTGTCAAGGCTCTGAGCTTGATCTATCAGGGCGCTGGCACCATCCCGTATCGCACGCGCGCCCTGAACTACGAGCGAGCGATGAGCGCTCTCGCGGCAGAGAACCGAAACGATGCCGAAGCAAAAGTGTTTTACGCGTTGGCGCTTTTGGCGAACGCATCCCCGGCGGACAAATTGCATACGAATCAGAAGAAGGCGGCCGATTTGCTTGAGCCGCTTTATCGGGCTTACCCCCAGCACCCGGGCATCCCCCACTACCTCATCCATGCTTACGACAATGCAGAACTCGCACCCAGGGGCCTGCAAGCGGCACGGGCCTACTCCAAAATTGCGCCTTCAGCGCCCCATGCCCTGCACATGCCGTCGCATATCTTCACGCGGCTTGGCCTGTGGGAAGACTCCATTGCTTCAAACCTGGCGGCACGGGACGCGGCACACCAACAAGGCGACACGGGGGAAGAGCTGCACGCGATGGATTATCTGGTGTATGCCTACCTGCAAGCTGGACGCGACCCCGACGCAGCGCAGGTTATTCAGCAGCTTGCAAACATGCCAAAGCTGAACCTTGACGAGTTCAAGACAGCGTACTCCTCAACCGCCATACCGGTTCGCTACGCGGTGGAGCGGAAGCAATGGACAGACGCTGCAGACATCGTTCCTCCCGCTGGAGCCCCACCCCACGTGGTAGCAATTGCAGTCTGGGCGCGCGCGCTCGGACTCGCTCGCGGCGGAAGGGCTGAGCAGGCTGACGAAGCAGCCGGGCAATTGAAGCAGATTGAAGCTCAGCTTCGCGCTGCAGCCAACGACTATTGGGCCACGCAGGTGGGCATTCAACTGGGCGAGGTCATGGCTTGGTCAGCCCAGGCTCGAGGTAATCCCGAGAGAGCCGTGGCGCTGATGCGCGAGGCAGCCGATCGGGAGGACGGCGTCGAGAAGCTTCCGGTGACGCCGGGGCCCATCGTTCCGGCCCGCGAACAGCTCGGCGACTTGCTGCTGGAGCAAAATCGCCCCGGTCCGGCGTTGAAAGAATTCGAGCTTGCACTCGCAAATGCCCCCGGGCGCCGTGGGGCTTTGCAGGGGGCCGCGCGCGCCACCGAACTCTCCGGCACGAAATAGATTTTCATGACGGTGTTTGCCGGGCGGCTATTCCAATATTGCACCCCTCAATTGGCCCCATGACCCCCGCCACGCGTGGACGCGGCGTTTTCGCCGGCCATAATCTGAATGGACGGTCGCACCCTCCGAAGGCGAGCTTTGAGCGATCCGATGGACGGATCGCTGGACTCAATACGGGGTTTCGAGAGAGGGTCTCCCGTCCACCGTTTGCGGATCGGCGCCCTTTGGACGGATGACGGGATACCCGGAAGTTGTTCCGGACAGGCTTGCCGCGGCGATTGTCGAAGGCGCCTAAGGTGGCCAGTCCCGCCTAACGCGGCGGCCTCGAACCAGGCGACCCGCGCCCCTGTGGTCCCCGGCCCGGGAAATAGCCCACCAACATCTTTTCGCTTGACTTCTGCGTAAGAGTAATGATACGGTTATTGCTGAGGCGTTTATGAGGCCCGGCCTGCCCCGAATCTTCCGCCGAGGAAGCTACATCCGCACCCGCTACCAGGGGGCGAAGATGATTCCGGTTGCCCGTTGGCAGTGGTGCGTCGTCCGCGGGTCAGGGCCGACGAGTGAAAAAATCGAAAAAGTTACGAACGAACCCGTCAAGTCACTGAAAACATTCACATTCCATTTTTGGAATTCGCCGGAAGCCGTCAACTTATTTAAAACAAGCATGATACAGTCATTATGCCGTCAGGTTGCTGGAAACAAGAAGGTTACGTGCCGCGCAAGGGGCGAAAACTGCTTGGTCTCAACGAAGCGGGCACGATTATGGGGTCTTTCAGGCATCCCGGACGGACTGGAGCCCGCCAAAATGAAAAATATTACGAACGAACCCAGCATCTTGTTGAAAATAATCATATTCCATTTTTTGAATAGTGGAGAACCCAGCATCTTATTGAAAAGACTTGAGATACGGCCATTAACCCAGCATATTGCTGAAACTAAATATGATACGCCAAGATGTGAGCCTCTAAAAGATTCGGAATTCGATCGAATGAGTGAAACTTCCCATGATATGGCCGCTAACCCAGCATGTTGTTGAAAACAAAGCAGTCAGCCGTCGGCGGTCAGCAGGCAGCGGTCGGCAGGCAGCGGTCGGCAATCCCTGTCTGCGCGGGGACCAATCAGCAATCGGCATTTGGCAATCGGCAATCCTCAACCCCCGCCCGGCGGGCCGCGAAAGTCGATCCCATGGAGGCGCTGCGCTACGGCTATGAGGCTAGGCGGATAGGCTAGCCGCCGCCACCCGAAGGCCGCACCGGCTCGGCGCGGCGAGCGTCAGTGTGCTCCCGTTCACGGTGGGCGCAGAACTCGGCAAACATACGGGCCACCGCCTCTTTCGGCGGGACGTCGCC
>DATJAQ010000381.1:0-6909 GCA_035516075.1 Terriglobia bacterium | reverse complement strand
ACCCAGATGCGGTAGGGATCCCGCGTCGCCCGCCACGGGAGCGCGCGGGCGTGTTTCCGGAACCAGCGCAGCAGCGCCCGCCGCAGGCGCAGGTCTTGCGAGCCCCGCGCCCCGGGCGTTGCGGAGCCGGAGGTCGATGATAGAGCCATCGCAGCCGGGGCGCGGGGCATGGACCTCCCCATCCGTCAATTCAGGACGAAATCGGCGCGCTCCACCGGCGACCGGTTGCCCAGCGAGTCGATGGCGATCAGCTCGAGCTCGTATGCGCCGGCCTTCATGTTATCGGTCTTCAAAGGAATGCCCACCGGAATCACCGGATTGCCGGCCTTGGCGAATTCTTTGAGCGGAGCCCTGAGGCTCGCGACGGACTCGTTTGTCTTCCGATCGATGACCTCGTAGCGAAGCTCGACGAGGGGTGCCGTGGCCGCCAGCATCTGGGGCTCGTAGACTTCGACGTAGAGCGCGAGTTGTTTGCCCGCCGTAAACGTGTTGTCGGGCGAAGGCTGGAGCTGAACGCCTTGAGCCACAAACGTCTTCTGGTCCTCGAGCAGAGCCTCATCCATGCTGACGGCCGCCTGGGAGACCGACTGGATTTGATCGCTCAGCACCACTCCGCTGACGCTGAATTGATGTCCGTTGTAGGCCCGCACCGTTAGGGGAATCTGTTGCTTGGCAAAGCCGCTCCCCCCGGTACTGACGGCGATTTTCAGGTTGTAGCTGCCGGGCGAAATTTCGAAGCCGGTGCGATAGTTGAAGGTGCCTTTGGCGAATTCTTTGTAGTCGTTCTTGTCGAATTTCAACGAACGCGAGTCGCTGAAGCGCGCCGCCACTCCGCCGTCCGGGCGATAGGCGATTCCGAGAATCGTAACGTCGCACTGGTATTCCTTTTTCACTTTGTCGAAGTTGAAGGCGTTCGCGGGCACGGCCAAGGCGACGTTCACCACGGCCTGATCGGCGCCCGTGTAGAAATAAGACGCTTCGGCGGACATCTTGGCGGGCCCACCCTGCGCGCTCGCGAGTGCGGCTTCGAGCGTCTGCGACTCAGGCTTGCCGGCAAGCACGTCGATGCCCTTGGTGTCGTAATAGCCGGTGCGCGCGCGAACTTCCACGCCCTTGTCCTCCACCTTGACTTTAATGGCATGGTAGCTGCCGTCATGGCTCAGATCGGTGGGCGCGTAGCCGAGGACGTAGTACTCGTCGAGCTCGTGCGCGATCCTTTCCAGGCCGGAGCCAAGATCGTTGGTATTGAAGATCGGGAACCCGCCGGTGCCGGTGGCCAAGGCGAACAGAACGTCCTGATTCACGCTGGCACTCGGCGGAAACTGGGGAATGTTGGCGTTCGGCATGAAGTTCGGATTGCCGAACGTGGAGTTGGTGAGCGTCGGCACGCCGCCCCCGGCCACGCCACCGCGGCCGCCCCCGGTGGTCCCAGTCCCGTTGCCGCCACGTCCGCCGCCGGTTCCTCCGGCGCCGGTGCCACCCTTGCCGCCGCCACCGGTGCCTCCGGTGCCCGTCCCACCCCGTCCGCCACCGCCAGCTCCGCCAATTCCACCTCCTCCGGCGCCTCCGCCGGCGGCCCCGCGTCCGCCTCCCAGGCCGCCACCCCCGCCGGGCGCTCCGCCGCCACCGGGTGATCCTCCCCCGCCGGGACGCTGCGGCCACAGCATGGCCAGCAGCCCGTTAAAATGCGGGTAATCAGGCGCGGCCGGCAAGGGCAGCTCGGCGCTGCCGAGGTGAGGGGTGCCGAAGGGACTGTTGTTTGGGTTCGAGATGTCGGGCTGCCCCACGAACACCCCGCGCACGTCAAGGGGATAAATCGCCACGTTGGCCTTGTTGGCTGCGTCGATGGAAGCCGTCAGCTCGTAAGTGAGCTGGTCGCTCAGCGGGAATCCGGACGAGAACAGCACCAGCGTCTTGCGTCCCGGGATCGGCGCCAGGATTTTGCAGACCGAACGAATCGCAAACAAGAGGTCACGGGCTCCGAAGTCGGCGGCCACGCTGTTCAGCGAGTAGCTGCCTGAAGGGGGCAAACCGGGCTGGGCCGAGGCGATGGAAGCGACGGTTCCCGGATTGTCGGGAGCGGCGTTGGGGTCCACCATGCCGGGTTTGGTTTGCTTGACGGCGCGGGCCAGCAGATCTGCATTGTCGGTGAAATTCTGCACCACGCGGAAGGTGCCGGTGAACTCGATCACCGCCATCTCGCGGTCGGGCGAGGCGTTCTTGGTGATAAACTCCGCCGCCGCCTGGCGGGCATGGGGTTGATCCTGGAAGCTCATGGTGGAGTCGTCGAAGAAGAGCACGATATAACGCCGCCCCTGCGGTGCATTGGGTCCGGCGGGGCCCGCCCCGTGCGAGAAGGAGACGATCTTCTGCTCGTCACCGTTGTCGAAGACGTGGAAGTCCTTGGACTCGAGGTTCTCGACGTAGTGGTCCTTTTTGTCGGTGACGACCGTGTCGACCAGAACCAGATTTGATTCCTTGCGGATGGTGAGCGATGTGGCAGCCTGCGAGGATGCACCATCCTGTGCGCCGGGCCTGGCGAATACCCGCCGCGTTGCGCTTTCCTGCGCCAAGGCGGCGGCCATCAGCCCCAAAACCGTCACTCCAATCAGAACTTTGATTCGCGATGACATGGTTCACCTTCCTTCTGCGACTTCTGACTCGACCGAGAGAAGCCTCCTCGGAGCCAATCCCCGCGTTATGGGTTGCTGCGAGCGCGCCGGCCCTCGACCTCAATCCTTGTCAGACCCGCCACCCACAGAACCCAAGCCGTTGATTCTGAACGAGATTCCCGCTTTGTTCCAGCGTCGTGCGCGGCCCTGAAAGCCCTCATTGGGGGATCTCCACCGTGCTGTTCAGCGCCGACATCTGATCGCTCCCCGAGTCGTCCACCACTTCCCGCACCAGGTACGTGCCGGGCTTCACCGGAAGGGTGGATTTCACGTTCAGGCCGCTGTGCAGCAGCTTCGTCAGGGTGGCGTCGAACAGCCGGAATTCGATCGTCTTCTTCTGCCCCACCACGTAATTTCCGGCTTGGTCAAACACCGCCGTCATGAGAGTCATGTTGTCCAGGTTTCTGCCGCCAGCCTTTCGAAACCGGGCTCCGCCGATATCGACGTGGGTGAGCACCGACACCTTGGCGTCGCCCGTTTCGGGCTTGAAAAACTGGGTGTGGATCTCGATGGGAATGGTGCGGACTTCCTCCTGGGAGTACACCATCTGCGCCAATTCTTCGCGGGCCACCACGGCGGCATCTTCGGCCTTGTCAGGGGCGAAATAGCCGCGGCGGAACTGCATACTGTAATGCCCGGGGTTACTGGCGAGCGTCACCTTGAGTGTGTGCAAACGCCCGTCGAGCTTCAGATTCTGCGGAGCAAAAGCCAGAGCGAAATAGGTTTGGGGAAACGTCCCGGCCTGCCGGAACCCTTCCCGAAGATCGTTGCTGTTGTGGAAGAAAACGCCGCCGGTCTGGTCGGCCACCTCCTCCAGCACGTCCGCGTTCGCCTGAAGCTCTTCCAACTGAAACTGGTCTTTCCAACCCATCAGATCGGGACGCCGGATGGGGGCGATTACGTCCCGGGTGACGTCGCCCACCATGGGGTTGACGTACAGGCCCCGCGCGTCAAGCGAGCTGATCACGATGTTCTGGCGCAGGGCCCGATCCACAATCTGGTCAATGTCGTATTCCTTGGAGCGCGTCAGGAAGCCCGGCGAAACCAGCACAATCGCGCGCTGCCCGGGGAGCAGGGCCATGCGCCGGCAGACAAGTTCGAGCCCTTTGAGGGCCCAATCGGTTTCACTGAGGCTGCTTTCGAGCACCCGCACCGCCATCGAGTCCGCCATCGAGCTAACCTGCTGCTGGCACTGCGCTTGCGCGGCAGGATCGTCGCTCTGGGAACACAGGCACTCGAACGTCTCCTCGTAAGCGATCTGAATGGCCTGCTGGTTGTTCTCCTGCACCATCTTGTAGGCTTGATAGGGCGAAATATCGGGGCATTCGGTTGCGGAAGACTTGTAGACCGGCCGTGGCCGGAGCGCGAACAGGGTGTCGTGGAGCTTCTGGCGGTCGTCGCTAAAGTCGAGCTGATTCTGGCCCGAGGACGTGAAGATGGCGGCGCGGTCGCCGGGCTGCAGCGTGGCCGCGAGGTATTGGTTGGCGGCGTCGCGCGTATAAGTCAAGTCGGCGAGTGCCAAATGGACGTCGTCAAAATAGAGCGCCAAGAAACGGTGCGCCAGGGTGATGGCCGGGGGCGTGGGAGCTTTGCCGGCCTCTGGGGCGCCTCCGCCGCCCGGCTTGGCCGAGACCAACTTCGGCTGGCCCGGCGCTGTGCCTTCTACCGCAAAATGCGTAATCACCTGCGGCTTCCCGTTGTCGAAAATTCTGAAATCTTCCTTCCGAAGATTGGTGACAAACTGGCCCTTGCTGTCGCGCACCACGGCGCGCACCACCACCTCGTTGTGCTGCACGTGCAACTGCATGGCGGGCTGGCTGTCGTGCGAGGTAAGCTCCGCTGTATCGGTGGTTTGGGGCGTGTCGGAGTGGACGGCGGCGCGGCCGCGCGCGAGCGTCAGAGCGAGCAGAATCGCCCCCACACCGGCCAGCGCGCCGTGGCGATAGCGGAGCGAATGGCGGTGGTGGTTCATCGACCTTGCCCCTTTGAACAGACGCCCACCCGTGAAGCAGTTGGTTCCGAGGCTGACGAGCCCCTTGCCTTGCTGCCAGCTAGTATCGTGCTGGGCCATGGCCAAGTCAAGCGGCGGGCGAATTCGCCGCCGGGCGGCTGCGGCTTTTTTGCGGTGGATCGGCAGCGCCTGAGCGAAGCTGACCGCTCGCCTGCGGCAGGATCGCCATCGCGTCGGGGAGGGCTGACACACCGGCGGAATGGCCTGCGGCTGCGCATCAAATTCAAACGACTTACGGCAGGTCGCCGGGGCACCCGCTTGAACCAATTATCAACAACTTACAGCCCAAAACCTCCGAGATTCGCCCGCACGTGTTTTCAATGACTTACAGATTGTTACAAAAAAACAGAAAGTGTGCAAAATGTGGAATTGTTTGCCAAAAAAGGCCGCTTTTGAAGGGGCTAACGAGCAAGTTTCAAAGGAATGATTCACCATCGCCCGAATCCGGCTTCGCCAGGGCAGGCGGCGCGTAGGAGAGATTGAGAAGTTGCAAAGTCGAAAAATTTAAGAGTTGAAGAGTCGAAGAACTGAAGATTTCAACAGGCTAGAAGCGACCCGCCCGGCCTTCAGGACGGATGCGCCACCCGGCGCCAAGAGCCACAGGCGTCTGCCAGATTTCAAACGCGCGCGGGTTTGAGCATAGGCCGGCAAGATTCAGGGTTGTTCAGACGCGTCGGCGTAGGCTACATGCCTCGGCCCAGGGGGCCGGTCGTCAGAGGTCCGTGGTCCGTTGTCAGTCGTCCGTCGTCCGTGGTCCGTGGCCAGTCGTCCGCGGGACGCGAACGCGCCTCGCCCCTCTCTTGACCACCCCTCAGCCCCACCCGTCATTCCCGCGCATGCGGGAATCCACCGCGCGGGCGTGAGCAGGTAGCGCCGAGTCTGAGGTTTTCAGACTCTGCGGCTCTTCTTCAGACGACGAAGTATGATTGAGCGCGTATCTCGCCTGCGGCAGCTCGTGCTCTCGGATCGGTTCTTCTTCATCACCTGCAGCGTCCGGCAGCGGCGGCGGGCGCTCGCGGAATCCGAGTTCGCATGTTTGGCCCAGGCGGTGCGCGAGCGGCCGGAGAAGCACCGGTTTCTGCTGACGACGGCCGCCGCGTGATTGCAAATTGACAATTTGAGATTCAAGCAGCAAGGCGGTCCGGATCGGCGACAGACCGGGTACCGTTGCCGGGCGACGAGCGGGCACGAATCTGAAGCAGTAGCCGCGGAGTCGCGAACGGCACGAGACCCGGCGCTACCTGCTTATTCGTAGTGCAGTGCTTCGTTCGGGTTCACTCGGGTCGCTCGGAGCACCGGGACGAACGACGCCGCGCCAGCCACCAGAGCGAGCACGGCGGTGGCAACCGCAAAGACGAAGAAATTGTGGGGCGCCACTCCGAACAACAAGGCGCGTAGCAGGCCCGCGACGCCGAGTGCGCCGGCCAATCCGATGGCCAGTCCCAACGAGGTGAGCGCCAAGGCGCGGAAAGTCACGAGCCGAAGGATCGATGAACGAGTGGCTCCGAGAGCCATCCGGATGCCGATCTCACGGGTGCGGCTGCCGACCAGATAAGAAGTCAGGCCGTAGAGGCCCACCGCGGCAAGCAGCAGGCCCAGCGCTCCGAGCGCCGCCACCAACTCCGCGCTGATTCGCTCATTGGCGATGGCCATACGAACGTGTTCGCGGAGAGTATTGGAATAGACTATGGTGAGGCCCGGATCGAGATTGAGGAGCGTGCGCCGCACCGGGCCCGCCACGGACGATGGATCGGCCGCCGTCTTGACCACCATCTCCAGTTCGCCATAGTCGCCAAGGCCCATGGGGGTGTAGAGGTACGGCACGGGGGTTTCGACATAGTCCGCGTTCTTGCAGTCTTCTGCGATCCCGACCACCTCATAACGGGCGCCGTCGGGTTTTTCGAGCCGCACAGATTGCCCGATGGCATCCTGGCTCGGCCAGAACCGGCCTGCCATGGTTTGATTGATCACCATGACATGCGCGTCCGTCTGAAGGTCATGGGCATCAATCGGCCGACCCCGCAGGATGGGTGTTCCCATCATCGCAAAGAAATTGTCGCTCACGTGATCGAAGAGGACCGGTATCCCGTCGGTCGCGGCGCGCCCCGTCGCCCCGGCGAAGAACACCTTGAGCGTAGCGCCGGAGCCGCTGAGGCCGAAGGGTATGCGCATGGCCACCGCGGTGCCCAGGACGCCGGGAGTACTCTCGATGCCGCGGCGCGCCTC
>DATJAQ010000380.1:0-6299 GCA_035516075.1 Terriglobia bacterium | reverse complement strand
CGCCGGCCGTTCCCGCAGGCGGCCCGCCGGCGCGGCCCAACCGGGCCGAAGCGCGGTGTGGTGCGTTTTCCGTATCCCAAGGCGCCTTGGGGGCGATGGATGGCCGCCGTACGCTGTTTTCCGGCGCTCTCAGCGGCTGCTACCGCCCGCCATCCTGCGGATTCCTGTGGGCCGGCAGGGGGCCAGGCTTACGATCTGGGTGCGGCAGCCCGGGGACCGAGCGCGGCGGCTGGTACGAAAAACAAAGCCACGATATGCCGTAGAATCAGCAGATAGCTCTCACACGCTCCTGTCACTGAATTGGGTTGGCAGGGTGCCGAGACAACGCCGGGAGGTCCCTAGCCCGGCCGTGGATCTGGCCCAGCGACTCAGCCGGGCCTGGCGGGGGGCGGTCAGTTGGCTGCGCGGGCGCCCAAGGGCGGAACTCACCCCAAACGAGGGGTCTCCGCCGGGGAACTGCCCGTGAAGAAGCTTGTCGGATTCGGAAAATCGGGCGGTGCTGCATTTCAATCGGCAATCGCCAATCGTCAATCAGCCATGGTCATTGCTGGTCCTCTGTCGGATTTGGGGTTAAGATGGCGGGCAGCACGGAGGACATGATGGACCTTCAAGGACGCAGAATCGCGGTGCTGGTGGCAGATCAATACCAGGAGCTCGAAGTATGGTATCCGCTCCTCCGTTTTCGAGAGGACGGAGCCGAGACTGTGGCCGTGGGCGCCGAGGCCGCGCACACTTACACGAGCAAGAAGGGCTACCCGGTGGTGGCGGACCAGTCAATCGCCGACGTGCTGTCCCAGGATTTCGACGCGGTGGTGATTCCCGGCGGCTGGGCGCCGGAGGCTCTGCGCCAGGACGAGCGCATGGTGCGGTTCGTGCGCGAGATGCACGCAGCCGGAAAAGTAGTGGCGGCCATCTGCCACGCGGGATGGATGCTGGTCTCGGCCGATATCGCTCGCGGGCGCCGTGTGGCCTGCTATCGCGCCATCAAAGATGACGTCATCCAGGCCGGCGGCCACTACGTGGACGAGGAAGTTGTGGTGGACGGCAACCTCATCACCTCCCGCATGCCCACTGACCTGCCCGCCTTCTGCCGGGAGATCGGCAAGGCGCTGGCGGCCCGCACGGCCGCGGCGGGCGGTGGACGTTGAACCGGGGATCTCGCGCGGAGCTTTTCGCGGAGAGGCGCCGGGTTGAAGACGCTGCTTCGCCCACGGAACCCGCTGGGCGGCAAAGCACGCGATTTCGGATTTCGAGGAGCCTTGATGAGTATTCTGAAACGTTGTCTTCCGGTGCTTGTACTCGCGGGCCTTGCGGTATCGGTGGGGCTTCCGCGTCCGCGCGCGGCGCAGGCCCGGGCGAAGGGACGCCTGCTCTACCTGACGCTCTCCGCGGGTTTCAAGCACGACACCGTGGCGCCGTCGCGCGGCATCGTGACTGAGATCGGCAAGGCTTCAGGCGCATTTGACGTGACGGTGGCCGACGACGTGTCGCCCTTCACCGACGCGAACCTGAAGAACTACGACGCCGTAATGTTCTACACCACGGGCGAACTCCCCATGAGCGCCCCGCAGAAAGAAGCGCTGCTCGACTTTGTGCGCTCGGGGCACGGATTTGTGGGCGTGCACAGCGCCACCGACACGTTTTATATGTGGCCCGAATACCTGGAGATGATCGGCGGCTACTTCAACGACCATCCCTGGCACCAGAACGTCACCGTGGACGTGGTGGACCCGGGCAATCCGATTGTGAGTGCGCTTGCGCCGTCGTTCCAGATCAACGACGAGATTTACCAGATGTCGGACTTCCAATACCGGGACTCGCACGTGCTGCTGCGCCTGGACCCGAACTCGGTGGACCTGAACAAGGCGGGAGTTCACCGGCGATTCTATGGCTGGCCGCTGGCCTGGACCCGGAACTACGGCGAGGGCCGCGTGTTTTACACCGCGCTCGGCCACGAGCTGGCAGTGTGGAAGGATCCGCGCTATCAGCAGATGCTGCTGAACGGAATCAAGTGGGCCATGGGCCGCTAGCGCACCCCGAGCGCAGGCCGCGCTACGGCGCGGAGTTTAGGAGGCAAGCTCTTACACGCGCGTCGCGCGCTAGTAACGCTTTTTTGTTGACAAGTCCGCCGCGCCTCCGTCATAAGGGGACTGCGGTGCGGCCGCGGCCCAGCCGCCGCGTTGAATGCACGGCGCGGCACACACCGCGATCGAAACGATGGAAGCGCAACCCAAGGCGAATGCAGAGGGTCCCTAGGCGCATCTTCGGGGTGCCGTCAGGAACAGCCCCGCGAGCCGCCCCGGGCTCTCGCGGGGCGTTTGTTTTTCATCAACCTCGCCTCCGCCATTCCCGCCTTCCAATTCCGGTTTCTTGAGAGTGCCCCATGATCTACTTCACCGAACTCGAAAACCTGGCCGTGTTCGACGTCAAGGGAGAATATCTGGGCCGCCTGGTGGACCTGTGCGTTGACCCCAGCCAGAACGCGCTCCGGGTGGCCCTCTACCTGGTAAAGTCGCCCAAGAAGGACCTGCTGCGTATTCCCCACGACCAAGTGCAATCGATTTCGGTGCGCGCGATCCAGACCACCGTCATCGCAGAGAGTCTCTCAATCCACGCTCCGGACGAGGGTCTGCTGCGGGTGAAGAAGGACGTGCTCGACCAGCAGGTGATCGACGTGAATCACCGCAAGGTGGTGCGGGTGAACGACGTCGATTTTGACATTCAGCCCACCGACGGCCATGCCGAGCTGCGCATCATGGCCGCCAATGTTGGCCTCGCGGCCGGGATTCGCCGCCTGCTGCAAGGGGCGGTCGCCAAGCACAACATTCGCACCATCTCAAGCCTGTTCCCAACCAAGGCGATTCCCTGGGAATTCGTCAACCTGATCGAGCCCGATCGCTCCCGCCGGTTGAAACTACGGATCTCGTATGACCGCCTCGCGGAGCTGCATCCGGCGGACATTGCCGAGATCCTTGAAGAATTGAGCCGCGACGAGCAGCAGGCGGTGGTGGAGGGCCTGGACGACGAGACGGCGGCCGAGGTGATCTCGGAGATCCCCACCGAAATGCAGGCCGCGCTGCTCGAAGGCATGCCCTCGGAGAAAGCCGCCGACATTGTGGAAGAGATGCCTCCGGACGAAGCCGCCGACGTGCTGCAGGAAATGCAGCCTGAGACCTCAGCCGAGGTGCTGGCTGACATGGAGAAGGACGAGGCCAAGGAGGTGCGCTCCCTGCTTGGATTCGAAGAGCACACTGCCGGAGCTTTGATGACCACCGAGTTCATCGTGGTGGGCGAGAACGCCACCTTGCAAGGAGCCGTTGAGGCCCTCCGGCATTTCGAGGGCAAGCTCGACTCGGTTCACATGATCTTTCTGCTGAGTCCCGAAGGCAAACTCGCGGGGGTGGTGTCGCTGGCGCAGATTCTCCTGGCGGGCAGCACCGCGCCGCTCAAGGAACTCTCCACCGAGCCCGTCATTTCCGTTCAGGCTCACGTTGACCAGGAGACAGTTGTGGACCTGTTCCACAAGTACAATCTGGTGAGCCTGCCGGTGGTGGACGAGAAATCGCATCTGCTCGGAATCGTCACGGCTGACGATGTGCTCGAACTCGTCGTGAACCACGGCTGAGGCAGGCGGAGCGCGCCGCGTTCGGCCGCCTGTCCGTCCGTCCTTATCCCATCTGAAATGACACCTGGGCGCAGGCCGCCGAGCCCGGTGCACGCGATGTGATGAACCAGCGCTTCCGCCATTTTCGCACCCGTCTGCTGATCTTTCTGGCTGTGGTCGGCCCGGGAATCATTACCGCCAACGTCGACAACGACGCCGGAGGGATCTTCACCTATTCGAACGCCGGCGCGACCTTCGGCTATTCACTGCTGTGGACGCTGATCCCGGTGACCGTCGCCCTGATTGTGGTGCAGGAAATGGTGGCGCGGATGGGGGTGGTGACGGGCAAAGGCCTGGCCGACCTGATTCGCGAAGAGTACGGCTTTCGCATGACGTTTTTCCTGATGGTGCTGTTGCTCGTCGCCGATATCGGCAACACCATTTCCGAGTTTGCCGGCCTCGCCTCCGGCATGTCCGTGGTGGGCGTCACGCGGTACATCGCAGTGCCGCTGGGCGCGGTGCTGGTCTGGGTGCTGGTGGTGCAGGGCACCTATCGGTCGGTGGAAAAAATCTTCCTGGTCGCGTGCCTGTTTTACATTGCCTATCCGCTCTCCTGCTTTCTCGCCCACCCCAGGTGGAGCGACGCTCTGAAGGG
Organism: Terriglobia bacterium; assembly: GCA_035516075.1. GTDB lineage: Bacteria > Acidobacteriota > Terriglobia > UBA7540 > UBA7540 > Gp13-AA77. The sequence continues at coordinate 2,040 of DATJAQ010000380.1, read as the reverse complement.
CACGGTGATACCTCGCGCGCATTTCGATTCGAGCTACCTCTACATGCTCATCGGACTCGTCGGCACGACGATTGCACCGTGGATGCAGTTCTACCTGCAGTCCGCGGTGGTGGAGAAAGGAATCAAGCTGAAGGAGTACCGGCTTTCGCGGTGGGATGTGATCGTGGGATGCATCATGACCGACGTGGTCGCGTTCTTCATCATCGCCGCCTGCGCCGCCACCATCTACGTGGCCGGCCACGGGCGCCAGATCAAGGACGCGGGCGAGGCCGCGCTCGCCCTGCAACCGCTGGCCGGGAAGGCCGCCAGCTACTTGTTTGCCTTCGGCCTTTGCAACGCCTCGCTGTTTTCGGCGTGCATCCTGCCGCTGGCCACCGCCTACTACGTCTGCGAGGGCTTGGGCGTGGAATCGGGGATCGACAAGCGCCTGCGTGAGGCTCCGGCATTCTATTCGCTCTACACCGCCATCATCGTGATCGGCGCCCTGGCGGTGATGTTTCTCAGCGCCGACAAGCAGATTCCGATTGCCTTGCTCTCGCAGGTGATCAACGGCATTCTGCTGCCGTTCGTGCTCATCTTTATGCTTCGTCTGGTGAACCGCGAAGATTTGATGGGAGACTATCGCAACAACCGCGCCTTTAACATCATCGCCTGGACCACCTGCGTCACCATGATCGGCCTTACCTTGGTGTGGTTTGTGAGCGCGTTCTTTCCGTCGCACCTCCGCTTGTGAGGCGCACGGGCCGGCCTAGATCCGGACAAGGCTGGCGCGGCGGCGGGACGGCGGCAGAAACGGGGACGACGTGATCTGTCCCTGGAAGCCCGCCGCCCAGCGGCCGGGAATAACGGCGGCGCAGCCGGGGCAGGCGCCCTCGGCCGTCAGGTGGTAGCTGCAGATGAAGTATCCGTGGCGCTCAATCAGCAATTCGCGGCACTGCGGGCAACGCGTGTTCTCGAGGTCGCCGACCTCGCCGGGCAGGTTGCCGGCGTAAATGTAACGCAGACCGGCTCGCCGGCCGATCTCCGCTGCGCGCAGCAGGGTCTCCGGCGAAGTGCTCTCAGCATCGGTCATCTTGTAGTCCTGATGAAACGCCGTCACGTGCCAGGGAATATCGGGCGAGACGCCGGCCACAAATTCGGACAGCCGCTGAAGCTCGTCGTCGGAATCGTTGAAGCCCGGGATGATCAGCGTCACAATCTCGAGCCAGAATCCCACCGCGTGGAGCCGGCGAATGGTGTCGAGGATGGGCTGGATGCGCCCGCCCAGTTGGCGGTAGTGGCGGTCGTCGAAGCCTTTGAGATCGACTTTGTAAAGATCAACCCACGGCCGCAGGTAGTCGATCACCTGCGGCGTGGCATTGCCGTTCGAGACGAAACCCGTGGTGAGCCCGGCCGATTTGGCCGCTCTAAAAACCTCCACCGCCCACTCGCTGGTGATCAACGGCTCGTTATAGGTGCTCACCACCACTCGCGCGCCCAAGCGCAGCGCATCCTGCACCAGCTCGCCGGGCGTGGCGGGCAGCGGGGCGCTGATGGCCGTCGGGTCGCGCAGCGCTTGCGAGGTAACCCAGTTCTGGCAGTACGAGCAGTGCAGGTCGCAGCCCAGCATGCCGAAACTGTAAGCGAGCGCACCGGGATAGGCGTGGAAAAACGGCTTCTTTTCGATGGGATCGCACTGCACTCCGCCCACGTAACCCCATGGCACGTACAGCGTGCCGCCCTGGTTGAACCGCACCTTGCAAATGCCAGGCTGGCCGGGCGGGATGCGGCAGCAGTGGCCGCAAGCGAAGCACTGCACCCAGTCGCGGTCGCGCTTCTCGTACACCTCGCCTTCGCGCACGTTTTGCTCGAGCACTTGGCTCAGGGTGGCGGACATGAGGCCTGCCTTCTTTCAGACTTCTAGGCTTATTATAGCGCCGCGGGCGCGCGCCGGCTCAGGAATCGTGTTACCCGGGAGCCTCGCGCTTGATCAACGCGGCGAAAAAACCATCGGTGTTATGAACCTCAGGCCGGCTGCGGAAGTGTCCCGCCTCGTCGAAC
>DATJAQ010000379.1:0-4367 GCA_035516075.1 Terriglobia bacterium | reverse complement strand
CGGCGTAGGGGCATAAAAAGAGTTGGAGGATCCGGCTCTGCTTACACCAGAAGGGCTGACGATCGAGCGGGCGAGGGATCGCGCGTACGAGTGGTGCGCGCGCCTGATGGCGGGGAGCGAACCCTGGATCACCTTGCGCCGCAATCTCGAGAAATGCCACGAGGCCTTGCGACGCCCGGGAAGCGAGCTCTTCGTGGCCCTCGAGCGCGGCGGCCCCGCCGGGTTCATCTTGATTCATCCTTACGGCTGTGCGGGTTCGCCTTATATCGCCAGCGTGGCGGTGGCTGAGGGAGCGCGGGGGCGAGGCATTGGAGCTCAACTGGTCGCCTTTGCGGAGCGCCAGATGGCCGGGAGGCGGTTCATCTTTCTCTGCGTCTCTTCGTTTAACCGCCGCGGCCAGGAGTTTTACAGCCGCCTGGGCTACCGGCGCGTGGGTGAGATGCCGGATTACATCGTCGAGGGCCATTCCGAAATTCTGCTATGCAAGAGGCTTCCCTGAACCGTTCCACATCCGCCCCCGGTCCCGGACCGGTTTCCGCAAAGGCGGGTGGCGGGCGCCTGGTTATCCTGCTTGCCACGGCCGCCACGGCAGGCTACATATGCCGGGTGGACATCACCGTGGTGGCCCCGCGCCTGATGGCGGAGCTCGGCCTTTCTCAACTCGAAATGGGGAAGATTTTCAGCGCCTTCCTCGTGGGCTACACGCTCTTCCAGATTCCTTCCGGATGGCTGGCGGGGCGGGGGCCCACGCGGCTGCTGTTTGGAGCCTTGGGGTTCGGGTGGGGGGCGATCACCTGCGCGCACGTCCTGGTGGGCAGGGCTTGGCTTGGCCGGGGGTTCGGCGCAATGGCGGCGCTCGTGGGATTGCGCTTTGCGCTCGGCATCCTGGCTTCGCCCACCTACCCGGCCGCCGGCCGCGCCATTTCGATGAAGCTTCCCCCCGAGCGGCAGGGCAGCGCGAACGGCATGGTGCTCGCGAGCATCGGGATCGGCTCCGCGGTGGCGCCGCCTCTTCTCGGCTTTGTGACCCTTGATTGGGGATGGCGGGCGGCGCTCCTGGTGGTGGCGGTGCTCGCCATCCTGGTGGCGATGCTCTGGTGGCGCCGAGGTCCGCTGGCGCAAGCCGCGAGCGCCAACCGCCCGACACTGCACGATGGCGCGGCCGCGGCCTCGAAGTCACCCCTGCGCCTGCGCAGTTTCTGGTTCCTGACGGCAAGCTATACGCTACAAGGTTACGTAGGGTACGTTTTTGTGTTTTGGTTCTTTCTGTATCTGGTCCAGGTCCGCCATTTCGCCTTCCTTCGGGCGGCATGGCTGACCACGCTTCCCTGGATCTCGAGCCTCGTGGTGATACCGTTCGGCGGTGTGGTCTCCGACTGGGCCGTCAAACGCTGGGGCTCGGCGTGGGGGCGCAGGAGCCTGCCCCTGCCGGCCCTGGTCCTGGCGGCAGGTTCCCTCGCCTTCGGCGCGCGCGCCGGCAGCGCTTGGCTGGCTGCGTTGAGCTTGACTGCGGCGACGGCGCTCGTGCTGGCCACGGAGGGGCCGTACTGGGCTTCGATGACTCAGCTTTCCGGCCCGCAAAGCGGAATAGGGGGAGGGGTCATGAACTTCGGCTGCAACCTGGGAGGCCTCGTATCGCCGGTCCTTACGCCGTGGCTGGCGGCGCGGTTGGGCTGGGAATCGGCTCTGGGCCTGGCTGCAGTGTTCGCCGTCGTAGCGGCAATCCTCTGGATGGGCGTCAGCATCCCCGAGCGACCGAGTGGGCTCGTGGGATAGGCTTTCTTGGCCGTAGGAGCCGAAATAAGGCGTCCTCGAACCTTGGGTAAGGGTCTCGGCTAGGCACTGTTTTCGAAATCCGCATTTTTGGCGAGTTTGATGAAAGCCCTCTCGAGATTTGCCCATAGCGGGGCCGCGAAGGCTCCTCGCCGAATTTTGTGACAGTTTGACCGTCCATGTGTGCGGCGCGGGCATCTTTCCCGTGACTTGAGTTCATGCATTTCTCGCGCCGGGGCTTTTCAGGACCGGGAGAGCGATGGAGCGCGGCCTTCCAGCCCACATCCCGGGCGAAGCCGAGCGGGCCGGAAGTCCGCGTTTCCGCAAATGTGGAAACTCCGGTTGCAGACAATTTGCCCGCGAGTTCGGCGGGCGAGACCCCCGCACCACTTCGATGCATCGCCGGGACAATTCATCCTCACACTACTTGTGAATCAGAGCCCCGCCGGGATTTTCTTTACCGAGATGGCTTCGCCGGCATAAAGCGTGGGTGCGCCGAGGGCGAAGGCGTCTTTGTTGTAGGCCGCCACATCCGTTTGAATGAGCTTATTGAACGCGGCCAGGTGCTGCGCGAGTTCCTTGCTCAACTCCGCCTTCTGATCCAGAGCCAACTGACTAGGCGGCTCGCCGTAGCCGAAGCCGCCGAAACCTCCCAGGCCGGAGAGCTTGCTGTTGAAGGCCGCCAGGTAGTGAAGATCGTCTTCCGAGCCGGGCTGGAGTTCCGAGTTGTATACGGAATCCTTCAGCTCGCGAAGCCTGCGGCCTAGCTGCGCCGATTTTCCCATGAGCGGCTGGAACTTCTTTTTCAAATCGTTGTCGTCGCTCGAGCGCACCAGGCCCTGGAAGGCGGCAAGCGTCTTCTGCATTCCGTCCAGGCGGTTGAGCATGGTGTTGAGCGCCGTCACCGCGTTGCGCGCTTCCAGCGAGAAGCGAAGTGAGGCGCGAAAATTCTCGGGATCCATTTTGAGGTTGGGATCGGGGCGCACGGTGACGTCGGCTTCCGCCTTATGACCGGCCACGGTGATGACCACATGATACTTGCCCGCCAGCACCTGCGGGCCGCGCCCGCGCCCGAAGAACTCCGCAAACTCACTCTGTTCCTGCCGGCGCTCGAAGCTCAGCCGCTCGGGGCCGTCGTAACGCAACGACCATACAAAGCGGTTGACGCCTGCTTTGGATGGGCCGTATTCGGTGGCTACCGGATCGCCATGTTCGTCGATGATCACAATCTTCACCGGGCCTTCGCGCTGGTCCCCCGGGCCTTCGCCGCCTTCGGCGCCGGCTTGCCCGCCTTGACCTGCCTGTTCACGCTGTCCGCCCTGGCCTGCCTGCGCGCCGGTTCCGGCGCGGCCACCGCCCGCACCGCCACCTCCCGGGCCGCCGCCACGGTGTTGTTCAATCTCTCTCTTCAGGAAGTAATCGATCACCACTCCCTCCGGAGCATTCGGCGCGGTGTAATCGGAAGCCATGCCGAACATTCCGGCGCGCCAGTGGTGAAAAAGCGTGCCGGGAGCGGTGCTGACCAGTTGGAAGTCGCTGTCCTGGATCTTGGCGCTCATTTGCTCGAGGGGGCGAATGTCGTCCAGCACAAAGATTCCCCGGCCGTGCGTAGCCACCACAAGGTCATAACTGGCCTTCACAAACTTCAGGTCGTAGATGGGCACGGTGGGGAAGTTGGCCTTGAGCGGCTGCCAGTGCTCGCCCGCGTCCTGGGAGTAGAACAGCCCCGTGTCCGTGCCCACCACCAGGAACCCACGCTGGTTGGGATCCTCGCGCACCACGTGCGCGGGAGCGTCGGCAGGCAGGCCGCTCGAAATAGGCGTCCACGTCTTGCCGTAATCGGCCGTCTTGTAGACGTAGGGCTTGGGGTCGTCGAGCTCATGCGCGTCGTAGGTGATGAAGGCCGTTCCCGCGTCGAACGGCGAAACCCCGGCCTGATAAACGCGAGCCCATTCCGGCGCGCCCGGCGGGGAAACGTTGGCCCAGTTCTTGCCGCCGTCGCGGGTGACTTGTACCAGGCCGTCATCGGTGCCCACCCAGATCACCCCGGGGTCGGTCGGGGCAAGAGTGATGGTGAGGATGGTGTCGAAGCTTTCGGCGCCGCTGATATCGTGCTGGACGGGACCGCCTGCAATCTCCTGCTTCGACTTGTCGTTGCGCGTAAGGTCGCCGCTGATCGGCGTCCAATGCTTTCCGCCGTCCGTGGATTTGAATACCACGTTGCCGCCCAGGTAGATCTGGTTGGCATCGGTCTCAGAAACCGCGATCGGCGAGGTCCAATTAAAGCGATACTTTAACTCTGCGGGCTTCCTCTCTTCGACGCCTTCGAGATAGGGGCGAATATAGCGGGTAAGATGGGTCTTTTTTTCCAGGCGGTCGATGCTGCCGTTCTGGGAATCGACGTAGATGATGTTCGGGTCGCCCGGGGCGAACACCGCGTACTCGCCGTCGCCGCCCGTCACCGTGTACCACTCGGCGCCGCCTACCGAGCGCCCGCCCAGGTTGCTCGAGGGGCCGCACCAGGCGCTGTTATCCTGCAGGCCACCGCACACGGAATAGGGAGCCTCACTCGAAGTCGATACCATGTAGAACTG
>DATJAQ010000378.1:0-3148 GCA_035516075.1 Terriglobia bacterium | reverse complement strand
ATTAACGGCCAATCCTGGCGCCCAGGTGCTCCAGCAGAGCGCGCTGCACTGGGCCAGCTCCGACGCTGTGTTTCTGGAAGACGAATACCGGCCCACCTCGTGGCTTAGCCTGAACGCCGGCGTGCGGCTTACGCACTACGGCGGGTTGGTGAGCGAGAATGCCGCCGACCCGCGCCTGGGAGCGGGCATCCGCGTCCCGCACCTCAACTGGGTGCTGCACGGCTACTACGCCTACTACTATCAGCCGCCGCCGCTCGACAGCGTCTCGGGACCCCTGCTGCAGTTCGCCCTCGATCAGGGCGTCGGCTTTGTCCCCTTGCAAGGCGAGCGAGACATTCAGCGTGATGTCGGCATAACCATACCGGTTCGCGGCTGGACGCTCGACGTGGACAACTTCCACACTAACGCCCGCAATTTTCTCGACCACGACGTGATCGGCGATTCCGGCATTTTCATCCCCTTGACCGATCTCGCCGCGCGCATCGACGGCACCGAGGTTACGGTGCGCTCGCCGGAGGTCTTGGGACGCGCCCAGCTTCGCATCGCCTACTCGAACCAGATCGCGAAGGGCCTCGGCCCCATCACCGGCGGTCTGCTCGAAGACACGGACATGGGCTACTTCCTGCTCGACCACGATCAGCGGAATACCGCCAGCGCCGTGCTTTCGTTGCGCCTGCCGCGGCGGTTCTGGGCCACGCCCGCCGTCAGCTTCGGCTCGGGCTTCGTCAACGGAGACGGCCCGGCCCACCTGCCGCCCCATACCACCCTGGACCTCGGCCTCGGCAAGAGCTTCGGCGAGAGCTGGTCCTTCTCGGTGAACACCACCAACCTCACCAACAAGCGCTACCTGCTCGATGCCAGCAATACGTTCGGAGGCACGCACTACATCAACCCACGCCAGATCTACGGCGAGGTGAGGTATCGGTTTCACTTCTGAGGGTCAACGGCGCGCGCCGGGCAGCCCACGCTGCGTGTTCATGGGCGCTCATGATGCGTTTGACCGTCCGCTCCGACCTCTGCTATTTTGAAGCTTCCCGGAATTGCGTATGTCCAACATCCAGCTAACTTTTCCTGACGGCGCCGTCAAGGAGTACCCCGCCGGCGTCACCCCCGCCGAGGTGGCCCGATCCATCGGGCCGCGGCTCGCCTCCGACGCGCTGGTGGCCAAAGTGGACGGCAGCCTGATCGACCTCACCACCCCTATCAAGTCGAGCGGGCCGATTCAGTTTGTCACCCCCGCTTCGGGCCCCGAGGCCCTGGAGGTGTACCGGCACTCGTCCGCCCACTTGCTGGCGGCCGCCGTCTTGGAGCTTTTTCCGGACGCGCATCCCGGCATCGGGCCGCCCACCGACGCCGGCTTCTACTACGACTTCTATCGCGAAAAGCACTTCACCGAGGACGATCTCGCCAAGCTCGAAACCAAGATGCGGGAGCTGGTGAAGGCGGATCTGCCTTACGAGCGCGTCTATTTCCCCAAGGAAGAAGGCCTGAAGATCTTCGGCCAGATGGGCGAGTTTTTGAAGTGCCAATTGATCGAGGAGAAAGCCGATCCGGTCTTTTCCGCCTATCGCACCGGCAAGTTTCTCGACTTCTGCCGCGGGCCGCATATACCCTCCACCGGGCGCATCAAGGCCTTCAAGCTGCTGAGCGTGGCGGGCGCGCACTGGAAGGGCGACGAGCACTCGCACCCCATGCAGCGCATTTACGGCACCGCCTTCTTTTCGCAGAAGGACCTCGACGCCTACCTCACCCAGATTGAAGAGGCCAGGAAGCGCGATCACCGGCGCCTGGGCCGCGAGCTCGACCTCTTCAGCATCGAGGACGACGCCGGGCCCGGGCTGATCTTCTGGCACCCGAAGGGCGGCATCATCCGCAAGGAGATCGAAGACTGGCTGCGCAACGAACTGCTGCGCCGCGGCTACGACTTGGTGTTCACGCCGCACACCATGCGGCGCCACCTCTGGGAGACCAGCGGGCACACGAATTTTTACAAAGAGAACATGTTCGGCGCCATGGCCGTGGAGGACGACGAGTACCAGCTCAAGCCCATGAACTGCCCCGGCCACATCCTCATCTACAAGTCGCGGGTGCGCAGTTACCGCGAGCTGCCGGTGCGCTACGCCGAGCTCGGCACCGTCTACCGCTACGAGCGCTCGGGCGTGCTGCACGGCCTGCTGCGGGTGCGCGGCTTCACCCAGGACGACGCCCACATCTTCTGCATGCCCGACCAGCTCGAAAGCGAGGTGCAGGCTTGCGTGGAGTTTGCCTTCGCGGTGCTGAAGACCTTCGGGTTCGACAAGTACCAGGTGGAGCTGTCGGCGCGCGATCCCGGCCACGGCGAGCATTACGCGGGCACGGTGGAGGAGTGGGAGCGGGCCGAGGGCGCGCTGATGAACACCCTGCGCCGCATGGACATCCCCTTCAAGTACATGCCCGGCGAAGCGGTATTTTACGGCCCCAAGATCGATGTGAAACTGGTGGACGCCATCGGCCGCCCCTGGCAGCTCACCACCGTGCAGTTTGACTTCAACCTGCCGCGGCGCTTCGGCCTGGAGTACACCGGCGCCGACGGGGCGAAGCACACCCCGGTGATGGTGCACCGGGCGCTGCTCGGATCGGTGGAGCGCTTCTTCGGCGTGCTCGTGGAGCACTACGCGGGCGCGTTTCCGGTGTGGCTGGCGCCCGTGCAGGCCGTGGTGCTGCCCATCAGCGAGAAACACCAGGAGTACGCCCACGAGGTGGCGCATGCTCTGCGGGCCGCCCGCCTGCGGGCGCAGGTGGACGACCGCAACGAAAAGCTGAACGCACGCATTCGCGACGCCCAGCTTGCCAAGGTACCCTTCATGCTGGTGGTGGGGGAACGCGAAGCCGTCGCCCGGAGCGTGGCGGTACGGCGGCGCGACGCGGGCGATACGGGCACGGTGCCACTCGACGAGTTCATCGCACAGGCGCGGGGACTTATCGACAGCCGCGCCGCGAAATGGTAGATTAAATTTGAGGGGTTAAGGGACTGGGCCGGCTCAAAGTGCCTGGGTGGTCTCCTCAATAGCTTCTGTTCGGGACTGGCTTGCGGAACGGCGAGGGCAGCCCGTTCTGCGCGGTGGAGCCGTCTTTTAGAGCGCACGTCGATTCGTTCGACATTAACCGT
>DATJAQ010000377.1:0-26942 GCA_035516075.1 Terriglobia bacterium | reverse complement strand
ACAATCGCTTCCGTGTCTCGCTCGTGGCCGGGGCCCTCACCGACCAGAACCGATCGAGCGCCCAGCCGCAGGAAGCATTCGCGTGCCGCGGCCACCACGGCCGGATGAGTGTTGATAATGCCTTCCGGATCGGGTTCTACGAAGTTCGGCTTCAGCAGCACCCTTTTTCCCGCCACCGGGAGGTCGAACTCGCGCAAGGTCTCGAACATCAGACTCGCCAGATCCGACTGGTAGCCGCTCGCCTTGCGAATGGCCACGCGGGAAGGCCCACGAGAGAACGAAGGTACGAGGTTGTCTTTTGGCGAATTCATGCCCGACTCATGAACTAGCTTAGGTGCCCATCAAGAACTTGGGAAGTTGTGGGCGGAGGCGATAGTCGCCCAAGCGTTGAGCAGCAGATGCTGCCGCGGTCCGCTGGCGGCCTCAACCGCCTCAATGGCCGGCTCAAGCGGCGGGACCACCCGCCCGTAGCGCGTCAGGCACAAGTGCGCCAAGGCAAGCGATGCCGGGCCGCGGATATGGGCAAACTCGTTTTCAAGCCAATCAGCACTTTGCCGGTTTTCGGGGCGCTCCCGATACCGCGCGAGAGCCAGCAGCGCCCACACGGTCGGCCCTACCCGAGGGATGCCACCGACGCCATAAACCAATGGGTTGCCGCTGTTCCAGCCGCCGCCCGGGCACATCCGGTCGTAAAGCATGCGCTCGCCCATCTCCCGGCGTCGCGCTGCCCTCGCCGGCAGCGGTGTCTCGCCGAGGCTTCTCAGCAGGATGAGCGCGTAAGCGGTGGGTTCCACCCAACTGGCGGTGGCGGGGGTCCAGCTCCACCCTCGTAACGCGGGGTTCTGCCGAACGACGGCGGAGCGCGAGAACAACCGGCGGCGCAGCCGCCACCCCAGACCGCCTTCCGCCGGCCAGGTGGCCAGCAGCCACTGTAGGCCCCTCGCCACGCGTTCCGGCGCTTTGCCGTGCGCGTTTAACGCCAGGCAAGCCAGGGAAGTCGTCCAGCAACCTTGCGGCCGCCCGGCAAAAGGCGGCCACGAACCGTCCGGTAGCTGGGCTTGACGGAGCATCGTACACCCCGCGTCCAGGGCATTCCTGAGGTTGGAATCCGCCGTCGCTGCTTGCAAAGCTATAAGCGCCCAGCAGGTTGCTTCCACGCTGCTTTGGGAGCCGGGGAAATAGCCCCAGCCGCCGTCAGAGTTCTGGTGCGCCAGCAGGTAGGGTACGCCTCGGCTCGCAGCGAAACAGGCAGGCCGCGAGGCGGGTGCGCCGGCCTCGGAAGAGCAGCTCACAACCGGTCTAGACTCCACAGCCCTCCGAGAGCCTACATCACTCGGGTGCGGGCCGGGGCCTCTTCAGGTGAGCCCGGCGGGGCCGGGGGCTCCTCAGACTGGATCTTAAGCTCGTTGATGAGCCGATGGAGATAACCCCGGGCGAGTCCCAGGGCGCGAGCCGTCTCTGCTTTGTTACCGCCGCAGTCGCGAAGGGTGCGGATAATCAATCTCCGCTTGAACTCCCGCACCTCTTCTTCGTACGAGTGGGTGGCCTGCGCCTGTTCGAAGCCGTTCCTCAGGTTGGACGGGAGATGCCAGACTTCCAGCGTCGGCCCGTCCGCCAGCACCACCGCGCGCTGAATCACGTTTTCCAGTTCGCGAACGTTGCCTGGCCAGGCGTATTCCTCCAGGGCCTTGATGGCCAGGCGCGACAAGCGATTGAGTTTGCGCCCGAATTGGCCGGCAAAGCGCACCATGAAGTGTTGAGCGAGCACCGCGATCCCGGCGCCCCGCTCACGGAGCGGCGGTAGCGGAAGTTGAATCACGTTCAAGCGGTAGTACAGATCTTCGCGGAACTCGCCGCGCTTCACCATGTCCTCGAGGTTGCGATGGGTAGCGCAGATCAGGCGGATATCGACGGTCATCGGCGTGTTGCTTCCCAGTCGTTCGAACGTACGCTCCTGCAGCACCCGGAGGAGCTTGGCCTGCAGGCCCAGGGGCAGGTCGCCGATTTCGTCCAGGAACAGCGTGCCGCCATCGGCCACTTCGAAGCGCCCCCGGCGCAAGCCCATCGCCCCCGTGAAAGCGCCCCGTTCGTGGCCGAAAAGCTCGTCTTCCACAAGGTTCTCGGGCAGGTTGGCGGAAGAGAACGCCACGAAAGCCTTGTCGCTTCGCGGGCTCAGGCGGTGGAGGGCGCGTGCCAGCATGCTTTTGCCGGTGCCGGTCTCCCCGGTGATCAAGACATTGACGTCACACGGGGCTACACGCCTTGCCAAAGCGAAAGTCTGCTGCATGTTCTCGGTGAAGCCGATCAACTCGTCCAGCCGGCCTGCACTGGCCTGCTCCGCGCGCAGCCGCTGCAGTTCCTTTTCGACTTCGTGAAAGCGGTAGGCGCGCCGCAGCAGCAGGCGCAGCTCCATCACATTGGGCGGGCAGGTGAGCGTGTCGTACACACCGCGCTCCAGCAGGCGGCCCGCCACCTCCATGCTCTCGTCTTCGATCATGGCGATGATGGGAGCGGAAATATCGGAATCCTGAAAGGGTTCGACCCGCGCCAGCATGGACTCCATCCCGTTTGCTTCGCCGACCGGCCGCAAATCCAACAGGACTGCGTCGCACATGTCCGGCTGGTTCGGTGAAGAGGCAGGTTTGAAATCGGAGCACAGGGTGACCTCGAAGCCGGGGCCCAAGGCGCGTCCCACAACCTGGCCGAAGTCGGTATCGGAGGTGTGGAACGAAACCCGGATTGAGTTGTCTTCACCCATGGCAGTCCAGTCAGTGCGAAGCTCGGCGGAACTTTGCAGCAACAATCCGTGAACGGAGCGGCTTACCGCTGGCGCGCGTTCCCGCCCTCCTTTCCACGATTCTCACGAGGCCAGAATACAAGCCGCAGCCCGCCGCTCCGATGCCCCTCGCCTCCACCGCTTCCGGGTGCGCCAAACGGCCGGACAGGATTGTCGTGCCTTGGTAACAATCCGGACTGCCTGGAGGTTAGCACATTGGGCATCGGCGTCAAGTATCAAGCGCTAGGTTGGCCGCGGCTTCAGGAATGTTTGGCGCGGCCATCTTCAGACCCGATTACCAGACAGGAATAGAATAGCAAAACAACCAGGCTGCAAGTGAAATCTTTGCCTTTTCACGTGAGCCAGGCCCTTGCCGTCCCTCCCCAGCTTGCGCCAGGAAAAGCGCCGCTCGGTTCGCTTGAGCGTTCAGTTCAATCTCCCGCTGTTCCTGGCATCCGAAGTCACGGCGGGCCGGCTCCGGCCTGGTGACCACGCTTGTTCAGGGGCCGGGTGCCATCGCCGGGATGCCCACCAGCACTTCTACCGCGACCGGATCTCCGCCTCGTAGCGCCGGCGAGAATTTCCAGCGCGCAAAGGCCGCCGCCGCCGCCTCGTCGATCAGACTTCCGAAGCCTTTGAGGATTTGGAGCTTGCCGACCGATCCGTCCGCCAAAATAGATCCGTGCAGGATGATCATGGGGTTTGGCTTGTCGATCTGAACCGGAGGCCGATGGAAATCGAACTGGTCAATCGCCGTGGGCGGCACCAGCAGCGGTTCCATTTGGATCTGAAGTACGCGCGTCTGCGCGCCCGGCAGGGGCGCGCTGTTCCCCGCGCAGAACTGCAGGATCCAGCTCTTTCCCGGCATGGGCAGGTAAATGGTGTAAATCTTGCGCCCGCGCAACACCCCGTAAACTTCCAGGCCGCCGCCTCCGCCGGAACTACTGCTGACCACCAGGCCCGGCCGGTGCAGCCGCGCCGCTGTTTCATCGACGGGATAAACGAGCTTCTCGGGTGGAAGCGGAGGCAGGGTTCCGCCCACGAAGACCCCTGTTACCCCGGTATCGCCCGTAACACTGTGCATGGCTCCCGGTGCAGCATCACCAGGCCCTCCGCCGCCGCTCCCGGCCGCCCCGGCTGCGAGGCTCGTATCCCCTCCCGGGCCGATCCCGTTGCTTCCAGCCGGCACGTTGGCGTTCAAGTCGCCGCCGGGAGAGCCACTCGCTCCGCCTGCCGCCGCAATGGAGAAGGCGCCTCGACGGTTCCCGGGCGGCAAGGCGATCACCTTGCCGAGCGGTGTCGGGTTCAGGCTGAGGCTCACCAAATTGGCGGCTCCTCCCCGCTGGCCCTCGGCGGACGTTTGCGACGCCGCCGGGGCGGATGGCTTTGCAGCCGGCTGAGTTTCGGCCGTTACCGCGGCTCGCGAGGGACCCAGCGGCAACGGCGTGACGGATTTCGCGGTGGATGGCGGCGCCGGGAGCAGCGCGGGCACTTCCAGGCTGGGTGTCGGTAGCGGTGGGAGCTTCGGCACCATCGCCAGGTCGGGCGGGATTGGCGGTGCAGCCGGCTTCGGCGCCACCGCCGGATGCGGGGTCGGGACTTCCGCTTTTGCCTTGGGCTGAGGAGCCGGCGGCTTGGGGGCTTCCGGCGCCGGGGCCAAACTGCCCAGGATGAGATTCGGCAGGGGGATGTCCCTGGGTATCGTCAGCTTGGGGGGCGAGTTCGGTTGCAGGATCGTCTGCTTGAAGTTATCGGGGTTGGTCGGATTCGAGATTACCTGCACGCGCGGATCGCGGCGGGCGCTGCCTCGCGGGGCTCGCGGACTTCTGGCATTTCCGCGCCCGGGAGCAGCCCCGGGTGCGGGAGGCTGCTGCACCGGAAGGTAGTCCGCGAGATTCAACGCCTCAAGCTTGTATACCACCAGGGGCGCTTGGGCCTCCTGGGTATCCCGAAAAGGGCGAACGAGCCGTTGGAGCAGCAACCCTAGAGGTACGCTGTAGAAAAAGTAGCCGATCGAAAAGTGCAGCAGCAGCGAGGTAAACAGTGCGGGGATCGCGCGACGCTCGCGCGGCCACACCCCAGCGGAATTCAGCCTCAGAGGACTTACGCGCGGATCGGTTTCCCACAGAGCCGAGAGCGATGCAGAAAAGCTCCGGTATCGGCGCTCCTCCGAGATCAACCCGAACTTCGGCACCCCCTCGTACACGTTGTGACCTCACGGATAATGCGACGGGACACCTCCTCACCGGACACCACCATGAGGGCGGGGGCAAGGGGGCCACGCGTCGATCCTACCGAACCCGGCCGGCGCAATTCGCCGGGCGCTCAGGGCACCGCTGTCCGATGCGCTATCGAACCCGCGCCCTGGGTCTATCTTAACCCAACGATCCCTCCTGACGCGGAACCCGTGTAGCCCGCACCCAGGTTGCCAATCGCGGGTTGAGCGGGCGTCACTGGGGTGCGGAGCATTGGGCACCCGCCAGGTGCCGTCCCTCCTCTTATTCGAAGGTTCAGCATGGACAAGCCCGGCCATCCATGGCGATGCGAGATCTTCTGACCAAACGAACCCACTGTCGGAGGGTACGGCAAAAGGGGGGAGGTTAGGCGGATGGTTACACCAATTCTGTGCTCATCAGGTTACACATTCCACTACCCAAGCGTTACGAAGCTCGTTATCTTTCCACCTCCGCATGGCCGCCCGGCCGCGGAGCGGCACCAAGGAACCCTGAGCTGACCTTTCAGCGAGACCGCGCAACGCGGCTCGGGTGCGCCGATTCCGGCACCCTCAGCCGCGGCTCCTCGACGCCGGCTGGTTGCTACTTTTGCCCGAAGCGAAGGACGATTCCTGCCGAGAGCCGGATATTATCCTGCCGCGATGAGCTGAAGCGGGTCATGAGATAGTCGGCCTGAATGATCCTCAACGACACCCGCTTCCCCATCTTCAGGTCCACACCTCCACCGGCCAGCACTCCAAAGCGGTACTCCGAGTCGGAAATGCCGAGGTACTCAGGACCGCCGCGAACCGCCCCCAGCAGCACGTGGCCGAACGGCACCACGCTCGGGTTCTTGCGGTAGGCGAACAGGGGCCCGTACATAATTGTTTCTGAGTTCACCTTGAACCCGCCCACCGTCCCAAAGTGCGAGCTGAAGTCCAGGGTGCCGCCCAACCATTTGTTCAGATTCTCGGTCACGGAGAAGTCCGCGCCGTTCAGATTGAAGTCGGAGTTGCTGAAATTCCCCACCAGGTGGGAGTATCCGCCAAACACCTCCACCCGCGGAGTCTGCTGGGCCAGGGCCGGCAAGGGCAGAAGCATCAGCGCCACGATGAACCGGTAAGCGATACGCATTCAGTGTCTCCTGATTCCTGACATCGAGTTTCCCAATTCCATTCCAATCCGCAGTAATCGGTTCTATTGCACCGTCAGATTGATGGTAGCAGTATGTGACAGGCCACCCGAGGTCCCCGTGACGTTGATGGAGTAGTTCCC
This sequence comes from Terriglobia bacterium, assembly GCA_035516075.1. Classification (GTDB taxonomy): domain Bacteria; phylum Acidobacteriota; class Terriglobia; order UBA7540; family UBA7540; genus Gp13-AA77. Next base: position 20,678 of record DATJAQ010000377.1, on the reverse strand, counting down.
CGAAGGCGTGCCCGTGGGGTTAACGTAGCCGGATCCTCCGCCGCAGGCGGCGAAGCCCAGCAGGGCGAACAGCGTAAGCGACAACACCGCCAGGGCCAGCCGCGGACGGCGTCGACTCGCCGCCAGTGCCGCCATTCCGAGTAGCGCCAGCAGAGTGGTCAGCCACAGCGTGGGAAGCGCCCCGACTCCCGGCAACTGCGGCTTGGGCGTCCTTCCCGGCGGGGCCATGGTGCGCACCGTGGTGCCGATGGTCAGGGTGGTGGTGGCCGGATCCACGCCGTCGGGCGTGAGCGAGTTCGGCGACACCGTGCAGGTGGATGCGGCGGGCAGGCCGGCGCACGCGATCACCACCGTGGCGTTAAACCCGAAGGACGGGGTCACCGTCACCTTGAAGCTTCCCGTGCTGCCGGCCACGATGCTGCCCGAAGCCGGCGTGGTCTTCACAGAGAAGTCCGAGCCCGAGCCCCCCAGCGATACGCTCTGCGGGCTGTTGGGCGCGTTATCAGTGAGGGTCAACGTGCCGGAAGCGGTGCCTGCCACGGTGGGCGCAAACGCTACGCTCGCGATGCAGGTCCCCTGCGGCGCAAGGGTGGCTCCGCAGGTGTTCGTTTGGGTAAAGGCGCCCGTGGCCGCCACGCTGGTGATGGTGAGGTTGGCCGTGCCCGAATTGGTCACGGTGACCGTTTGAGCAGTGGCGGTGGTTCCCACGGGTTGGGCCACGAAGTTGAGGCTGGTCACCGAAAGGCTGACGGCCGGCGCGGCTGACCCAGTCCCCGCCAGCAGAACTGCCTGCGGGCTATCCGCCGCGTTGTCCGTAATCGTCACCGAACCGTTCCGGCTGCCCGCCACCGTAGGCGTGAAAGTGACGTTGATCGCGCAAGAGGCCCCTGCCGCCACGCTGCTCCCACAGGTGTTCGTCTGGGCGAAGTCGCCGCTGGAGGTGATGCTGGTAATGGCCAGCGCGGCTCCGCCCGTGTTCTTCAGCGTGATCGACTGCGGCGAGCTCGCGGTAGTCAGGTCTTGCGCAGCGAAAGTCAGGCTTGTTGGCGACAAGCTCACAATTGGCGACGCGGCCCCGGTGCCGGTGAGTGAAACCACCTGCGGGCTGTTGGCCGCGTTGTCCGTGATCGTCAAAGTGCCGAGCGCCGCTCCCGCCGCCGTCGGAGTGAAGGTCACGCTGATCGTACAGATGCCGCCCGCCGCCACCGACGCCGTACAGGTGTTGGTTTCAGCAAAGCCGGCTGTGGCCGTAACGCCGCTGATGGTCAAAGGCGCCGTGCCGGAATTGGTAATCGTCAGCACCTGCGCGTCGCTCGTCGTGTTCACAATCTGGCTCGCGAAGGTCAGGCTTGTGGCGGAAAGCGTGACGGCCGGCTCCGCAACGCCCGTTCCCGTCAGCAACACCACCTGCGGGCTGCCGACTGCGGAATCGTTGATCGCCAGCGCTCCGGTGGTCGAACCTACGATGACCGGCGTGAAGGTAACAGCGATCACGCAGTCGGTGCTGGGTTGAAGCGGAGCCTTCACGCAGTCTCCGTTATCGGTCGTAGATTCGGAAAACGCGCCACTCACGGCTACGCTCGAAATGGTGAGCGCCGTGGTCCCAATATTGGTTACGGTAAGGGTCAGCGGCGAACTTAAAGCGCCGAGCGCCTGATCCCCAAAGGAGAGGTTGGAAGCTGAGAGGGTCACGGACGATGTGCTGCCGGTGAGATTAATGATCTGGGGACTGCCCGGCGCGCTATCTGTGAGCGTGATCGTCCCCTTCTGCGGCCCGCTCTCGGTAGGCGTGAACGTCACGCTGATGGTGCAGGTGCCATTCCCGGCCACCGACGCGCCGCAGGTGTTCGTTTCGGCGAAATCGCCGCTGATGGCAATGCTATCGATCGTCACCGCGGTGTCCGCGAGGTTCGTCAGCGTGACGATCTCCGGCTGGCTGGTGGTGTTCACGTTCTGCGTGGCGAAGATCAGGCCGGCCGGGTTGAGCGCGAGTCCCGAAGCGATGGTCGTAACTTCGGAGATGAAGGCATCACAGTTGCCGGTCTGCTCGGCTTGCAGCGCGTGCGCAATAGGGAAGTCAACCGAGCAGCTCTGGCCTGCCACGTACGCTGATCCGCTCGTGTCCACGGCCATGCCGTACCCGGTATCGGTGTTGCTGCCGCCCAGATAGGTCGAATAGTCGAGGTCGCTGGCGCCAGCGCCGCCGAGCGTCAGCTTGGAGACGAAGGCGTCCGCGTTCCCGCCGCCGTACTGCGCCTGGAACACGCCGGCAGTTACGGGGAAGTCGCTCGAGACTGTGGATCCGGTAAGGTATACGTTATTGCTCGGGTCGAGTGCAATCCCATAGCCCGCGTCAGCCCCGGAGCCGCCCAGGTACGTGAAGTAAAGTAGCGACGCCGCGCCGCTTTTCGTGGCGTCGAGCTTGGCGATGAACGCGTCCCCCTCACACTGGCCGACCGTATCCAGCTTGCAGTCCGGCTGATACGCACCCACAGGCACCGTGAATCCGAGGGTGCCGGCAGTCGAAGTCGTCGTGCCGGTCAGATAGGCGTTCCCGCTGGTGTCCACGGCCGCGGCCCGGCCCTGTTCGAGTGCCGTACCTCCGATATAAGTCGAGTACAGCAGCGACGCCGCACCTGTCGCGTTGGTATTCACCTTGGTCAGGAACGCATCACCCCCTCCGCCGTAACCGCTCTGCAAGGCGTTGGCGGTGACGGGGAAGGGCGTCGGATCGGTCGTGCCGGAGTACGTCAGGCCTGTCACGTAGGCATTTTCGTTCGAGTCGGCGGCGATGCCAAAGCCGATGTCTTCGTCGGAACCTCCGATATAACTGGCGTACAAGGGGAAGGAGGCCGTGGCGTCGAGCTTGAGCACGAAGGCATCCCCAGCCCCGCCGGCGACGGTCTGGAACCCGCGGTACGTCGTAAAGTAACCCGCCGGTCCGTTTTGCTCGGGCACGATCGGCGGTCCAACCTCGCCCGCAACGTACGCGTCGTGGGCGCTGTCAAGGGCGATGGCGTTGCACTCTATCTGCTGATATCCCGCGATCAACGTAGAGTAGTTCAGTGCCGAACCGGCAGTGTTGAATGCCGTCACGAAACCGTTGAAAACGATGAACCCGGCCTTGTTGTAAGTGGCTCCGCATTCCCCGTCGCTTCCGCAAAGGGTGTTGAATGCGAGTGGAGTCACCGGGAAATCCGCAGAATCCGTATACCCGGCAACGTAGGCGTCGCCAAAAGTATCGACCGCGATGCCCTGGGCGCTATCCGTGCCTGAACCGCCCATGTAAGTCGAATACAACAGCGTGGCGCCGTCGGCGCTGATCTTCGACACAAACGCATCTTGAGGAAAGTCGCTCGGTCCGCCGGCGTTTGGCTGAAGAGCGTGCTCGGTGGGAAAGTCGGTCGAGAAGGTGCCGCCGGCAATAAACGCCGTGTTGTCGGGCGCCACGGCAATCCCGTTCGCAGTGTCGATATTGGAGCCGCCGAGGTAGGTGGAATACGCGAGAGTCGGGTCGATCACCAGCGGCCGGCGTCTATCGTACTTCGCCAGACGAAATTCAACCTGGTTCCTCTTCCTAAGGGCGTAACGGCTTGGAACCACGCGGCGCACGCCGCCGATTTCCTGATAGGCCACGGGCGCGTGAAACAGCAACTCGCCGCCCTGAACGCTGACGATCAGGTTGCCCTGGGCGTCGGTGCGCAGCTTGCGCGCTCCGTCCAGCATGAGCCGGATGGCGCGGGCGTCTGCGCCCGGCGCCACTTCGAAGTCATATTCGAGCTGGCCCTGATTGCCGTGATAAACCAGGTCGATTCCGGGGTAAACGCCGCGCTCCGCCACCCGGCCGTAATGGGCCACGCCGGTGCGCCACGTTGAAGGGTTGTTGCCGATGAAATAATTGCTCTTGCCCGGCTGTTCCTCGAGTGCGCTCATGCTCGTCGTCGAATGGGCGCCCGCAAGCTGCATCCGCACCACCGTCGGAGCGGCCGTTTTGGACCCGCCGGGCTGCCGCAGCGCGAGCACGGCCCCCGACTCGGTGAGATACAGCGTGTACCCGCTGCCCCGCGAGAGGAACTGCACTTCGCGGCCGTTCTTCACTTGGCCGAGGTTCTCCTCGAAGCTCAGCGGCAGGCGGGCGTAGGCCGCCTGCACCCGCGCCTGGGCGGCGGCCCTGGGGCGCGAAGCGACAGCCGCTCCTGGGACGGCGGCTGTGGCAGGAAGGACGGCGAATAGCACGAGAAGGGGAATCGCCGCGGCGGCTGCGCTCTTCCGGGTTTTCAAACTGGCGGAATTTCGCGGAAACTGGCTTGTCGGCATTGCACTCTCCGGATTCAAACTACAGTGGCTCTCGGTACTAAAGCGTAATCGGTGGCTCCAGCGCCGTCAAATGAGAAGAAGCCCCCCGGGTCGCGCGAGCTCCTGCTCGCGGCGCCCCGACGCCGGAAGACCGATTCCGGGCAGGAGTCCGGTGGCACGCACCTCTAGTCTTGCGGTTGCGCCGCACCCGCGGTGCCAAAGCCCGACCCGAAATGCCGGAAGGCAGCTTGGGGACTCGATGGCGGTTCACTGGGCGGCTGACCGAGCTTCCCCGGGCCCCCCACGACAAGGATACTGAGCGAGCGCTAACTCCATGTCACTGAGCAACTTGACTTCTCGACTGGGGGGTGAAGCCGGCGTGGATCACGCGGAAAAGCGTGCCTCACCAAAACGCCCTCGCCGCTTCGGACGGGGCCGATATGGACTGGGCTAAAGTTGAAATACATGGGTCGCCGGACGAATAGTGCCTTGCGAGTGGTCCACTTTCGGTTACGCCCTCCCTAGCCGGGCCTCCGATCACGATGCAGTTGCCGGCCGGTTGGGAAGGGGAGGTTCATTTTTTGCTTTTTTTTTTGCCGCTAAGTGGACTTGTGCGCTTGTGCAGAGCCGCTGACTAACGAATTTCGGCGGGAGAGCCTGTGAACACGGCCGATTGCCGGCGCGGCCAAGGCCGGGAATAGTCGGCCACACGCGGGCGTGAGCCGTAGACGCGGGTTTGAAACCCGCCCCTACGGCTCAGCTCGCCACAGAAGGAGGGGGTTGGCGCCGCCCCACTCCGGATTTGTTGCCGAAATTACAAAACGCCGCACTCAGCTTCCGGCGTTTTCTGCATCGCCCTTGCCGAAGACAAGCTTCTGCTCCCAGCCGCCGATTGCCAGGCCGGTGAGGGTGTGAGTGTCATTCTCGCCGGTGGTGTATTCCAGCCGGGTGTAGTCCGGTTTCGGCATACTCTCGATCTTCACCGGGCACTTGCAGATCAGCTTGCCGTTCTTGTAGAAGGCCACCTCAGGCGCCTTCTGGTCAGCAAAGAACGTCATCTTGTAGGTGCCAGGCTGCAGCAACGCGCCGTCTGGCATGGTGGTGACCACGCTGATGTTGACCGTAGCAGTTTTGTTGGCAGCGCTGTTGTCGTTCGCCTTCGTCCAACCCAGGCTGGTGGCCAGGGCCAGCACAACTCCGAGCATTAACCCGTACTTCCAAAGTGCTTTCATCTCTTTTTCTCCTCCTGCAGACGCAAAATTCTTGCCGAGCGTCTCAAGTGTACGAACCGCCAAAAGTCTTGGCGGTGACGATGCTCACAAGTCGCTGTGACGATTGACACCCGGAGGCACACTGGCCGCGCCGGCCACTAGTTCGCGCGTGACCTTGCCTTTCCGCTTGACTTCACTTCGGAGTTTATGATAGAGTTATTGTCTCGATGTTAGAGCCACCCAGCCTCGCTTTTCGGCTACTGCCCAATGGCCAATACCCGGTCCTAATCCTAGGGAAAAAGCCACCCGAAGCCATTTGGGTTAACTCTATTCAGGTCAATCTGCTACGGCGAAACTGGCGGAGGCGAAGCCATTGTGGCTATCCCGCTTTTTTTCAATGGGTTACGGCTGAGAAAGGCCCTAAGACCGCCAAGTTGGTAAGGAATGAGCCTTTCTCAAGGAATGGCGGGGAAGTTTTGCGGCGTCAGTGGCCAATTGCACCCGATTATCCGCCGGCCGTTGCCAAGGAGGGGCCAGACCGTGGCTCGTGCAGTGGCGTCCAGGGCCGGCGGCTCAAGGTACCTCGGAGCGAAGCTGGAATGTGCTTTAGAATCAGCGCCGGACGGCCTGGGATCAAGGATGGCGCGCATGGTGGCGCAACGAACCGCCGCCTTTCGCCGAAAACTGCAATTAGAGCGACGATGTACCATGAAATCAACCGTTTCCGCGCTTACGAGGTCGCACAGCCCAGGGGAGAGCCGGGGAACCGTTTCGCGCCAGGCGTCTGCCGATGGGTCGGTTCCCGCGCAGGTGGGTATTCCCACCTGGCGCGCAGTTGTAGTTTAATATCGCCATGAAAATCTCGCTGTTCAATCATTTCGCTGTCCTGCTCCTTGCTGTGACAACGTGTTTCGCCGCCGCCTCCGCTCGCACCGCTGCCAACTCGAGCGCTGAGCCCGATGCGAGCGGCTCCTACCTGATGTACGTCAGCACCTACACGGTGCGCGAAAGCAAGGGGATCTACGTGTACCGTTTCAAGTCCGGCCGGCTCACCCCACTCGGCGCCTCCGCCCTGGCGGCCGAGACTCTCAATCCTTCTTTTGTGGCTGTCGATCCCCGCTACCGTTTTCTTTACGCCGTGAATGAGGCCGAGAGCTTCCAGGGCCAAAAGAGCGGGGCCGTGAGCGCTTTTGCCATCGATCGCACCACCGGCAAGCTCGCCTTCCTGAACCAGGTGGCGTCGGGCGGCACCGATCCTTGCTTCGTTTCGCTCGATCGCGGCGGCCAGCACGTTCTGGTGGCCAATTACACCAGCGGCAGCGTGTCGGTGTTCCCGGTGCAGCGCGACGGCCGGCTGGGCCCGGCCTCGGCCTTCGTCCAACACCACGGCCACAGCGTGAACCCGGAGCGCCAGGAAGGGCCGCACGCACACCAGATTCTGGTGTCGCCGGACAATCGTTTCGCCCTCGTGGCCGACCTTGGGCTCGACAGGCTGTTCGTTTACCGTTTCGACTCGGCCCGCGGGACGCTCGCGCCCAGCCAGCCGCCCTCTGCCGCGGTGCGCCCAGGCTCCGGGCCCCGGCATTTTGTCTTCGATCCCACCGGCCGTTTCGTCTACCTGCTCAGCGAAGTCCTTTCCACCGTCACCACGTTTTCCTATGACCCGGCGCCCGGCACTCTGCACGAGCTCCAGACCGTCTCCGCCCTGCCCGCGGATTTTAAGGGCGCGAACGACGCGGCCGAAATCGCGATGGGGCGCTCGGGGCGGTTTCTCTACACCTCCAATCGCGGCGCCGACAGCCTGGCGGTGTTCGCCATCGATCCCAAAACGCACACCCTGACGCCCGTGGAGCACGTGCCCACCCGGGGGAAGACGCCGCGCGGCTTCGCCATCGACCCCACCGGGCAGTACCTGGTGGCGGCGAACCAGGATACCGACAACATCTTCGTTTTCCGCATCGACCCGACAACGGGCAAGCTCACCCCCACCGGCGAGGCGGTGAAAGTGTCTTCGCCGGTCTCCATCGTTTTTGTCCCCGCACCCTAGGTGGTGGGCGCGGGCGGAGCCTTTCCGGTGACCATCAAGCCTACGCCTGTAGCCTACGATTTGGTCCTGCGGGGCGCGCGCGTGATCGACCCCGTCCAGGGCCTGAACGCGGTGCTCGACGTCGGAGTGCGCGGCGGCGTGATCGCCGGCCTGGGCCCGGCCCTGGAGGCCGCGCCGGGCACGCCCGAGCGCGACTTGCGCGGCGCCACGGTGTGTCCGGGCCTCATCGACCTCCACGGGCACTGGTACGAAGCGAGCGCCTGGGGCATCGATCCCGATCTCGCCCTGCTGCGGGGCTCGACCACCGTGGTGGACGCCGGCACCACGGGCTGCATCAACTTTGCCGATTTTCGCGATGGTGCCTGCGCGGCCAGCCGCGTCCGGGTGCTGGCCTTCGTGAACATCGCAGCCTGCGGCATTCCCACTTCGTTCGCGGGCGAGCTTGAGGACGCGCGTTACGCCCGGCCGCGCGAGACCGTGGCGGTGCTCGAAGAAAACCCCGCCGTTGCCATCGGCATAAAAGTCCGGATGAAGGAAGGGCACAGCCTGGCGGGCTTCGACGCCGCGCTGGAAGCGGCGACCGAAACGCGCCGCCCGCTGATGGTGCACATCGGCAAGGGTGCCGCGACGCCGCAGATCCTACGGCGCCTGCGCGCCGGCGACATCGTGACGCACTGCTTCGAGGGGCGCGGAGACGGCATCGTGACGGGCGGCCGCCTGATTCCCGAGGCGCTCGAGGCGCGACGCCAGGGCGTGGTGTTTGACGTGGGCCACGGCTGCGGCAGTTTCAGTTGGGAGGTGGCGCGCCGCGCCTTCGAGCACGCGTTCTTCCCCGACACCATCAGCACGGATTTGCACCGCTACTCGGTGGAACGTTGGGCTTTCGATATGCCGGCGACCATGACGAAATTTCTGCACCTCGGCATGGCCCTGGATGAGGTGATCCTCAAGTCCACAGCGGTTCCGGCGCGCGCGCTGGGCCGTGGGGGCGCGTTGGGCACGCTTCGCCTGGGTGCCCAGGCGGACCTTTTCGCGTTCACGCTTGAAGAGGGCGAATTCCCACTCGAAGACACGCACTTGAAAACGGAAGTGGCGCGGCGGCGCATCAAGCCGCTCTTCACCATGAAGGCCGGCGCCATCACCGAGCCGCAACCGGTTGCGGGCCGGCTGCGCAAGCTGCGTGAATTTGACTACGATCTGCTTCGCTCGATCGAGGAGAGCGCCTGAATCGCCGCTCAGCGGCGAGCTTTGTCTGTCACGCAGAGTGCGGCGGCAATACTGTTTTGGTGCGAACGAAAATGGCGGGCATGGAAGCCACACGCCTGGAGAGGATGGTGGCCGGTCTCGAGGAGACTTACGGCCGCCAAGCGCTTCCGCCACCCGGGACAGCGTTGGAGATGATTCTGTGGGAGAACGTAGCGTACCTGGCCGATGACGCGCGCCGCCGCGAGGCGTTTCAGAAGCTCAAGCGCGAGGTGGGATTGACGCCGGACGCCATTTTGGCGGCTCCGAATGAGAAGCTCCTGGAGATTGCCGGCGCCGGCATTTTGCCCGCGACCTTCGCCGAAAAGCTGCGGAAGGTGGCGAGAATCGCGAAAGAAGAGTTTGGAGGCAAGCTCGATTCAGTGCTGCGCCTGCCGGTGTCCAAGGCCAGGAAGGCCCTGCAAAGGTTTCCCGGTATCGGAGAGCCGGGTGCCGAGAAGATCCTCCTCTTCCTGCGCGTATATCCTCTGCCTGCGCTCGAGTCGAACGGCCTGCGGGTGTTGCTGCGGTTGGGATTTGGGCAGGAGCAAAAAAGCTATTCTGCCAGCTACAGGTCCGCGCAAAAGGCCATCGAACATCAGCACGAGGGGAACTGCGGCTGGCTGATCCGCGCTCACCTCGTGTTGCGTCGCCATGGACAGGAGTTGTGCCGAAGAAACCATCCGATGTGCGAACGATGTCCGCTGGTTCTCGAATGCCGCTATTACCAGGCGGGCCTGGCGGGGGCCGCGCTCCGAGGATGATCTCCAGGTGGCTGCCGCGCCCTCAGGGTACGACCCGGGTTTCCTTACCTTGGCGCGTCGTGGTCCAGTGCTCGCCGCCATCGCTCGAGAATTGGGTTTGGTAGACGATATGATCGGTTCCGGAAAAAGTGTTCAACGTGCGCCATTGAGTGGGCGCGCTCTTGTCCGGGGCCGCAGCCTGCCACGTCCAGGTATCGCCAGCCATCACCAGGTGGCCATGGTAGGCGTTCCCCCCGGTCGATTGCATCACGTAAGTGTCGATCAGGCGATCCTTGGCATTCCAGAGGAAGATCACCATAGCGCCCGCCGGGCCGCTGGGCTTCGAGACCTGTTGATGGCAGACGTAGAACTCGCCGTCCGTGGAGCAGGTGTTCGCAATTTCGACCGATTCCTTGGACGCCTTACTGAACTGAGTGTCGAAGGTCTCGTCTTCCGAGTGCCACCTGCCACTGTAAACCGCGACGATTTTGAGCGGATCGCGGGCGTCGAACTGGCGCGTCTGCGAAGCGGCGGGCAATTGTCTGGCGGCGAGCGAGCTCGCCAGCACAAGCGCGGCGGCCGCGAGCATACGTGTGGGCATCGATGCGGGTCTCCCTTCGAGCGGGTTGGGTCGAGGTACCTATTCCACCGTTACGGACTTGGCCAGGTTGCGGGGTTGGTCCACGTCGCAGCCGCGCAGAACGCCCAGGTGATAGGCCAGCAGTTGCAGCGGGGCGGCCTCGAGGACGGTGGAGAGCAGTTCGTTGGTGGCCGGCAATTTGATGACGTGATCGGCCAGGTCGCTCGCCTCCACGTCGCCTTCGGTAACCAGCGCGATGATGCTGGCGCCGCGCGCCTTGGCCTCCTTGATGTTGAGCAGGGTGCGCTCGTAGCGCAGCTTCGAGTCGGCCGCGTGCGCGTCGGCCGTGGCGATCACCACCACCGGCAGGCCCCGGGTAATCAGCGCGCCCGGGCCGTGCTTCATCTCGCCGGCGGGGTAGCCTTCGGCGTGGATGTACGATACCTTCTTGGTTTTCAGCGCCGCCTCGAGCGCGATTGGGAAGTGTAAGCCGCGCCCGAGAAACAGGAAGTCCGTGGCGCGGTGGTACTCGCGCGCCAGGTCCTCGATCTCCTCGTCGTGCTGCAACACCGATTCGAGCTGGCGGGGCAGGGCCGTCAGATCCGCCAGAAGCTGCCGCGCCTCCTCAATCGCAAGCTGGCGGCGGGTCTGGCCGAGGTACAGCGCGAACAGATAGAGGGCTACGAGCTCGGCGGTAAAGGTCTTGGTGGCGCTCACCCCGATCTCGGGTCCCGCGTGGGTATAGATCGCGCCGTTGGCCTCGCGCGCTACCACGCTGCCGAGCGAATTGCAGATGGCCAGGGTCTTCGAGCTTTTGGCGCGGGCTTCCCGCAGGCCGGCGATGGTGTCGGCCGTCTCGCCCGACTGCGTGACGAGCACGGTGAGGGTGGATGCATCCACCAGCGGGTCGCGATAGCGAAATTCCGAGGCGTAGTCCACGTCCGTCTTCACGCGCGCCAAACGCTCGATCATGATCTTGCCGGCGAGGCCGGCGTTGCGCGAGCTGCCCGCTGCCACCAGGGTGATGCCGGCGAAGGCGCGGAATTCGTCTTCGGTGATTTCCAGTTCGTCCAGAAACACTTCGCCCGTCTCAGGCGAGATGCGGCCCAGACACGTGTCGCGCACGGCGCGCGGCTGCTCGTAAATCTCCTTGAGCATGAAATGGCGGAAGCCGCCCTTCTCGGCAAGTACCGGCTCCCACGTGATGTGCTGCACGCGGCGCGTCACGGGCCGGCCGTCGAAATCGGTCAGCCTGACGCCGTTCGGCGTCAGCAGGGCCACGTCTCCGTCGGCCAGGAAAAACAGGTCGCGCGTATGGTAGAGGATGGCGGGCACGTCGCTCGCCACCAGATACTCGTCGCGGCCGAGGCCGATCACGGCGGGCGGACCCTGGCGCACGGCCACCACTTCGTTCGGAGCGCGCGTCGAAATGATGGCAAGCGCAAACACGCCGCGCAGCCGCCGTACCGCAGCGCGCACCGCGTCTTCCAGGGAAACCGCCTTCGCGCCTTGCTCGCCGGGCGCCTTCAGGTACTTTTCGATCAGATGGGCGATCACCTCGGTGTCGGTATCGGTCACGAACGTGTGACCTTCGGCCTCGAGTTCCTGCTTCAGCTCGCGGTCGTTTTCGACGATGCCGTTGTGCACCACGGCCACGGTGCCGTGACAGTCGCGATGCGGGTGCGCGTTCTCTTCGGTGGGCGGGCCGTGCGTGGCCCAGCGCGTGTGGCCGATACCATAGGTGCCGTCCAGCGGATTCAGCCGGATGGCCTCGCGCAGGTTGCGCAGCTTGCCCGTAGCGCGCCTTACTTCGAGCATGCCGTCGTTCACCACCGCCAGGCCGGCCGAGTCGTAGCCGCGGTACTGCAGACGTTCCAGGCCCTCAAGCAAGACGGGCACCACGCGCTTGTTGCCGATGTATCCGATGATTCCCGACATGTGATAGCCACAAAAGGGCAGGGAAGCCGCCCCGTACCGCTAGCCTTCCCTTATAACACAGGGGCGCCGGGCCGGAAGCGCGCGTTGAAGGATTCGCGGGTGTCGAGCGGCGGGAGCGTTCGACGAGGCCTCGAGGTCGAGCGGCCATGCCGATCCGCGCCCTCGCCGCCTGCGCCTTAAACAATCCGGGCTGGACTTCGCTTGGGGGCCGCTCGCAACCCTGCGCTCCGTGCCCGCCAGCCTAATGGGGGTTGCGGATGGCCTGGGAGCGATGGCGCAGACCCTGGGTGCGAGAGAGGGGCCACCCGCGGCGGGGAAAGAGGGCGGCCCGGAGGACCGGGCCGCCCCATAGAGGTGGAAAGGACTACTCGTTGGAGATGGTTACTATCGTCCCGTCGAGCTTGGTGATGTTGATGCTGAACTTCTCGTGGTAAGTATTGGCCCTGTCGCGAAGGTAGCTAAGCGCCATCGCCTCGCCCAGCAGCATCGACTGATCGGTATCGGAGCGCCAGTGGATGCCCGCCCCGACACCGTGGCCGAAGCTGACGTTCCGCACTATCTTGTTCAATTCGGTATTCACCGTGATCTCTCCCGCGTCCGACCCGCTGTATGGCTGGAGCGAAAGGCCGTCGCTCGAAGGCACCAAGGGATGCGGGATCACGTAATTGCCGTCGAAGAAGAACTTCAGGATGGTAATGGCGGCGCCGCCCGCCGTGCCGTGACCGGTTGGATAGGAAGGGTGCGCCGGAGAACCATCGGCAAACGCCTGAGAAAGGAGCCACGTGTGATAAGGGTTCCGGCGCTGAGATTCTGCAACCGCTTTGGAGTTTAGAACGTTGGCGTTGGGGTGAGCCTGGACTTTGTCGCCGTTGCCGCTCAGGATCTGATGCACCAGCCCTCCGCCCCATTCCGGTCGATGCGTCAGGTGAACCAGCCACTTCTGAAACCAGACGTGGTCAAGGGCGCGCGCCGTCAAGTCGCTCATCGTGGCCGCGAAATCCGGTCCGCCGAAGGTGCAGAAGCCATTCTGTGTTTTGGATTGGGCGTACGGGCTGCCGGGGTTCACGGGTATGTTCAACGTGTACACCATGACACAGAGCGCCGTGATGTACTCCTGTAGGGGCAGGTCGATATAAGTCAGAGCCGCAAGTCCACGGAAGTCATGCAGGTAGCACGCCGTCGGGTCGGGTATGTTGCTGAGCCCTGTGCCGATGCCATTTTGCACCTGCGCGAATGTGGCTGTGTCTTCCATGTAGTTTACGCCCGGCACGTAGGTAATGCACCGCATCTCCATCGGAACCTGGCCCATGGCAGTTGGCGTGATCGTAAACTGCGACAGGTGGGGGCCGATGGTTTCACCCTGAAAGCCGCCGCGAAACAGCAGCTTAGGCGTGACATTTCCATGGCTGTCCCTTGGGCCGCGGTAGGCGGGCATCCTCGACAGTTCAGCACACGCTGCTTCGGCCGTAGAGTCGTCGGGAAAATCGGTGAAAGGCACGTCGCGCAGCAACGAAGCCCAGTACATCTCCACCAGTTGCGTGCCATAGGCTTCGCTGGTGACCTGATCGAACGGGGGTACGAGGTGGGGACCGCCCGGATCGCCGATGTCAGGGGCATCGCCGAATTGCGACGCGTCGGCGCTCGCCAGATCGAAGGCATAAGCCCCTTGTGGGCCGTTCAGCGTGCGCGTGCCGCCCAGGATGATCGCTTCGAAGTCGCTGGACTTGCCGCTTTGCAGGGCCTTCGTGAACGAAGACCACGCCGCCGGATTGACCACGCAAATGTCGTCCTGCAGCAGGCCTTTGCTATAGCTGGCGGAGTGGTCGGAATAACGCTGCTGGTCGCCGTTCGTGGTGTGCGGCGGAACGGGAAGGGCAGCGTCTTTCAGGGCTGCCGTGGTCCGGATGCCCAGGGCCTGTAGCACCCGGTTGCCGGACAGGCTCTTGCCAACATTCGCCGGACCCCCGCCGGGACCGGCGGTCTGGCTCGGTTGGGCTAATGCGCCCGGGGCGCCGCCCAGTACGCCCGCGGCCAGCGTCGCCGTACCCATCTTGCCCAGGAACTTACGACGGCTGGGCGCGCTCGCGTGGATTGGATGCTGTTTCTTCGCCTCTTTCTTCATACCCCCTCCGGCAGTCTGCATTTGAATCACGGCTCCGGCAGAATTCCGGTTCAAACCGCTTGCGAGAGCTCGTCGGGTTGAGGGTTACGGGCGGGCGCTCGAACAGTGTGAGCACGGATTCCCATTATCGATTTCCTGCCGCAACTATAGGATGCGCCCGACCGCCGCCGAACGCAACTCGACGCCGGAGGCGGGGTGGCCCGGCTGGCGCCGACCCTTCTTTCGTGGATCTGCGCTTCCTGGTGGTCGGGTCGCGGAATGCCCCACAGCTTCAACGCAGGTCTGAACTACCGCGTGGCAGATTTGCAAGGTCTCGTGGCGTGAGGAACGGCGCGACGGCAAATGCCGACAGCCGAGTACCTGCAGAACAGGGCTGCGCTACGCTTGCTTGTCATTTAGGCTCTTAGGCCCAGTCTTCCACCCGTAAGCCTGCAACTCTCCCGAATTCCCGGAGGTCGTTGGTCACGAGGGTCAGCCCCAGGCTGAGCGCATGCGCAGCAATCAGGAGGTCGTAAGCGCCAATCGACGTTCCTTTCTTCTCGAGCGCGGTCCGCAGGCGGCCGTAGTGCCCGGCGGCCGCGGCGTCGAGCGGCTGGACCGGAATCAGAAGGCGCAGCTCGTCAAGGGCGGCCAGGTTGGCCTCCACGCGTTGGCTCTTCGAGGCCCCGTAAAGCAGCTCCAGGTACGTCACCACCGACATGCCGACGTCTCCGGGCCGCAGGCTTTCAAGACGCGCCAGGACTGAGGCGGGCCTCCGCTTAGCGATGTAAATGCAAATATCGGTGTCGAGGAGGTAGCGCATCAGAACCGCGATCGCTTCTGGGGCCGCGCTTGTTTGCGCCCGCCCCTGAAGAAGTCGGGGGAAAGGCCCGCAAGAAGCTCGAATGCTGGCGCCAGGCTGCGCGGCCGCTCGCGCAGCACAAGCTCGTCGCCGCGCCGCAGAATTTCCAACTCCTGACACTCAAACCGGAACTCGCGGGGAATCCTCACCGCTTGGGAGTTCCCGCTCCGGAATACCTTGGTGATCGCCATGTTCCAAGTATACACCAACTGTATCTACGGCGCCCCGGCCTTCGTCCCCAGGGCGGCCGACTGGCGCAGGCCTTTCTTTTTAGGCCTGCACCAGACATCAGCACTTCGAAGCCCTCCCGCCCCAGTCTACCACCGCCCCTTTTCGCTTCCATTCAACATAAGCTGCGGTACAACCCCATTTGCAAAGGTGCTGTCCGGTGCGCGGTGGCGACGCCATAAAGATCGACGCCGTCGTCACCCGCGACAAACCGGGCAGCACTGGCGCAGGTCTGAAAAGAACGACCGGCGCCAGGCTGCCCATCAGCCTTCTAAGGAGAAAGTAGCGTAAGATGAATCAGCCCCCCTTCCGACCTTCAACTATGCTCGGGACACCTTCTGGGACGCTGCAGCTCCGGTGTCCTCACCGGCGGGAATGGCGGCGATGAGGACATCGCCGCTGCAGCCCACCGCCAACCCAATCGCCATACCACCACTGAATGGGAAGGTAGGGAAGGGTGAGAAAGCGAGAATGTTTATCTTCGTTGTTTTTTCAATAAGTTAGTGCGGATGCCGCACCGGTGACGAAATGCGGTCAGAAATTGAAGCCGTCAGTAAGGGGGCCGTTGCATAGCGGAGCTGACGCGATTCGACGCCGTGTGCGCCTGCTGGTGCTGGCATTCACCTTCTTTGTTGTAGGGTTCGCGGCGGTTATCCTGCGGCCGTTCGTAGGCTGATGCGCGGCTCAACCTGGAGGCATTGAGGGAAAGCTTCAGATACCAGGTTGAGCCACGCTCAATCGTGCGCGCCGGTCGTCCAATTCACCACAATGGCTTCTGCGCTTGACAAAAATCCGTTCGCCACAACGACCATCGACGATGCTCCTGTCTCCATCGAGGTGGGCGCTATGAACGTGCAGGAAACCACTGTGCTCCCGGTTTGAACTCCCATGGTGCTGAAGTTCTTCGTCTCCGCATAGAACACATGTCCCGTGCTGTTATTCGCAATCTGGACGAGCGGGAAGTTTGTAGCTGCCTGCATGTCGTCTCCGTAAGCGGCGCCCCGCGACACGCCGTTGAACTGGGTGCCTTTCACCGTGTAGGCCGTACCGCGAGTGATGGTGCTTGGAAACGATGTTATCGTGGGCTTCCAGGCGCTCTAGGCAGATCCTGCCGGGACGTAAATCTCCACGCCGGAACTGTTGCCGATGCCACTTTCGCGGTCTTCACTATCGTCCTCCTTCGAGTTTTGGTTTTGACCCGATTAAGGAGCAGAACTAACGGCGCAAGATCGAGAATGCCGGCGCGGAGATGCTGCGCCGCTTCGACACTCAGGCTTGGCGCAGCTCACGGACGCGGACGCCCAGGTGCCCACTGCAACGCCAGCGATTCCCGGACGAACCAGCATCGGTGTCCGTCGTGTAGCAGTCCCGGCCCGTTCAGCCGGTTCATTTCACTTTGACCTTTACCGCTGCCGACGCGATACCGTTCGTCACCACCTCCAGCGTGCCGGAGCCTGTGCCCAGTGAGATCGGCAGATTGAAATTTGCGGACACCACCTGGGTGGCGGTTTGGACGCCCATACTGCTGAAGTTCGAGGTCGGAAGGTAGTACGTGGAACCCCCAAGGGTCAAGCGCACCAGCGGGAAGTTGGTGGCAGACTGGGCATCGTCTCCGTAAGCGGCGCCTTGCGAGACACCGTTGAACTGCGTTCCCTTGATGGTGTAAGTCGTGCCCGTGGTTATGGTCGCGGGGTAGGAAGTGATGACAGGCTTCCACGCGCTTTTCGCCGAGCCCGCCGGGGTGTAGATCTCAACGTCAGTCGTGCCATCGGTGTGAAGGATATGCCCGCCATGAGGCAGCACCAGCATTCGCGAGGTGTAGGACGCCTCGCTGGCGGCGTTAAGTGGTCCGGGCACCAGGTTCAGGTTTGTGCCGTCAAACTCATAGTACAAGCTCGGCGGGTAGAAGCATGGGTCGATGTTGGACGCCTGGACCAGCACGTTGCCATCGGGCAGGATGGCCGCTGGACCGTCCGCTACGCCATATCCTGTGGGGAAGGAAGGCCCCGCCGACCACTTGCCCGTCGAGGAGCTATAGATCGCGGTTTTGTTGTTCGCTCCTGCGGCAAACACGGTACCGTCGGGCCGGAGCACCGCGGGTCCCATCTCCGGAACAATGGCCATTCCGCACTTATTGCCCAGGAAGGATGGGGTGTTGCCTGCCAAAGACCATGTTCCGCCGCTAGGATTGTAGAGCTCCGACTCCTTACCATTCTGCGTATCGACGGTCAGCACTTCGTTGCCGGTTGCCTTGGGCAGCAGAGTCCAGCCTTCTTCGGAGTTCGAATCAGCCTTGCCCGAGCCGGTGGTCGTCCAAGTCAGGGTCGAGGCATTGAGCAGAGCCTCTTGATGGCTGCAGCAACTTCCCAGCATAAACTGGCCGCGGGCCAAAACCACGGTCGGAGCGTCACCGATTTTGGTCCAGCCGCTGGGGGGACTTATGGACGTCCACGTTCCCGTAAAACCCGAATAGGGATCGTAGACGAATCCCAAAGTGGTGTCGTCCTTTGAACTGAAGTTGTATTCGCCACCCTCGAACACAATCCTACCGTCGGGCAGCACCGCCGAGCCGAAGTAGAGCGGCGCATATCCCAAACTCGACGTCGACGTCTCGAGAAGCCAGGTTCCACTTTCGTACTTGCCGGCAGAATTTGGCACCAGCACATACCAGTTGCCGGTCGCGTAGCCGGTGGTATCCACTTCTTCGACCATGACATTGCCATCGGTACGCAGTATGGCCGTGCCTGCGCCGAGTCCGGGAAATGGCGTGACCGCCGCCCACGATTGAGCCTTGGCTGTTCCCCAAGATATCAGCAGAACAGCCATTACGATTCCAAGCTTTTGAAGCACCCTCACGAATCGCTGCACTGTTAACTCCTCCTTAAAAGCTCCGAGAATTTTGAACCTTGCGTCGAAGGTTTCTTTACTGCTTATTGTCAGTATCAACTGGATGACATTCCTCGAGGGCTGAACTATAATTCCCGTTCGAATCGTCTGCCGGCGCTATCGAACGGCGTCGCCGCACGATCACGACTCGGTCGGTTTCGATGGTGATCGCGACGCTCTTCCGAGGTGCCATCACGACCGCCAATCGCTTTGCCCAACGCAGAAGCCGTCGTAAATTGCCTGCCGCGTGCGGCACGAGCTTTGGGGCCGGTCCCATCGAAGACGGCAGATTCTGCGCGAGGCGGCCCGAGGAAGTCTTTAAGCGGCTCTCAAAAACTTCTCAGAATTTGTTAGCGCTGCTATGAGTAAGCAGGGAAAGAACTTCTACGAGTTCGGGCCCTTCCGGGTTGATCCCGAAGAGCGCCTGCTGTGGCGCGGGAAGAAGCCTGTTCCACTGAAGCCGAAGGTCTTCGAAACCCTGCTCGTGCTGGTCCAGCGAGGCGAAGGACTGGTTCTCAAAGACGACCTCATGAAGAGTGTCTGGCCCGACACGTTCGTCGAGGAATCCAACCTGGCACAGAACATCTTTGTGCTGCGGAAGGCTTTGGGCGACACGAGCAGCGAACAGCGTTACATCGTGACCGTGCCTGGCCGGGGCTACCGCTTTGTTCAAAGGGTGCGGACGGTTCCGGCAGTAGAAGAGGTCGAGGATCTGATCGTCGAGACCCACTCACGGTCCCGCGTTGTGATTGAGGAAGCGCCTTCGGCGGGTCACACGCTTGTGACGGCGGGACGTCGCTGGATTCGTCCCTCGGTCCTCCTGGCGGCGTTGGGCGTCGCATTAGTGGCGGCTATGGTCTTTCGCCCCACTTTACCGCCCCCAAGGGTATCGCGTATCCGCCAGATCACGCAGATCGGCACGGTGGTTCACAACACCAAGCTGCTGACCGACGGTCCGCGCATCTATTTCCGCGCTTTCGACCGGGAGGGCAAGGATCGTGAGTTGCTCTACGTGTCCCGGGACGGCGGGGAGGCCGTCCCTCTCAGCAAGCCTCTGCCGCGGATGGACGTTGACGACATCTCCGCGGACGGCACCGAGTTTCTCGTCGTCGACTTGAGTACCGACGTGCCACACCCTTTGTGGAGAGTGCCGGTAGTTTCGGGTTCGCCCCAGCCCGTCGGCCAACTACGGACTCGTGCGTGTGTGTGGTCGCCCGGCGGGGATGCGATCGCCCATGCCGTCGACTCCGACCTTTATCTGGTCAACCCGGACGGCAGTAATTCGCGAAAGGTGGCCAGTCTGCCTGGCGAGCCCGTCTATCTGCGCTGGTCGCCCGACGGCAGGGCCTTGCGCTTTTCGCTGCTCGATCCCAAAATCAACGGCGCCCGCCTTTGGGAAGCGGACCTCGCCGCTCACACCACGCGCGATCTGCTGCCCGATTGGGAAACTTCCCGAGGGGCGCAGGCCGGTGGATGGACGCCCGACGGCCGATATTTCTTCTTTTCAGCCGTCACGGAAGGCGCCCGCGATATCTGGGCGCTGCGAGAGCGGGGCGCAACCTGGCGGCGCATCGATCCCCGGCCGGTGCAGCTGACGCAAGGCCCGCTGGCGTTCTATCAGCCAACTCCCAGCAAGGATGGTAAGAGTATCTTCGCGGTCGGCGAAACACTGCGCGGCCAGTTGTTGAGATACGACGCGGACTCGGCGCAGTTCGTGCCCTTTGCCAACGGCATTTCGGCGGACCACGTTGCCTTTTCGCCGGACGCGCAGTGGATGGCGTACGTCGAGTTTCCCGACGGAAACCTCATTCGCAGCCGCCTGAATGGCTCCGAGCGTCTTCAGCTCAGCTTCCACCCCATGCGTGCCTCGAACCCCCAGTGGGCGCCTGACGGCGCCCGATTGGCGTTCCAAGCCTCTCCCCGGCCGGGAGCGCCGGAGAAGATTTACCTCATCTCCCGGGATGGCGGGCCGCCGGTCTTGGCCGCCCCCAACGGGAATGACTGGCAAGCCTACCCTTCCTGGGCGGCGGATGAGAAATCGATCCTGTATTCCAGCTCGGACAGCACCGCTTCAAGCCGGAACCTGGCGAGGCTTGACCTTAGGACACAGCGTGTCTCCGCACTGCCGGGAACCGTCGGCCTTCGGTACGGTCAGATCTCTCCCGATGGCCGCCGTGCGGTGGCTCTTCAGTGGGAAAAGCTCCGGCTCGTGCTCTATGACATGAATTCTCACAGCGTTCAGGTGCTGGCGAATGACGCGGATTATCCCCATTGGTCCCAAGGCGGGGAATTCGCTTACTTCCGCACGCCATACTTCTCTGCCGGCGATGTTCGTCGTGGTATCTTCCGCTGGAGCGCGGCCACCGGGAAGATCGAGCAGATCGTCGCCGCGCCGGACTTTTCTTTGACGGGCCTCTTCGGAATTTGGAGCGGTGTGACGCCTGATGGTTCTCCGCTCGTGCTAAGGGACTTGGGCACCCGTGACCTCTACCGTCTCGACTTGGACCTGCCCTGAGCGGCCCGTCGTGGAGCGGGCCGGCTGGC
>DATJAQ010000376.1:0-4268 GCA_035516075.1 Terriglobia bacterium | reverse complement strand
CATCCAACCCCTTGAATCCAAACAACATTCCAGCATTGCTCCCGCCACTGTGCCCGGCCGCCGGCTTCGCCGGTCAACTGACGACGGACTATGAACAGGCCTTTTGGGCGGTCTGAGCGCCACCCTCGCCGGCGGCCTCGGCGCACCACTAATTCCTTGTCAGGCAGAGTACCCACAGCATCCAACCCCTTGAATCCAAACAACATTCCAGCTCTGCTCCCGCCCCTGTGCCCGGCAAGCGGCTGCAACGGACAACGGACAACTTCGTCACTTCGCCTTGAACTGCGGCGTGCGCTTTTCCACGTAGGCCACCAGACCTTCGTGGGCGTCCTCACTCTGGAAGAGCTGCTGCTGCAGCTCGCGCTCGAGCGCCAGCGACTCCGAGAACGGCATTTCCAGGCCCGACTGCACGGACCGTTTGATCCGGCCCACGGCCCGCGCCGCCTTGCCGGGGGGCAGGAATTGCCGGGCATACGCCGTGACTTCTTCGAAGAAGTTATCGCGGTCAAGCACCTGATTTACCAAATCGATTTCCTCCGCCTCCTCAAACGAAAACGTGCGGCCGGTGGTCATCAGCTCAATCGAGCGCGACTTGCCGATCAGGCGCGAGAGCCGCTGTGTGCCGCCGGTACCCGGCAGTACGCCCAGGGCAACCTCAGGCAGCCCGATCTTGCCCGCGTCGCGCCGCGCCAGGCGAATGTCCGCCGCCAGCGCGATCTCGAGGCCGCCGCCCACCGTATGCCCGTTGAGGGCTGCGATCACCAGCTTGGGTGTCTGCTCCAGACGGCTGAGGGTTTCGTTGGCGTGCAGGCAGAAGTAATATTTGAACTCCGGCGTAACGCTGGAGAGCATCCGAATGTTGGCGCCTGCGCAAAAGAACTTGTCGCCCGCGCCGCGCAGAATAATGACGTGAACCCCGGTATCCATCCGCGCCTTCAGGATGGCGGCGTCGAGCTCCTGCATCATTTCATAGGTGTAGGTATTGGCGGGCGGATCGTTCATCTCGATCCAGGCGATTCCATCTTCGGCCTGGTAGTTAATTAGAGTCCCGGTGACGGGCGCTGCCACGGTTGTCGCCATGCGATTCTCCTTCTAATTTTGTGATGCGCGTGCGCCGGAGCGCGAGACTCGCGGTTCGTGCACAGAACCGCCGTTGGTGGGCCTGGGCCCGCCCGAATTCGAGCGGTCCGCCCGCGCAATGGCCAAGGCGGCGTCGTTCAAACCGCCGGGCTGTTCCGCTCCCAGAATCCCGCGCAGGAAGATGTCCGCCATCGTCCCGGCGCACGCGGCGGCGCCAGGATCTACCTTGGGGTTGTACCACGTGTAAATCCAATTCATCATTCCAAAAAGCGAGAGCACCGCCAGGCGGGTGTTGAGCTGGGCAAGGTGGCGCTCGCGTTTCAGGGCCTCCACCTGCTCAAAACAGAGCTGGTAATAGGAGCGCTTGATGGCGCGCACTTCGCGCCCGCGCTCCCGTCCCAGCCACTCCTCCTCGTGGGTCAGCACCTTCATCTCGTTGGGGTGTTCAAGAAAAAACTCCAAGTGACGGCGAATTAACGAACGCAACCGCTCTTCCGGATCCTCGAGCCCCGCCATGCCGGCGCGGGCGCTCTCCAGGATGGTCTCGAAGGCGTGGCGCTGGATGAGGTAGAGCAACTCCTCTTTGCTGGAGAAATAGTAGTAAAGGCCCGCCAGGCTGATGCCGGTGGCGCGGGCGATGTCGCGGATGGAAGCCTGATGGTAGCCCCGGGTGCGGAAGACCGCCGCTGCCTGCCGCAGGATGGCGTCGAGCTTTCGGTCACGGGCCTCGGAGGCTCGCGCCGCCCGCGCGGGTGGCGCCGACCGTCCATTGCCGTGGGTGTGCCGTGGCATCGCCATTAGAGATTAATCGAACGTTCGTTCGAATCCATTCTACCGCACTCGGCGCCCCTGTCAACCCGGCCGCGACAGCCCTACCCCCACGTCCCTACACCAGGCTACGGCCGTCTCCGTCGATGGGATTCTGAAGCAGTTCGCGGAGCGCAGACTGAAAGGCGCGCTGGACCACGTCCCAGGTGCGCCTCGCCCCGGCAGGCCCCTCGTATTGAGGCTGGAAATTGTTCCGGGTGGGAGTCTCGCCCTCGCCGAAGAACGCCGCGGCCGTGGCCCAGGATACCCGGATGTCGGGCCGGCGGGGCAGGCGGCGGTCAAAATCGAGTTCGCCGCGCCGGATTGTCACCGCCCACGCCAGGCGCCAGTCCTCAATCACCCACACCGAAGTGAGGTCGGCCTCGCGGATGTGCTGATGGACAATGCGGCTGCGGCCGGCGAGCACGAGCGCGCGCTGGATGAGGCGCTGCGCGGCGCGCTTTGAGATGCCGCCCGGAGCGGTCTCGAATTCCCGTGAATGGCTCATGGGAGCTGGAAGACGTCCTTAGTCACTCGTCCTTGGTCCGTCGTCAGTTGCCAGTCGCTCGGTGCCGCCTACTAATTACTCCCTACCCGCTACTCGCCGATCTTCGTGCCCAGTCTGCCGCAACTGCGATGAGGTCTGCCAGTGGCGCAAGCTCATCAACCAGGCCAAGTACGAGCGCCTGGGCCGCGGGGAGGCGCTCCGCCGTGACGAGCATTTGCAAGGCTGCGGCGCGGCCGACCAGGCGCGGGAGCCTCACGGTTCCGCCCCATCCCGTTACCAGACCCAGCGCCGCCCCCGGGCAGCCGAAGCTTGAATCATACGCCGCCACCCGGCGATGGCAAGCCAACGCCAGGTCAAGCCCGCCGCCCAGGCAGAAACCTCGAATCGCAGCCACCACCGGCAGCAGCGAACCCTCAATTTCTCTGCAGAGCGCCTGGCCCATGCGGGCAAATTCGAAGGCGGCCACGCCACCGAGGGCGGAGACCTCCTCGAGCATGGCGCCCGTGGCGAACGAGCGCGAATTGGCCGCGATCACCACGCCTTCAAAACAGCCCGCCGAATGAACCGCGCGCAGATGATTGCGCAACCCGGCCAATACGGCGCCGCTGAGGCGCGGATACCCGGGGTCGTCGGCGAAGGTCAGGATGGCGATGGAGTTGTCGCTCGAAAGCTTCACGGAAGGAAGTGCGCCCAAGCTCAGGTTGTCCTGCTCGGGACGTGGCTGCGAATGAACTCGACGATGTCCTGGGTGGAGGCGCCCGGCTGGAAGACTTCGGCCACACCCTGGGCCTTAAGACCGGGAATGTCCTCCTCCGGGATGATGCCACCTACGAGCAACAGCACGTCGCCCATACCCTCGGCTCGCAGAAGCTCGCAGATGCGCGGCACAATAGTATTGTGAGCGCCGGAGAGGATAGAAATGCCGATGGCGTCCACGTCCTCCTGCACGGCGGCGCGCGCAATTTGCTCGGGCGTCTGGCGCAGGCCGGTGTAGATCACCTCCATGCCGGCATCGCGCAACGCCCGCGCCACGATCTTGGCGCCGCGGTCGTGGCCGTCCAGGCCGGGTTTGGCCACCAGAACTCGAATTCGTTTGTCCATGATGAAAAGCAGGAAACAGAAGTCAGGAGACAGGAGTCAGCATCACCAAGGCGAACTCCTGGAGAAACCCCTCGAACCTGAGCCCATCCTGTCTCCTGACTTCTGACTCCTGTCTTCTACCCGAACGCCGGCTCTTCGTAGGTTCCGAAGACGCGACGCAGCACATCGCACATCTCGCCCAAAGTGGCGTACGCCCGCACGCATTCGAGGATGTAAGGCATCAGGTTCTGGTGGGTCCCGGCGGCGCTGCCCAGGGCCTCGAGCGCCGAGCCCACACGGATGTTATCGCGCATCCCCCGCAGTTCCGCGAGCTTCTCACTCTGACGATGCGCCACGGCCTCGTCAATCACCAGGATCTCAATGGGGCGCTTCTCATCGGTCACAAACTCGTTCACGCCCACAATCGTCTTTTCCTTGCGTTCGAGCTGTTGCTGGTAGACGTAAGCCGCTTCGTGAATCTCGCGCTGCGGAAAACCCTTCTCAACCGCCGCCACCATGCCGCCCATGGCGTCAATGCGGTCGAAGTAGTCCCAGCAGGCGCGCTCGGTGTCGAGCGTCAGCTTCTCCACGAAGTAGGAGCCGGCCAGCGGGTCCACGGCGTCGGGCACTCCGCTCTCGTGCGCAATCACCTGCTGGGTGCGCAGCGCCAAGGTGACCGCCGCCTCGGTGGGCAGCGCCCACGCTTCGTCGAGCGAGTTGGTGTGCAGGCTCTGCGTGCCGCCCAGCACCCCGGCCAGCGCTTGAAGGGTGGTGCGGATCACGTTATTGTACG
>DATJAQ010000375.1:0-23303 GCA_035516075.1 Terriglobia bacterium | reverse complement strand
AACGATCTTGTAGTAGGACCCGTCGGTCTGCCGGGCGAAGCCAAAGCCGTCACTCCCCACGACGGCGCCGTTCTGCAGAATAACGTCGTCGCCGATCTCCACGTTTTCGCGCACCACGGCGTGAGAGTGCGCCAGGAAGCGGTGCCCGATCCGCGCGCCCCGGTAGACGACCACAAAGCTCTTCAATATACAGTCGTCGCCCAATGACGCTCCGCATTCGATCACGACGTAGGGTCCTATGGAAGGATTGCGGCCCACCCGGGCACTCGGGTCAATGACGGCGGTGGGATGAATGGCCGGAGCAGCCGGAAATGGCGGCGCGAACATCTCAACCGCCTTGGCGAAGGCGAGATACGGATTCGCGGAGCGCAATAGGTTCCGCCCGGGCAGCCGCGTCCCCTCATCGACGATCACCGCGCCCGCCCGCGTGTCCAGTGCTTTGCGGAAATACCGCGGGTTGGCCAGGAACGCCAGTTCGCTCTCGGATGCCTCTTCGAGCCCCGCGACGCCGCTAATTTCGATCTCGGCACTTCCTTCAACGCTGCATTCGAGGCGGAACGCGATCTCTCCCAGCTTCATGGTTCTCCTCGCTTCTGCCGATATTCTGGTGGGCGGTATCGACACTGCCGGTTTAGGGTACGAAGCCGGCGGGTTCAGGGGCGGGCCCGGCGAGCACCGCCTCTCGTGGCCCAGATTAGCAGCGGAGGGCATCTCCAGGCAACGCGCGTGCGCCGGGCGCCGCGATAAGCCGGCGGATACTGACGTCGCCCTTTCGAAATACGCGTCCCGGAACCACCGGTCGGGTAGCGCCGGTTCGTTGAAGTCGCGCTGGCGTCCGCCGGGCTCAGTCCGGCGCAGATCCTTATCTCGATTTCGATTCCGGAGCGGACTCGCCGTGCCGACAAATTCCGAGGTTTGAAGCATCGTGCGAACGCCGAACGTCCCACAGCCTGCCAGCCGCCGGACCGCACACGGGAAACCCGCAAAGCGCCGCGCCGCGGCCAGGCTCTTGAAAGGCTCTCCGGCGGCCAGCGACGGCGCCGGGCTCCGCAAGATCGGGATCCTGATTGCAGATCAGGAAGGGGTGTTTCTCCTGGGATTAAAACGGCTGCTGGCGGCTGAAGATGACCTTAAGGTGGTTGCCGAAATCATCCGGCCGGAGGACATTGTTCCGCAAGCCCGCGAACTGCAGCCTGACGTTCTTTTCGTCCAGTTCGAGATGCTAACCGCAGCCGGCCAGAACATCCTGGGGGCTATTCGCCAGGGATCGCCCAAGAGCAAGGTGGTGGTGACGGCGTCGGAACTCACCGAAGTCGTGGCGCTCGACTTGATGAAGGCGGGCGCGCGGGGCGTAATCCTGAGAATTGCCGATCCCTCGCTCTTCGTCAAATGCGCGCGCAAAATCGACGAAGGTGAGATCTGGCTGCCCAAGAAGCAAGTGGCCGCGATGGCCCGCGAGTTAAGCGAGCCTTCGGCCAACGTCCGCCCCGTCGACACCCTGACAGACCGTGAACGCCTGGTGATGAGCTGTCTCCTGCAGGGTTGGCGCAACCGTGAGATCGCCCGCCACCTCTCGATTACCGAACAAACCGTCAAGAACCACCTTCGCTCCGTCTACGACAAGGTCGGAGTGTCGGATCGAGTAGAACTCGTCCTCTACGTGATTCATCGGCGGCTCGAGCTACCCCCCATCGCCGCCGGCGCTATGCGCTAGCACCGCCAGCCGAAAGAAACAATGGTCAAGGCGAAAAGAGCAACAACCGCAGGATCTGTTCGGCCACGTCCGCAGCGCTTCTCCCTTCGGTCGAGACCCGGTACTCGGCGAGCTCGTAGTAGGGCCGCCGCTGTTCCAGGAGCTGCTCGAAACTGGCGCGGTCCCGGAAGAGCGGGCGATTGGTGATCCCGGCGCAGCGGCGCCGGAGTTCATCGGTGGAGCACTCCAGCCACACCGAGGTGCCGCCTCGTTCGCGAATGAGGTCCACGTTCGGCCCCTGAGCAAACGTTCCTCCCCCGAGTGCAATCACGGCAGGCTCGGACTTGATCAACTCCGTCAGCGCGGCGTGCTCCAGGGTGCGAAAGAAGGCCTCGCCGGCCTGCTCGAAGATCTCGCGGATGCTCAAGCCCTGTCCGGCCTCGATCGCCGTGTCGAGATCGATGAATGGCCAGCGGAGAGCCCGGGCTAGTTCGGCGCCGACCGAAGACTTCCCGGCGCCCATGAAGCCGACCAGATAGACGAGCCGGGGTCGCGGTACGGCCATGATGGATCAAACCCTCACGCGTTCAGGGATGACTTATTGTAGCGAAATTCGCGGGCCACACGTAGACGTGTTGGAGGTCTGGGCAAAGCGCTTGCGGTGATGGTAAAGGTGCGCCGGCATCCGCTCCGCCCGCCGCCTCGCGCGCGCCGGGCGGACGACAGGGAGGGTGAGCGGTGCCGCGTTCACGGGCGGGAATGGACGTGAATGGTACCGCTGTAGGACTTGAGTTCAACGGTGGCGTCGCCCTGGTTCTGGACGCCAAAGCCGTTGCCTGGGGCAGAAGGAGAGCGCGGCTGCGCGTGCTTCAGCCGAAGCTCGTTATTCACCTTGCCCCGCACCGTCCGCGCGCGCAATTCGACGGAGTCCGAAGTGGGGCAAGCTACGTCCATGTTTCCCCCGTAGGAGCTGAGGACGTATTCACCCAGGGGCACAAAGTCGCCATCGAAAAAGATGGCTCCCGAGGTAGTTTGGGCGTGCACGTTGGCGCTCTCGGAGGCCGTAAAGCGCAGGTCGCCCGTGATGGAGGTCGCCTCCACCCGGCCCGTGGGCCGGATCAGTTCGATGGCTCCACTCAAGGAAGTTACCGACGTGTGGCCGGCGCCGTCACGCACAGAGACCGAGCCGCTGACCGATTCAACCCCGTCGTCACCGCTCACCCGTTCCACCGTGACACTGCCACTCGGGTTGTAGATCTCAAGGCTCGCCCCGCTCGGAATGTCGATCTCGTAGTTGACGGTCTTTTCCTGTGACCCCGCCTGCGTATCGAGCACCTGGGTGGTAAAGCGCACCTTTTCGGCGTCGCCGCGGGCGGGCACTTGATCGCAGTCGATGGTGACTTTCGGAGTCGCGGGCAGGCAGACCGCGTGCACCTCAGACTTGTCCCATCCCCTCACCACCACCACGCCGCCCGGGGGATTGGAGATGCTGATTCGCGGAGTCGGGATACACTGGATGGTCTTCTCCAGCTGGTTTCCCGCCGCCGCCCCGAGGAGTCCTGAGGGGACCAGCAGCAACACCAGGCCGCACCGGCCCAACACTGTCCGGACGGCGCGGCGCCCGAGAACGGAAATACGCTGAGAAGCACACCATTTCTTATTGAACATTGCCATCCCCGAGCTCCAGAGCGGAGGCCAACACCCGGGCTTTTTCCGTGTACGCCGAAGCCAGATATTCGCGCGCCAGGAGGTCATCCGGCTGCTGCGACAGGAAGGCATTACATTCCTGGATCTCCGCGTCCAGTGAGTCAAGACCCTTCTCGTATGCCACCTTAACCCTGGGATCGAGCCCGACCGCCCGAACCCGGAAGGCCTGTTCCATCTTGTCCATACTCTGGGCAAGGTTGGGGTCCACCAGCGCCACCGCCCCTTGTGCCACGTGTGCGTCGTGCCGCAGGGACCCACCGGACCCCATGTAATACAGGAAACCCGCGAGAAGGAGTCCGGCAAGGGCCGTCACCGGAACCGGTCGTAGAGCCCACTGCCACCAGCCTCGCTGGCGGGGGGACCGGATGAGGCCCTCGTCCACCAACGCGGCCCGTACGTTTGCCCACAGCCGGGCTGGAGGCTCGTCGGGCTCCAGTCCGCCGGCCGCCGCGCGGACCAGCTGCAGGTCAGCCAGCAGAGCCGCGCAGAAGGCACACTCAACCGCGTGCGCGTCTACCCCAGGCCGGGCCTCACCTTCGAGATAAGCTTCCAAATCAGAATCGAATTGACGGCAGGCCTCGCTGGCCCGCGTCACGTTGCCGTTTCCCCCGCGATCCTCCATCTCATTTTACCTTCGTTCGTGACCCACGTTCCCCGCAGCATCCGCCGCGCCCGGGGCCCTCGCCGGGGCCTGCCAGCGCTGGCTTCGCAAGGCGTCGCGCAGTTTCAATCTCGCTTTGTGGAGCTGAGATTTGGAATTCCCCACCGAGCAATTTAAGATCTGCGCGATCTCGTTGTGTTCGTATCCCTCCACGTCGTGAAGCACCAACACCGCCCGGTAACCCGGCGGCAAGGCGTCAATCGCCCTCGAAAGCGTAAGCCGGTCGATCGAGTGCAGCAAGCGCTTGTCGTCGTCGCCGTACTCGCGCTTAACCGGGTCGTCCTGCGAGGTGTCAACCTCGTCCAGCGAAATCTGCTGGAGCCCTTTCTTCCGCAGGTGCATCAGGACCACGTTCACCACCAGGCGGTGGAGCCAGGTGGAAAACGCAGACTCTCCCCGGAAGGTCGCAATCTTCCGGAAGAGCTGAAGAAACGCCTCCTGACTAAGGTCCTCGGCTTCAGCAGTATCGCCCGTCATGCGCAGGCAGAGCGAGTACACGCGCCGCTTGTGCAGGTCAAACAGGGCAGCAAACGCCTGCTCGTCTCCCTGTTGTGCCCGAGCGACAAGCTGAGCGTCGGACGCAGCCCTCGAGGTTCGATTCTCCGTTGGATTCAAGCACTCTCAATGCGCTCTGCGTCCGATCCGACTGATGGGATGCAGCGCTCTGGATGGGAGTTGTATCTTTCAGTTAAGGGCAGTTCTAGCCCTTCCGGCCTTACCGGGGCGGCGTTTGCGCGCCGGGCAAGGATGCCCCTTTGGAGTACCCTGCGCCTCCCGGCGGCCAGCTAAGCACGGCCTTCCCCACGCCGGTATTACCCGCCGTGTCGCCAACCCTCAGCAGCACCTGATGCTCCCCAGGGCCGAGGCTGGAGAGGTGCACGGTGAACGTTTCAGACCTAGAATCGATAATTCCGTCATCCGATACGAGCGGGCGCCACTCCCCACCGTCCACCGAGAGCTCAGCGCTCCGCAACGGCGACACGGTCGAGGAGCCCTTGAAATGGATTTCGGCCGTCGTCCCTTCGAAACGCTGCTCCGTCACGTCCACGTCCGGTGGTGTGTTATCAATCCAGAAGGGCGCGCTGACAGTCTCCGCACGCCGCGCCTCGGCCGGGGGATTGGACTCCTCATCCGAGGCCACCACGCGCGCCCGATACTCCCCGTCCGGCACGGTAGTGGGGTCCAAAACATAGGTGGTCTCGTGCATTCGCGCCTTCACTAAGTGCCATTCTTGCTCATCGGGGGCCTTCAGATAAAGCCAGTAGACCAGCCGATCGCCGTTGGGATCGTCGGCCTGCCAGGTGATGGTGGTCGGGGCGTTCTGACCCGCTGAAGAGGCGCTTCCGCCGAACCCGCTTCCAGCGGACGCCCCCATGCCCACACCCGCGGCGCCGGATATGCCCCCGGGGCCGGCCGATCTCTCACCGCCGGTGCTGACATCGAGGCCCCGGATCTCGGGCGCAAGATTCTGGTTCAGAAAGGCAACCGTGACGTCTTTGAGCACCGGGCTGGCAGCCCCCGAGCCCTTCAAAACGGCTTTCCACTGCAAGTAGCGGGCCGCGGGACTCTTTATCGGGCTGCCGTCAGGGTTGGAGTAAGGTCCTACCCAGTCGCTCCAAGTGTTGTCCGGCCGCTCGGAATTACCCGCGCGCGAATAGAACTCAACCGCCGATCCGGCAGGCACGTCTGCCCGCCAACTCAAATTTCCCCAACGGGAAATGAACTTGGCGTCCTTGACGGGCGACTCGTAGCTCCCTTCGGGCACCGGACCGGCCCCCAAGCGGAACAGTTTGGCCACGTCGCTGGTGGTTACATAAACGCCTCCGCGCTGCACCAGAAGGCGCGTGGCCAGCGTTTCATGGGTCTCCGTGACTAAGGTCAACTGCGGCCCGTCCGGAGAGGGGCTGAGCCGAAAAATGCGGCCGCTACCGTCGGTGGAAAACAGCACGTTTCGGCCCTCGACGGCCAGGCCGAAGATACTCTCTTTGTCAGAGTTCCACAGGGTTTCGGTGGAATTATCGGCTGCAACGCGAACCAGCGCGCCGCGCCCCGCCGGCGCCTGCGGCGGCGCCAGCGGCGAAGCCGCAGGGCGATTGAAGTTCGGCGTGGTGCGCTGGGGTGCGGCCTGGTGCGGTGGTGACGGTTGGGGCGTGGGCGGCTGCTGCCGGTTTTTCTGGCCACTTGCGGTGTCGTCGCTCGCCGCGCCGGCCGAAGCCGTTACAGTAACGGTGGTTACCGCGGTCGGTTCCGGCGCCGGAGTGGCCGGGACGCCAAAGACGGGCATAGTGGGCGTCGCGCCGGAGCCTCCCAGCGCCGCCGCGTAGATGCGCCCCTCGGAATCCAGCGCCAGCGCGTGAATCTCGGGGAAGGCTGCCTTGTAGAGCACGAATCCCTTGCCCTGTGGAGTGATCCTGAAGAGCAGCCCGTCGGGATCGCTTCCGGCCAGAAGATTGCCTTCGTGGTCAAGCGCCAAGCAGATGATATGCGTTTGGCGGCTCTCAAAAAACACCCGTCCCTTGCCCTCGGAATCGATCTGGTAAATCATCCCCTGGTCGCCCGTACCGCTGTACAGGCGGCCCTGGCCGTCGAAAATCAAGGACCAAATGTACTTGGTCTTGGGGTCGAAGAAGACGCTGGATTTGCCATCGGAGGTGATGCGGTAGATCTTGCCGTCCGGCGAACTGGCCGCGTAAACGGCGCCATCCGGGCCCGCGGCGACCGCCAGGATTTCGGGCTCGGGCGCTTGAAACAGCAGCTTGCCATGGCCTTCGGTATCTACTTGAAAAACCTTGCCTTCGTGCCCGGTACCGATGTAAATCCGGCCCTCTTTGTCAGCCGCCAGCGATAGCGCCAGCGTCTGGCCGGGATCGAAAACGGTCTGGGTGGGCGGAGCCAGTTCGAGCGCGCCCTGCTTGCTGAGCGAGACGCCCTTCAGGTCGCCGCGCAGGAAATCGTCGAACGTGCCCACCTGCCAAAATTGCGTTTCGGTACTCGAGGCCACGGCCGGCGCGAGCAGCGCCAGCACCCCGGCGACTCCCAGCAGCCCGGCTCCCGCCAGCACGACTGGCGGAAGGGAAGCACGGCGCTTTCTGATCATGAGCAATGTAACACCTCAGCGGCGATTAAGCGCGTCCTCAAATGTTGTTTTGTTGATTCTAAAGCACATAGTGGCTTCGTTCCGCGAAATCGCCACGGTTTTCCGACGGGGCCTCGTCGGGAGATCCCTGCGTCCGGCAGCAGCCCGCCCCTCAATAAATCGACGCTGATCCACTCGGCACGGTTACTCCGTGCTTGGCCAGGACGAGTCCGGGATCGCGCGGCGCCCCACCGTCGGAGATCACTCACCGGGACGGATCACTTTCAGGAGCAGCGTCTGCTGCCCGGTGATCGTGTACGGCATGGGGCCGGTTCCGAAGTCGCCCACCACGGACGTGGGGCTCAGCGTGACCCGGCTGGCGGCGGCGGGGTCGGAGAGGAACGTCTGAAGCAAGGACGGCGGAGGCGACGGGAACTCGCTGCCCTGGAGCCGAAAGGAGCTCTCGGGCGCTAGCAACAGTGCGTAGAGCCGATTGTCGCGCCTCATCTCGTTGAGCGCCCGAACCATCTGATGAAGGTCGCGGGGCGGGGCAGAGAGCGGCGTCAGGCGCCCCTCCAGCGCGTTGATGGCAGGGCCTCCGCCCACTACCAACGACAGGATTTTGCTGCTGACGCTGTCTGGGATTCGCATCGGAATCTTCTGGGTCAACGCCTCGCCAGAAGGTGTCCGCACCACGGCCGTGACCTCGATCGAATCGCCCGGCCGAACTTCCGACCGGCTCGCCCAGGCGGCGTCGAGACGGGCGGTGCTATCGCGGTCTTGCGCGTTCAATTCCACCTCGATGCCTTCCACCTGCAACCCTGGGAAACCACTGGAAAGAAGGAAGTTAAGGGGCGTCGCCACGGCGGCGCCGGCGGCAGCCGCGGCGCCGGAGTCGCTGGCGAGAACGTCCTCGAGGTTGACGGTTTCGCCGCCCACCAGGCGAATCGCGCCGGTGAGATTGAGCGTGGACGGCCCCAGGCCCCGCTCGGTACCACTGATGGCTGAGGCCAGCGCCAACTGCACCAGCAGCGGCGACAGTAGCGGCGCCTGGGCTACGTTCAGCCGGTAGGACACCGCCCGGCGAAGGTCTGAATTCACCCGGATGCTGACGGGGATGGTGCTGGCCTGCTGCCCCAACTCGCCGTAGATGGCGCCGAAGCGGTCCTGGTGGATGCTGCCCACCGGCAAGCCGGGATCGTCAACTTTGAACGAAACCGTAAGCGACGGAATGGTGGCCAGCACCCGCGCCGGCGCGAACGGGATGTCGGTGGATCCGGTCTGAAATACCTGGTGCCCGCAGGCGTAAATGCGGTCGCCTTCCCGGTAGGTCACCGTGCAGTCCGCCGCCAGGTTGAAGTCGCCGCTCACGAATAACAGGCTGACCATCTGCCCCGGGGTCACCCGCGCAGCCTCCGAACTCAGCAGGGCCGCCGAGGCGGGCGGG
This sequence comes from Terriglobia bacterium, assembly GCA_035516075.1. Taxonomy (GTDB): domain Bacteria; phylum Acidobacteriota; class Terriglobia; order UBA7540; family UBA7540; genus Gp13-AA77. The sequence goes on along the minus strand of DATJAQ010000375.1, from coordinate 14,719 downwards.
GAGGCGCCGCCGGACGATGATGCACCCGTAAGTCCTCCGCCCTCAACGGGCTCTAAGCCGAGAGCCCGGAACTGAGCGGCGTTCTGCCGGATCAGGTTCGAATCGAATCCGCTAAAGCGCAGGGGAAGGCGCAGGCCCGCCAGCAGGCCCGCCAAGCCGGCCGGCTCGTCGGAAGGAGCTTGAGGAACCCAGGGCTCCGAGCCGTCGGGAATGAAGCGAACTTCGCCCGCAGACCCGCCCGCCACGGGGGCGAAGCGGCCCGGAAAGGATGCGGCGCGGCCTTGAAGCTCGCCGGGCCCAGCCGCCACGCCCGCCGTTGTTTTGTGGGGGGTTACGGCCAGCATGTCTTCGATAGGCGTCACCAAGCCGTAGGGTTCCTTCGAAAAGGGGAAGGACACGGCCACCGCGCCCACCAGCTTGCCGTCAACGTACACCGGGCTGCCGCTCATACCGGCCACTACGCCCGTCTTCTCCACCTCGGGGCCCGACAACCGCACCAGGATGGCGTTGTGCTTGGGCGCCAGCACGTTCTTCAGGACGCCGAGAACCTCCACCTGAAACTCGCTCACCGTGTCGCCCTGAAACACCGTTTTGCCCACGCCCTTCAGGCCGGCATGGACGTCGCTCAGAGGGAAAAAGGTGGTGGGCTCCTGCCCGCCTTGAACCGGGCTCGGAGCGGGCCAGAGCAGGAGCGCCATGAGCAGCGTGAGGCTGAACGCCATACCACACGCCCGGCTGGGTGTCTTCAGGACTTGCGGCAAGCGCATGGAGGACTTCCACCTCACTGGAAGGGCAAATTTCAAGTGTAGGTTGAAGCGTGCGGGGCGTCAAGGCGTGGACGCTCACCAGTGGGTGTACGGAGCTCGGGAGCCGAAACCGGGGAACGGGCGCAGGCTTCCGGCGGCCCTCAGGGAGGCTGCGCAAGCGAAAAGGAAAAGTGTACGATATTTGTACGTTCGCGTTCATACAACGACAAAATCGCGTGCTCGCCCAGCGCAATTAGCTTTCATACAACGACATTCCTGATGGAGGACTTCCACCTCACTGGAAGGGCAAATTTCAACTGTAGGTTGCGGCGTGCCGGGCATCAAGGCGTGGACGATCACCGGTGGGCGTACGGAGCTCGGGAGCCGAAACCGGGAAACGGGCGCAGGCTTCAGGCGGCCCTTAGGGAGGCTGTGCAAGCGAAAAGGAAAAGTGTACGATTTTTGGACGTTCGCGTTCATACAACGACAAAATCGCGTGCTTGCCCAGCGCAATTAGCTTTCATACAACGACATTCCTGGGGGACCTTCGCCGTGGAGAAAGCGTACACACTCCGTCGGACCGGCCGCGAGCGCCAGTCGAATTCAAGGGGATTCGTCGGCAGGAGCGAACAACGAAGTTTCAATAACTTACAGACCGTCAACCGCACATTAGCTGGCACCTGTTTTCAACAACTTAGGGACGTGAACTCGGGTGCGAAGCAGTGACCTATTTTCGAAGAGTTTCAGCGTCTGCCAAAAACCATAAGTGTCCAGAAATTGGACACTTCGGGCCAAAAACAGCCCCTTTTTTGGGGGGCATACGAGCAAGTTTGGCAGCACAGGGTCGCAATCCGGCTTCATCCGGTGCGACGGCTCCGGGGTGGCGAAACCCTGGCAGAGTTCGCGGATTTGGGAAAAAAGACGCCCCTCGTACGACGTCGCCCTACGCCAAAAGTGCGCGCACCCCCTTAGGGGTTCCTTTCGGCGTCTTCCTGAATGTAGGCTAGACTCGTCGGCTCCGGTCTTGGGGCGTTCCGGTTTGCCGGGCCACGTGCGGCTTTCACCAGACGGTCTTGAGGAGGGGACTTCGGCGGATGCCCTCGTCGCGCGTAATCAACACCAACCCCTCCGCGCGCGCCGTGGCGCCGATCAGCCGGTCGGCGGGGTCGCTCGAATAGTCGTGAGGAAACTGCGCGGCCAGCGCCGCGATCTCCGGCGTGAGAGGTTTGACCGTGACACCCTCGATGAGCAGTCGCACCGAAGCCTCCACGGTTCCGTAAGCCCGCACCCGCCCCCGGGCTACCAGGGCGGCAAGCTCCCAGAGCGTAATGGCGGCGATGGCGAGCCCGTCTGCGGTGCGCGCCCTGCGAATGGCCGAGGCGGCCGCGCGCGACAATCGCCTCGGTTCGGCAACCGCCCACACCAAAGCGTGGGTATCGAGCAGGATCATCGCAGCACTTCCCAGCTCTCGGGAGGCGCCACAGGCGACTCGATGTCGCCCACAATCGTGACGATTCCTTGCAGGCGCCCGATGAAGTCGTCAGCCGTCTTGCCGGCGGGAACCAGTTTGGCCACCGGGCGCCCACGCTTGGTGATCACAACGGGCTCGCGCGTTGAGCGGACGTCTTCCATCACCGCGAGGCAACAGGCCTTGAACTTCGCCGCCGGCATGCTCTTCATGGTCTCCTTCCCATGTCCAAGACTACATTATAGTGACCACTCTCGGAAAGCGCCAGTCTGATCGTCTGCGCTCCGCAGCCCGAAGTGCCGCCCGTGAGAACAATCGGGAAAGACGGTGGCCAGAATTCGGGCGAGGTGTGGGCCTCTTCGCCTACCAATCCAGCCTTAACGCGAACTGAATCTCGCGCGCGTTTTCCGCCGAATTGATGACGCCGAAATTCGAGGTGCCGACGATCAGGCCGGGGCGCTCGAAATTAGGATGGTTCGTCAGGTTGAAGAAATCGGCGCGGAAGGTGAGTCCGTTGTGCTCGGTGAGGCGGAAGCGCCGCGCCAGGCTCAAGTCCCAATCGGCGAGGCCGGGGCCGGTGATCACGTTGCGGCCCTCATTGCCGAGGACGCTGAACGCGCCCTGCGCGTCGGAGTAGATGGGCGGCGGCACGAAGGCCGCGGTGTTGAACCACTGGTTCGGGTTGCGCCGGCCCGCGGGCAGGTTGGGGTTTCCGACCGCGTTCGGCCGGTCGGTGCCGTTCGAGTCCGTGCCGCTGAGGGCGGTGGAAAGCACGGCGGTCAGTGGCTGGCCGGTTTGAAGGGTAACGATATTCGAGGCCTGCCACCCGCCGAACACGCGCCCCGCCGCGCCGTGCGCCAGCCAGTTGCGGCCAGGCCCGAAGGGCAGGTCCCACGTGCTCGAAAGCACCACGCGCTGGCGCACGTCGAAGTCAGACAGGCCGCGTTCGCCGGCGAGATTGTAATTGTCCTGCGGCTGATTGGTTCCTTGCAGACCTGAGGCCGTATCGATCGACTTGCCGAACGTGTAGCCCGCCTCCACCGCGAGCCCCCCCGAAAATCGCCGCGTGAGCCGCACCACGAGCGCGTTGTAGTTTGAATTCACGTCGGTGGCGCGGGTGAACTGATTGGAGCCCGGTTGCGGGTGCTCGCCCCGCCGCATATCGGGTAGGTTCGGCACGCCCTGGTTCTGCAGCGAGCGTCGCGGCAACTTGCGACCGTCCGAGCCGTTGTAGCTGATTTCGAGCGCCGTGTTGGGTGTAAGCTGGCGCTCGAGCGAAAGGCTCCCTTCGTAGACGTAGCCGTTGCGAATGCCGGGCGGCGACGAAATGGCGTCGGGCGCCTGGTTGCCCAGGGTGTAGGCGAGAGGGTAGGTGAGTATGGGCGGCGCATACGATTGCCCGCAGGCGCCCGGCCCGTAGAACCGGCAGAGATCGAAACCGAAGAGGAACTCGGTGATGGGCGCGGAAAGGCGCGTCTCGGATATGTAGTCGAGCTCGGCCAGCGAATTGAAAACGCCCAGGCCGCCGCGCAGCGACGTTTTGGCGTCGCCCGTCAAGTCGTAGGCGAAGCCCAGGCGCGGCGCCCAATTGCTCCAGTCGGGCCGGATGAGCGAATTCGGCAGGCCCGCCTGCTCCGAGGTGATGAAGCTCAATCCGTACAGCGATTGCAGTCGCTGCACCAACGGATTCGCCTCGAGCGACGCGGCCTGGCCACGGTTGTCGAGCACGATGAAGCGGGTGGCGTTGGTGGGATCGAGGATGGAGGCATGGCCGTCGATGTTGACCGGCGGCGAATAGAACTCCTCGCGCAGGCCGAAGGTGAGGCTCAGGCGCGGGGTGGCGCGGAACTCGTCGCTGAAGTATCCGCCGAAATAGTTCAAGCGGTCGTTACCTCCGGAATTGCCCGCCTGGGCAAACGATAGAAATGGCCGGCCCAGCAGGAAATCCGAGAAAGCGGTGCCTGACGCCGAACTCGCGCCGTCGCTAAATTCGAAGACGCCCTGGCCGAAGTCTTCGACCCGATAAAACAGCCGCAGCCTGCGAAAGTCCGCGCCGAACTGAAACGTGTGGCGCCCTTTCACCCACACCAGGCCGTCCGTGAACTGGAAGGTGTGGCTCTTGCGGATCTGGGGTTGGAAAATGTCGCTATCGCCGAGGTCGGCGTAACCCGGAATAGTGACGGCCGGAATTCCGTCGTTAGTGGCGCCCGGCGCGCGCGCGACGCCGAGGGACTGCAGAAACCCGCTCTGAATGTTCTGGGCCTCCTTCGTCCCGAAGTAGTAGGAATAGCCGAAGCGAAAATCGTTGACGAGGGTGGACCGCAGAACCGACGTGAGGCCGAGCGCGAGGTTGCGGCCGGAGTCGTTCTTGTTGGTGCCGAAGCCGGGCGGGGCCGGAGGATTGTTGGCAAACGTGTTGGGCACGAACGGGAACAGTTGGGCGCCCTGAAAAAGCAGAAACCGTGCGAAGAGCTGCTGGTGCGGACTCAGTTGATGGTCGAGGCGCGCCGTGAACTGATCGCTGGTCACCGTGCGCAGCCCGACATCGGTGCTGTTGTTCGCGCCGGCCGCGGCGTTCGGCTGGCTCGGCGGGGGGACGCGCGCCAGGATCGCCGCCGAGACCGGGTTGATGTCGGCCGCGGGAATCTGGTTCCCCTGAAAAGGCTGGCCCGTCGCGGGATTCACGATGGCAGGGAAGGCCTGGCCTGTGACGGGGTTGACGCCGCTGAAATTGCCGGCGCGCTCGGCGGCGGTGGGCAGGAGGGTGGTGTTGGTGATGCTCTGCGCGATCCGTAGCCCCTCGTAATTGGCAAAGAAGAAGGTGCGGTCCCGCCGCAGGGGACCGCCCAGGCTCGCGCCGAACTGGTTCTGGCGATAAGGCGGAATGGGAAGCGCCGGGTTATCGAAGAAATTCCGCGCGTCGAGCGCGCTGTTGCGCAGGTATTCGTAAGCCGTGCCGGAGAAGCGGTTGGCGCCCGAGCGCGTCACGATTTCCACCTGCGCGCCCGAGGTGACGCCCATGGCAGCCGAGTAGCTGTTCTCCACCACGCGGAATTCGCGGATAGCGTCGAGCGAGGGATCCACCGTGAGACTGTAGGCGAAGGGCTCCATGATGGTGACGCCGTCCAGTGTGAAGTTGTTGCGTTCGGAGCGCTGGCCGTTCACGGAAAAACCGAGACCGAGGGCCGGCGTGTTGAACTGGCCGGTGGCGCTGTTGGGGTAGGGCGGCACGGCCCCGCCTGCCAGCAGGGCAAGCTGGGCAAACTGGCGGCCGTTGAGGGGCAGGGCCTGCACGCGCTGCGGCGAGATCTCGTCGCTTTCGGCAGGGGAGAGGGTTTCCACCAACGGCGGGCGGGCGTTCACCGTCACCTGTTCGCGGCCGGGCGCGAGTTGGAGCGCGACGTCGGCGCGCAGCGTCTCGCCCACGCGCACCGTCAGGCCGCGCTCCACGTCGGCTGCGAACCTCGCCTTGGTGGTCTGGAGGGTGTAAACTCCCGCCGTCATCAGGGGAAAGCGATAGTCGCCGCGGGAGTCGGTCTGCGTTTCACGCTCCGCGCCCGTCACCTCGTTCGTCACGCGGACCGCCGCGCCGCTTACGGGCCCGCCGGCGGGATCGACCACCGAGCCTGCCACCGCCCCGGCCCAGTTCTGCGCCTCGCCGCGGGCAGGGCACATGAGCAGCGCCGGAACGACACTCAGGAGCAAAAGAACTTCTATAAAGTTACGCTTTAGAATACTCATGCAATCGATTCATAAAGTGGCTCATGCTGTACGTAAGCCACGCTGGGATCGGCCGCACTTAACGGCTGGCCGGCACCGCTCGCGAGGCCGGCCAGCCGGTTCGCGGCGGAGCATACCCTCAATTTTCAGGCGGGGCAGAATCCAGGAGGCAGGCCGCAAAGACGTATGCACGTGCGTCGCCCGCCGCTACGGCGGCGGAAGACACAGCGGCGCGGCTCGACCTTCTTCCATCCGGACTATACCGTCGGCTCCGGAGTTTCACCGGATCGTGGGGCTGGAGGCAGTGACGAGTGGCAAGTTACAAGTGACAAGTACAAACGACGAGCGGCAGTCTCGAATGCCTGCCTCGTCACTGGCCACTTGTCACTCGTCACTTCTTCCAGGCCCCTCGCGGGCTGTACCGCCGATCGGGAATTGGAACGGCTTACGCCTTTCCTCACCCTGCCCCGAAGGTCACAACAGCAGGATTATATCAGAAGCAGCGGCGGAAGAGAGGCGCAGGGCGCGCCGAAAGCTGCTGGGTGACAATTTGCGATTTGGGATTCGTGAGTACAGATTGCGGAATGAGCGCGCCCACGTTGCCCAACGAAATCACAAATCAGCAATCGTCAATTCACCCGTCGCGGGTAAGCAAGCCTTTGATGTAGTCTTCGCGGTTGAAGTCGTTTTCGAAGGCGCCTTGAATCTGCTCGAGGGCGTTGTAGTGATGCGTGATGAAGGGCAGCACCTGCACTTTGCCGCTGTGCACCAGTTCGAGGGCGCGACGATAGGTGCGGGGGCGGCCGTCCGGATCGAAGCCGCCGGAGGCCCCCACGCCGGCCACCAGCGTCGGCTCGAGGAAAAAGATGGGGTCGAGCACGCTGGTGTCGCGCCCGTTGTGCCCCGAGGCGTAAAACAACACGGTGCCCTGCTTGGCGAGCACGCCGGGAATATCGGCCAGCACCTGCGGATTGCCGCAAGCGTCGATGAGGTACTGCGCGCGCTCGCCGGCGGTGGCGTCCTGCACCGTCTCGCGCAGGTCCAGCCGCGTGACGTTTACCGGCGTACCTCCGAAGCGGCGCGCCAGCTCGAGGTTCTTGTCGCGGCGGTCGCTGATGAGGATCAGCCCATCGAATTTGCGCACGTTTCGAAGGTATTGGAGAAAGAGCAGCCCGGCCGGGCCGGCGCCGCAGATCAGCACGCTGCGGATTTGCTCCGGTCCCTCGAAGGTATAGCGGTTGCGGGCGCGCTCCATCCAGTCGCTCGAATGCAGCACGCAGCCGAGGGGCTCCACCAGGGCCGCCTGCCGGCACGCCATGCCCTCCGGCAAACGCAGGCAGTTCACAGCCGGCATGGCGATGTAGTCGGCGAGCGCGCCCTGCAGGCCCGTAATACCGTGTTCCCCGTAGAAGGCGCATTGATGCGAGTCGCCGGAGGCGCAGTAGCGGCATAGCGGCCGGCGGCCACGGCTCACGCAGTTGCGTCCTTGGTCGCACAGTACGCGGTCGCCGGGCTTCAGGTCTGTAACGTCGCGCGCGACCTCCACAATCTCACCGCTGAACTCGTGCCCGAGCACTTGGGGCTGCACGCTGAGCGGGACCTGCCGCCCCTGCGCATCGAAGTTGTAGTTGCCGTGGCCGCTGTAGATGTGGAAGTCCGTGCCGCAGATGCCGACGGCTTTCACGCGGATCAGCACCTCACGCGCGGGCGCGGGCGGGTCCGGCACTTCGCGCACCACCAACTTGCGGGCGTCCTCGAGCAGCGCTGCCTTCATCCAGGTAAACTCGTCTTTCGCTCCCACGGCCGCCGGTGCCCGCCGCAGGCGCCCTGCGGTTCCGGCGTGCGTCCGCCATCATAAACCATCTGGCCTGTCCCGGCGCGAAACTTCGGCAGTATTTCGCCGCTTCCTTCGAGCGCCCTCGCGGGTTGAACGTCGGCGCGTCGACCACGGCACAGCGCACGTCCGCCCGCCCGCCGGAAAATCACTGCGCCGCCAACGAACGGCGCGATACAATGGCGCGTTGCAGGAGAAGGGGAGAACCGAAAAGCTTGAAGAAGACGTTGAAGGAGATCGCGAATACGGCCGCCACCACGAGCCCTGCCGCACAGGAGGGCAGGCCGTGAAACTTCGCCTCGCCATTACCGGAAGCAGCGGATACCTGGCCCAGCAGCTCATCGCCCGGCTCGGCGCCGACCCGGAGGTGGAGTTTATTCTGGGCCTCGACATCCGGCGCGCCGCGCCGAAGGTGGCGTGCGCGGCGGAGTTCCTCGAATACGACATCACTCGTCCCTGGAACGATCTCCGCAAGCTGTTCGCCTCCCACGGCATCAACACCGGGCTGCACCTCGCCTGGCAGTTCAACCCGATTCACAACCTCGGCCGCCACCGCGACGTGGACGTGCAGGGATCGGGCGGCTTCTTCCGCGCCGCCGCCGAAGCCGGTTTGAAGCGGGTGGTCTACACCAGCAGCACCACCGCGTACACCGATGCCGGCAACCCCGAGACGCCGCTCACCGAGGAAACGCCCGTCTCCGGCACGCCGCTCTATCTTTATTCCCGTCACAAGGGCGAGGTGGACCGGATGGCGCAGGAGTTTGCGCGCGCCCATCCCGCCATTCAGGTGCTGATTCTGCGCCCTTGCATCGTTCTCGGGGCGCACACCAAGAACGTTGTCTCCACCATGATCGAATGGCCCTGGCCGCGCTGTCCCTGGGTCATCCAGGTGCGCGGCGCCGATCCTCCCATGCAGTATATTTCTGAAGAAGATATCGCCGAGATTCTCTACCGCGCTGTGAAGTCCGACGCCACCGGCAGTATCAATTGCGCCGGCGACGGGGTGCTGCGGCTGTCCGTACAGATCCGAATGCTCGGCAAGAAACCGCTGCCCATTCCGGCGGCGCTGGTTTATCCGCTGGCGGAATTGCTTTGGGCGCTACGCCTGTCGCCGTTTCCCGCCGGAATCCTCGATATGATCCGATATCCCTGGGTGGCGGACAACACGCGCCTAAAGCAGGTGCTCGGCTACCAGCCGCGGGCGACCACGCTCGAGGCTATCGAGGCCTACGCGGCGGCGCGCCGTTCGCCGGGATCGTAACCCGGAACAGGAGGAGGCTGATGCCCACTTCGAAGCGCCTGGCGCCGCAGGCCCTCGGCCGGCGGCAGTTCCTGAAGACTTCCGGAGGTGCCGCCGTCGCCTCGCTCGCCTGGAGTGCGAGCGGCACGAGGGGCGCAGCCTCGCCCAACAGCCCGGACCCGGCCGGCGAGCCCCGGCTGCTGGTCGGCTGCTGCGCTTATTCCTTCCGCAAGTACCTTCAGTCCGGCAAGATGACACTGGAGGATTTCATCCGCAAGGGCGTGGAGCTACGGTGCGACGGCGTCGACATGACCGGCTATTGGTGGAAGTCCACCGATCCGGCGTATGTGGCCGGTCTTCGCCACCTGGCCTTCAAGAACGGTATGGGCTTCTCGGGCGCGGCCTGCGGAGCGACCATGGTACACGCCGATCCTGCCAAGCGCGCCCAGGCTGCTGCTGAAATCCGCAAGTGGACGGACGCCACCGAGGCGCTGGGCGCACCCCACCTGCGGATTTTCGCGGGTCCGCTGCCCTCGGGCGCGACGGTGGCCCAGGGTCTCGATTGGTGCGTTGAGATCATGAAACCGGCCTGCGACTATGCGGGTGGGAAGGGCATCACGCTTGGGGTTGAGGACCACGGGGGCATCACGCAGCGCGCCGACGCTTGTGTGGATTTGATGGAGCGCGTCAACTCGCCTTACGCCGGCATCAACCTCGATATCACCAATTTTGTCGCCGATTCGGATGAGGACCAGTACCGGCAAATCGAGGCTTGCCTTCCTTACGCCACTCACACCCACATCCGCGACCACTTTGGGAACAGCCACCACCCGGTCGATCTCGAGCGCGTCTGGCAGCTCTTCGCCAAAGCCGGATATAAGGGCTACATGTCGGTGGAGTACGAGGGCAGCGAAGATGCCATGACCGGCGTCCCCGCGCTGCTCGATCGCGTCCGCGCCCTCTGCCGCAAATACTCGAGCGTGTGACGGCAGCCGGCAGCCCGCCGGCCTCACAACGCGCAAAAGGTGACCTATGAAACGGCTACAACTCCTGCTCGCGCTTGTCGTGCTCGGCGCAACCGTGCCGCTCAGCGTGCGGCCCGCGCCCTCCGCGGCCCGGACGGCTTCTGCGGCGCCCGCCCCGGTCACCGGTGGGTTCTCGCCGGATGAGCTTCGCGCCTTCGCCGCGCTTGAACCGATCGACACTCACACGCACGTCTTTGAGAGCGCCCCGGCCTTTTACGCCATGCTCAGGACGCTGCACCTGCACATTGTGGACATCTGCGTGATCGACGACCACGGCAAGCTCCAGGGGCATTTGCAGCCGCAGCTCGGCGACGCGATTAAAGTGGTGCGCGCCGCCGAGGGCCACGCCTCGCTGTGCACCACGTTCGATCCCTACGCCTTCCGGCAGCCCGGCTTCTCCGCCGCCGCCATTCGCCAGATCGACCGGAACTTCAACGAAGGCGCGATCGCGGTGAAAATCTGGAAGAATATCGGCATGGAGCTGCAGGACGCGCAGGGCCGCTACGTCCTGCCGGACGACCCTGTTTTCGAGCCCATTTATCGGGACATCGCCGCCCATCACAAAACCCTCATCGCCCACATCGCAGACCCCGACAGCTTGTGGGAGCCGCCCAACCCGGCCTCCCCGGATTACTCCTATTACATGGAGCACCCGGAATGGTACATGTATCGCAAGCCTCACCCCGCCTCGAAGGAGGCTATTCTGAAGGCGCGCGATCATGTGCTGGAGCAGAATCCGGACCTGCGCGTGGTGGGAGCGCACCTCGGCAGCATGGAGGCCGACTTCGACGAGCTCTCCCGGCATCTCGACCGCTACCCGAACTTCGCCGTCGATACCGCGGCGCGCATACCCTACCTGATGCTGCTGCCCCGCGATCGGGCGATCGCCTTCATTACGAAGTACCAGGACCGCCTGATCTACGGCACCGATCTGGGATTCAAGCCGGGAGGGGATCCCGCGGCCACCGTGAAGGAGTGGGAAGAGACTGACGCCCACGATTGGCGGTTCTTCGCGACGCGCGACACCCTCGAGTACCAGAAGAAGCGGGTGGAGGGGCTCGATCTTCCCGTGCCGGTGCTGCACAAGCTCTATCATGACAACGCCGTTCGGTGGTTTCCGGGCATCGCGTCCGCCGCCCCATGAGCCTGGTGGTATCATCTGAAATGCCGCCAGTGTTCTGGTCTTCGCCCAGTCCCGCTTGGCAGCGGCTAATTTCGCGAATGATCGGACTACGCCTCCGAACCCTTCTCCTCGCCCTGCTCGCGCTGCCGCCGCTTGCCGCTGCCCGCGTGCGCCTGCCGCACGTCCACATTGACCGGATGACGCTTCCGAACGGCCTGTGCGCGCTCCTGGTGGAGCGCCACGAAGCGCCCGTGGTGAACGTCGAGGTTTGGTATCACGTCGGCTCCAAAGACGAAAAGGCGGGCCAGACCGGTTTTGCGCACCTCTTCGAGCACCTGATGTTCGACGGCACCACCAACCTGGGTCCCGACGAATTTTCGAATTACATTGTGAAATCGGGCGGGATGGACAACGCTTACACCACCGAAGACGCCACGGTGTTCTGGGAAACCGTCCCTTCCGCCGATCTCCCCGTGGCGCTGTGGCTGGAAGCGGACCGCATGAGGAACCTCAGCATCAGCGAGCGCAGCTTCAAGAACGAAAGGGAAGTGGTAAAGGAAGAGCGGCGGCAGCGCTTCGACAATCAGCCTTACGGAAACGTGGTAGAGGTCCTCTACCAGCACGCCTTCACGGTTCATCCTTACCACCACGTGCCTATCGGCAGCATGGAGGACCTCGACCGGGCCAGCCTCGCCGAGGTGCGCAGCTTTCACGACACCTACTACGTCCCGAACAACGCCACCGTGGTCATGGTGGGCGATTTCACGAGTGCGGCCGCGCAGGCGATGGTACTGCAATACTTCGCCGCCATTCCGCGGGGTGCGCCCCTCCGGCGCGACATTCCTGCGGAGCCGCCGCAGAAAGCTCCGCGCACGGTAAAGCTCACCCAGAACGTCGCTCTGCCGGCTGTGATTGAGGGCTTTCACATGCCGGCCGACGGCACGCCGGACGCCTACCCTCTGCGCCTGGCGTCCAAGATCCTGTCCGAAGGCGAAAGCTCGCGCATCTATCGGCGCCTGGTGTACGAAAAACAGATGGCGCTCGACGCCGAAAGCGAGGGCAACTTTACCGAGGACCCCAACCTGTTTTTCGTTTTCGCGGTCCTGAACAACGGCTACACGCCCGCCCAGGCCGAGGCCGAAATGGAAAGCGTGCTGGACGACCTGCGCCGGCACCCCGTGCCCGACGCGGAACTGGACAAGGCCAAGAACGAAATCCTCGGCGAGTTCATCGTGGACCGGCAAGGCGTGCAGGCCCGCGCCGACGAACTGGGCTCCGACGCCGTGATCCTGAAGGACCCGGACCTGGTGAACAGCGAGCTGGAGCGCTTTCTGGCCGTGACGCCCGCCGATATCGAGCGCGTGGCGCGCCAGTATTTCGTGCCCGACAACATGACGCGCCTGGAAGTGTATCCCGACGGCAAATCCAGGCAGGGAAGCGGCCAATGAGCGGAAGGAATTCCATCAAGGTGTTTCCGAGTTCCAGCGGCCCGCGGCGAGCTTTTTTGGCATCGGCATTGTTCGTTGCCTTGTGCGCCGCTGGCGTCACCGCACCACGCGCCTCCGACCGCACCCTGCCGCCCAGCGTCCCGCCGCCGCAACCCATCGCTCTTCCCACGCCGGACGTGCGCACCCTGGCGAACGGGCTCCAGGTGCTGGTGGTGGAGCGGCACTCGCTCCCCGTGCTCACCCTTCGCCTGCTGGTGCGCGCCGGCGCCGAAAGCGATCCGGCAGGGCTGCCCGGCATCGCTCAATTCACAGCAGGGTTGCTCAACGAAGGTACCGAGCATCGCTCCGCGATCGAGCTCGCGGAGGCCATCGACAGCGCCGGCGGCACCGTGGATAGCAGCGTGGGGTGGGACAGCTCGTTCCTCGTGCTGACCGTGTTGGCCGACCACGCCCCGCTCGCCTTCGACCTCATGGCCGACATGGCCGTCCACCCGGCGTTTTATCCGGCTGAAGTGGAACGAGGCCGGCGGCAGACGCTCTCGGCGCTCGACGTGCTCCATAACGACCCGAGCTACCTGGCGGACACCGTGATGCATCAGGTCCTGCTGGCGGGCACGCCCTACGGTCATCCCGCGGACGGCACCGTGGACTCCGTAAAGCGCGCGCGGCCCGAGGACCTGGCCGCCTTCCACGCGCGCGAGTTTGTCCCTTCCCGCAGCGTGCTGGCCGTAGTGGGCGACATCGCACCCGCGAGCGCTCTTGAATTGGCGGCGCGTTACTTTGGCGGCTGGCGCGCCGCTCCAGCCGCTGCGCCATCGGGACCGAAGGCTGCGCTGTCGCCGCCAGCCGTAGCTCCACCCCAGGCAAACCCGTCCCCGAGCGTGGTGATCGTCGACAAGCCCGACGCCGTGCAGACCGAGATTCGCGTGGCCAACGCCGGCATCCCGAGGTCGAGTCCAGACTACGTGGCCCTTACGGTGGCAAACCAGATTCTGGGCGGTCCCGCATCCAACCGGCTGTTCAGCGACTTGCGAGGGGAGCACGGGCTCACCTACGGCGCTTCGAGCGACCTCGATTGCTACCTCGTGGCGGGCACCTGGGAGGCGAAGACGTCCACGCGAACGCCCGAAACCGCGAAGACCGTTCACCGCGTTCTCGACCAGATGAAACGCCTGCGCGACCGGCCCATCAGCGCCCAAGAACTGCAGCAGGCGGTGGACTACCTGATTGGACACCAGGCGCTCGACTTCGAGACCTCGGACGGCATTGCGGACCAGTTCCTCGATCTGATGGCCGACCATTTACCTCTTGATACCTGGAGCGCCTTTCCGGCGGCCCTGCGCCGGCTCACGCCCGACGAGGTGTGGCAGGCCACGCGCCGCCACCTTGACCCGGATCAAGCCACCGTCGTGTTGGTCGGGAACGCGGTGGAATTCGAGAAGGACATGCGCAAGCTGGGCCCCACGCGCGTGATCCCCATCGATCGGCTAGACCTCGGGTCCTCCACACTGGTGCGTTAAGGCGTGTCGTGACTTCTGCGGCCTGCGAAGTCGTTGGAGCGGTCCGTAGCAAGAAAACGCCTCAGCCCGGACTTTTCCACGCCGTAACTTGCTGAAACCAAAAGGAAAAATAAACAGTCTCAGAATTCTCATTCGTCCCCACGGCGCCCCGGAACGGTGCTAGGCTGCCCTTTTCTCAGGAGAACGCCCATGGCTCTCGTTAAGTCGCCTCAACTCAGCGCGGCGAAGCTCGCCGCCAATCGCGACAACGCCCAAAAGTCCACCGGCCCGCGTACGCTGGACGGTAAAGCGCGGTGCGCGCTGAATGCCCTGAAGTACGGCCGATTCGCTTCGTCTACGTTCCGCAAACATTTGCTAGCCGGCGGCGACGATGTGGCCCTTTACGACTGGCTTCTGGCCCAGATCCTGGCCGCGCACGCGCCGCGCGTCGACGTCCAGCTTTGCCAAGCCGAGCGCGCCGCTCGTTGGGCTTGGTGCACACTTCACAACGAGCCCGCCGGCCGTTCCCGCAGGCGGCCCGCCGGCGCGGCCCAACCGGGCCGAAGCGCGGTGTGGTGCGTTTTCCGTATCCCAAGGCGCCTTGGGGGCGATGGAT
>DATJAQ010000374.1:0-9976 GCA_035516075.1 Terriglobia bacterium | reverse complement strand
AGCTGGAATGTTTATGAAAACAATTGACTTAAAAATATGTATCGGAGAATGAGAAAAATGAGAATCGTCCGGCGCGGTGGGCTGGAGTCGCGGCATTCGGGGCACGACCGAAGGGACCCCCCCCATATATACCAAAGCCGGAATGTAGCTCAGAACGAATAAGATACAAAAAATGGGAGGGCTCTCCAAAGCCGGAATGTCTTTTAGAATGAAGGAGTTGTAAAAGTTACACAAAGCCAAGGTGAGAAAAATGAGAATCGCGTAAGTTACATGAAATCAGTGGGATCAAGCGATTGTAAATTTTACACAAAGCCAAGATGGGACGAAAGTGAGAATCGGCTGAGTTTCCCGGAATGAGTTAGCTCCATTTAAGCGCGGAAAAGCGGTGCGAGGATTGGGTTGATAACGAAGGATCGGTGCTCCGGCGCCCCCGAGGATGCCAGGAATTCGCTGCCTGTGCCTGACGGCGCAGCGCAGGGCCGCAAGCGGCATGCTGCTCCTAACGCGGCACGTGTTAGGCCTCGCGCGACCCATCACAGGAGGCCGGCGGGTGCCTCTGTGGGCCCGGCCTCGCGTCGGCCGCCGTACCAGCAACCCTGGTGGGCTACTCTTTCTCCTCGCCCATTTGCTCGATGAGGTAGTTCTCGAGGCCGAGGTCTTTGATGAGACCCAATTGGGTTTCGAGGAAGTCCACGTGTTCTTCCTCGTCCTTCAGGAGTTCCTTCAGCAGATCGGCGGTCGAGCTGTCGCCGGCTTTCTGGCAGGTGGCCACGGCCTGGTTGTAATCGGCCACCGCGCCCACCTCGAGGGCCAGGTCGTTCTGGAGCTGCTGCCTCACGTCCTTGCCGATGTTGAGCTTGGGCAGGTCCGCCATGTTGGGCAGGCCTTCCAGGAACAGAATGCGTTCGATCAGGATTTCGGCATGCTTCATTTCGCCGAGGGCCTGCTTCTTAATGAGCGCACTCAAGCGCTCGTATCCCCAGTTTTCGCACATTTCTGCGTGGAGGAAGTACTGGCTGATGGCGCCCAATTCCTCTTTGAGGGCCTGGCTGAGAGTTTCCAGAACGACCGGTTTTCCCTTCATAAGTGGCTGTCTCCTTGTGGTAGAGAACTCTATTCTGATTCGTTTCCGGGGTGCGCGCCGCGTTTGCCAGCCTGAATTTGCCTCTCAAAAGGCTGGGCCGCGCTCAAGATTTCGCGGCGAGCTTGCCGTTCAGCTCTTTCTCCCGCACGTGGGCGATCAGGCGGCGCACGCTGTTCGCGAGCTGCACCACTTCGCCTTCGCCCTGGACGTCGAACTCGATTTCGTAGTTGCCGGCCGCGGCATGATCGACGGCGGCCTTCAGGTCCACCAGCGGGCTCACCACTTCGCGGGGCAGCACGAAGCTCACCCAGACGCTCAGCAGAAAAACCAGGGTGGACACGATCAACAGCACCCATTCGGCGCGCCGTTTCAGTTGCCGGGCCTCGCGATGGTCGTTTTCCACGCGGCTCCAGCTCCGCTGCTGAAGGTCCGAAGCGAGCCCCACAAATCGGCTGCTGGCGTCCTGGAGCCCCAACGAGGTCTGCCGCAGAGACGGGTCGGTCGATTCCAGCGTCTCGGTAATCTGGGCGTCGAACGAGCCCACCCGCGTGCGCAACTCGTCGATCAGCGTGCTCTCGGACTGGCGCCGGGCCCGCCGCAGCAGATCGTCGATGTCCTTTTCGTAGGCCCTCACCACGGTCTGAATCTGCAGCAGGGGGGCCGGCCCGGGCTCGCCCAGATGCGAAACCACCACCTCGAGGCGGTTCTGGTAAAGGTTGAGCTGGTCGAGCATAGCCTGGGTGGCCGTTTGTTCTTCGGGCTGCAAATCGCTGATGCGGTGGGTCAGGTCGCGCAGCTCGGCGAGGGAATGCCGGTTGGCTTGCAGGTCGTCGGCGTCGTGCAGCAGGAAGTAGTTCCGTTCGGTGCGCCGGGCGTTGAGCATCTCGATGGAGGCGCGCTCGGCCATATTGGCCACGGGGGCGTCCACGCCGACGATCTGGTCCACGATCCTGGCCATGGCGAAGAGGTACCAGATGGCCAGCACGATGACCGGAACCAGGATCAGGCGCACGATGGCCAGGCTGTAGATGACGCGGCGGCGGAGCGAGGCCCCGCGCGCGAACACCCTGAGCGGTCTCTGAAAGACGTGGAAGGGCTTGCGCACTTCCAATCTCATTCGTCCGACCCTCCCCTCGGCGCCGTCTTGACCGGGCCCGAGGTCCGCTTTGGCCTTCGTGGTGGCATCTTACCGCAAAATGCTGCCTTTCTTGTTAACGAAATCGCCCGGGGCGTGCATCGGAGAGCCGTCCGCCGGCGGCCGGGCAGGGGGCAGGGCGGGCGAAAGGGCCTGCGCGCCAGGAACTTTACCGGGTCTTGTCCGTATTATATCGTAGACGGGCTGCCAAGGGGGCGCGGTTGCAGCGCCGCCCTCAGCTCGGGCGGGAGGTGACTATGTTCTGCCCTCAGTGCGGAAGGGAGTTCGCCAGTTCGGTGAATTATTGCAGCCAGTGCGGGGCGGCCATTTGGCCCAGTCCGCCGCCGGCCACGAAGAAGCTCTACCTGTCGCGAACGGACCGCAAGATTGCCGGAGTATGCGGCGGGGTTGCCGATTACCTCGATATCGACGCCACCCTGATTCGGTTGGTCTGGGTGATGACCGTGCTTTTCGCGGGTTGGGGGGTGCTGGGGTACTTGATCGCCTGGGTGGTGATCCCGGAGGAGCCGCTGTTTCAGCCTGCGCCATTCTCAGCCCGGGTTCAGGAGCCCGCTCCGGGCGGCAGCCGCGCCTGACGCCCTCGGGCCGCCCGAACCGGCGTTCCGGCGTCCGCGGAGCGCCTTGATGAACCTTCACCGGCGATCCCACCCTGTCGCCGCAGCCTGAGTTTTGTCATAATCTCCAAGCCCAAGCCAAACGGGCTGACGCACGCCGCCGCAGGCGCGATCTTCCGCCGCCCGGCGCTTCAAGCCCGAGGGAACACTTTCGCCGGACCTGAACCCGGGGCCCGGCGCGCAAAGGAAGGAGTTTTGTGGAATCGGAATTGTCCCTGGAGTTCGTTCGAGTGGTTGAGCAGGCGGCCATCGCGGCCGCCCGCACCATGGGCCGCGGAGACCGCCATTTTGCCGACCAGATGGCCGTCGAGGCCATGCGCACGGTACTTGAAACGGTGCCCATCTCGGGCACGGTCGTGATCGGCGAAGGCGAGCGCGACGAAGCGCCCATGCTCTACATCGGGGAGCCGGTGGGCCCCAAAGAGCGCGGCAAACTGCCGGAGGTCGATATCGCCGTCGATCCTCTCGAGGGCACCAACCTCTGCGCCATGGGCGTGGCGGGGGCCATCGCGGTGCTGGCTGCCTCCGAGAGTGGCGGCCTGCTGCACGCACCGGACTGCTACATGGAAAAGATCGTGGTGGAGCCCGCCGCCAAAGGCGCGGTGGACCTCGACGCGCCCGCCAAGGACAACCTGCGGGCCATCGCCCGGCGCCTGGAGCGCGATGTGGAGGACCTGGTAGTCGTGGTGCTCGACCGGCCACGCCACGCCAAGCTGATCGCAGACATTCGTGAAGCCGGGGCGCGCATCCGCCTGATCCCCGATGGCGACCTCTCCGCCGGCATCACGGCAGCCGTGGGTGGCACCGGCGTCCACGTGGTGATGGGCACGGGAGGCGCCCCCGAGGGCGTGATCACCGCCGCGGCGCTGCGCTGCGTGAACGGCGAAATCCTGGGGCGCCTCGTGCCCAAGGATGAGGCCCAGGCCGAGCGTATTCGCTCCATGGGCATCCGCGACCCGCGAAAGATCTTCCGCACCGAGGAGTTGGCGCCCGGCAAGGAGATTATCTTTGCGGCTTCGGGGGTTACCGAGGGCAGCCTGCTGAAGGGCGTTCGCTTTTTCGGTGAAGGCGTGCGGGTGAACTCGCTGGTGATGACCTGCGCCACCCGGTCGTTGCGGTTTATCGACTCCATTCACCTCTCGAAGCGGCCGGACTACAAGGTACGGCTGTTTTAGCCCGGCCGGCGGAGCCGGTGAATAGTGGAACTCCCAAGCGTGTCGAAGCGTAGTACAGAGTGGGGCGGCTCTGGAGGATTCCCATGACCCAAAGCTGCGGCCACGGCGCCGCGAAACTGCTTCTGTTTGTCGTAGTTCCGCTCTTGCTGGCGCTGGCGCCCTTTGCTTCCGCCGCCCCTCCACCCTCCCAGGATGAGGGTAAAGACCAAGGCAGCAGCCTCGTGCTCAAGACCCCGTCCGCCGGCCTCGAGGTTTCTGGGAAGGTCAAGGCGTCCCAGATCGGCCTGCCGGTCTATCCCGGCGCCAGAGACATTACCGGAAAAGACCGGGGCAATCTCGCTTTCAACCTGAGCCGCCAGGGGAAGCCCGATGCGAAACTCCTGGTGGCCAAGTTCGAAACCGCAGACTCTGCCGCTCAGGTGCGTGACTACTACAAGAGCAAGCTGGGCGGCAAGGTCACCAAGTTCACAGAGGATTCGAGCGACGGCAGCATGTCTTTCGAGATGAAAGCCGACAACCAGCACGGCAGGTACGTGCAGATCAAGCCGGCCGAGGGCAAGACCGAAATCGACCTGGTCCGGATAGAAGGAATGGACCTCTCCGACAGCTCGAAGTAGAACTCTGTAAGGAGGAACCCATGGCTACGCCTCCTCAAACCCTCCCGCCTTCGGGGCCCCCACCGCCGCAGCCTCGTTCGGGCAGTAACGCCGTCGGCATCGCATTGCTGGTGGTGGGCTTGATCATCCTGCTCTCGGGCCTCGCCGTATGGGGCGGACTGCAATTCCTCGCCCACGGTGTGAAGGTCCATGTTAACAACGAGGGTGGGAACAGCAAAGAAGTGAGCATCAAGACGCCGTTCGGCGGCCTTGACGTGCACAAGAACGCCGGCGTGAGCGAGGCCAGCCTGGGTTTGCCCATTTACCCGGACGCCAGGCAGGCTAAGGATGAAGACTCTGCCTCCATCAGCTTGGGCTTCCCGGGCGCCAGCGGCCTTCGCATCGTCGCCGGAAAGTTCGACAGCCCGGACTCGCTGGAAAAGGTGCGCGCCTTCTATCAGGACCGTTTGACCGGCCAGGACGGCGCGTTTCAACCGAGGGACCTTATAAGTTCCGACAAGGTTGATTCCGGCCTCGACAGCGGTGAAATGGGCAACTTTGTTGGCCCCGATGACCACGGCAAAACCGTCTTCAAGATCAAGCGCAAGGGCGATGAAAGAGTGGTGGCCCTGAAGAGCCAATGGGACGGCACTCGTATCGAGCTCGTCCGCGTCAGCAAGAATGGCGCAGAGGCTAACTGATGCGGCTTCGCCGTGCCACGAGCCCTCAGCAGCGAACTTGAATCGCCCTTGACGGCCCGAAATGCGGGGGCGGACCCATCGGCACGCGCGAGTGTTGACCGCATCGCTATTCCTTTCCAGCCTGCCTTGCTGCAAAATAGGTACTCAGGTTCGAACAGTTCCTGATCATTCTGGAATGCGCCAGACGAGGGGCGCGACGCCGGCCTGAGCCGCAGACGGTTCAGCCGATTCTGTGGCGAACGTGCTACGCGCAGCGCCAGAACTCCAAGTGCGGCCGGCAAGGCCCTCCGGGCTCAGGACGCCCGGCAAGATCCCATCGAGGTGACGAGACATGGCTGGAATTATCAAGGAACGGCTCTATACGCCCGGGCCCACCCCCCTGTTGATGGAGGGGCAGGCGCGGACGCTCACCGCCACGCTGCACCACCGCACCGAGGGCTTCCGGCGCCTCCTGAAGGAGACCCTGGAAAACCTGCGCTATTACTACAACACCAAGAACGACGTGCTGATCTTCTCGAGCTCGGGCACCGGCGCCATGGAAGGTGCGATTTCGAACCTCCTGTCGCCCGGCGAGCGCGTGCTGATCGGCACGGCCGGCAAGTTCGGCGAGCGCTGGGGCGCCCTGGCGAAAGCCTACGGCGTGGAGGCGGTGACGGTGGAAGTTCCCTACGGCCAGACGCTCCCCATCGACGCCATGAGCCGGCGGCTCGAAACGGACGGCCCGTTTGGTGCGGTCTTCGTTCAGGCCACCGAAAGCTCCACCGGCGTGCGGCACGACGTGGAAGCGCTGGCGGCCGCCGTTCGCCGGTATCCCGAAACGTGCCTGGTGGTAGACGCCATCACCGGCCTCGGAACCACGGACCTGCGCCCGGACGAGTGGGGCCTGGACGTGGTGATCGGCGGGTCGCAGAAGGCCACCATGGTCCCGCCCGGCCTCGCCTTCGCCAGCGTCAGCGATAAGGCCTGGAAGCGGATTGAGAAGTCGAAGTTGCCGCGTTATTACTTCGACTTCGCCAAGGAGCGCAAGAATCTGGCCGGTGGCGAATCCAGCTTCACGCCCGCCACCACGCTCATCGTGGCTCTTCACGCGGCGCTCGCCTATATTCACGAGCTCGGCCGCGAAAACCTCATTGCCAACGCGGCGCTGCTGGCGGAGGCGGCGCGCGCGGCGGCGGGCGCCCTCGGCCTCAAGCTGTTCGCGGTGTCGAACCCCGCCAACGCCGTCACCGCCATCTACTCCCCCGAAGGCATGGACTCAGGGCTCATCGTCAAGGAGGTGCGCGCCCGCTTCGGCGCCATCATCACCAATGGCCAGGGCTCGATGAAGGGCAAAATCTTCCGCCTGGCTCATCTCGGCTACTACGATTTCCTCGACCTGGTCTCGGTGGTGGCGGCGCTCGAGATCGCCCTGGTGAAGCTCGGCCACACGGCGCAACTGGGCGCAGGCATCCGGGCGGCAGAGGAAGTCTACATTCAGCGCCTGGGGTAAGAGCACTGCTTGCTGCGCGCCCCGCCGGCAGAATAGGACCAAGATGGAAGGATGAGGTATCTCTGTGAAAATCCTGATTGCTGATGACATTTCCGAGCGCGCCGTGGGATTGCTGCGCGCAGAGGCGTCCTGGCAGGTTGTGGACCTCGGCCGCGAAAAGGGCGACGCCGCCGCGCGGCGCCGGCGCCTGGAGGAGGAACTCCATGGCGCGGAGGCCTTGGTGATTCGCAGCGCCACTAAGGTCACCGCCGAACTTCTGGAGCACGCGCCCCGCCTGCGCGTAATCGGCCGCGCCGGGGTGGGTGTGGACAACGTGGACCTGGAGGCGGCCACCCGCAAGGGTGTGGTGGTGATGAACACTCCGGGCGGCAACGCCGAGAGCGTGGCAGAGCACACCCTGGCGTTGATGCTGGCGCTCGTCCGGCGCATTCCCCAGGCGGACGCCTCGCTGAAGCAGCAGCGCTGGGAGAAGAAGGCGTTCACGGGCCTCGAACTGCGCGGCAAGGCGCTGGGCCTGGTGGGCTTCGGCCGGGTCGGGGCCGAGGTGTCGCGCCTCGCTCAGGCGCTCGAAATGCAGGTGTCGGCCTACGATCCCCATATCGCGCCGCGGGTGGCGAGCGATCACAACGTGAAGCTGGTGTCGCTCGAAGAAATCTTCAGCACGAGCGACTTCATCAGCCTGCACGCCTCCGCCACGCCCGAGAGCCGCCACTTGGTGAACGCGCGCACGCTGGCCCTGGCCAAGCCGGGCGTCCGCATTGTGAACTGCGCCCGGGGCGAGCTCGTGGATGAAGCGGCGCTGCTGGAGGCGCTTGAGAGCGGGCAGGTGGCGGGCGCCGGCCTGGACGTGTTCGAGACCGAGCCCCCCAAGGGCTCGCCCGTCGTGGCCCACGCCAACGTGATCGCCACCCCGCACATCGCCGGCTCCACCGAGGAGGCGCAGGAGATCGTGGGCATTCGCATTGCCGAACAGGTGCGCGACTACCTTACCGATGGTGTGGTGCGCAACGCCGTCAACCTGCCGCCCGTCTCGGCGGAAGAGTATCGGCGGCTGCGGCCTTACATCGAGCTGGGCGAGAAGCTGGGAGGGTTCCTGGCCCAGATCGCAGGCCGGCCGCTCTCCGAAATCCGCATCAGTTACGACGGCGGCCTGGCCGAGCTCAACACCAACCTGGTGAAGAACGCCGTGCTGAAGGGCGCGCTCTCGCGCACCTTCGCCGACGAGGAGGTGAACCTCGTCAACGCCGGCAGCGTGGCCCAGAGCCGCGGCCTGGAAGTGACCGAAGTTCGAAGCGCGCGGCGCGCCGGCTTCTCGAACTCCCTGGGCGTCGCCCTGCGTAGTGGCGCGGAGACCGCCTCCGTGCTGGGCATGGTCGGTCTGCACAACTCGCTGCGCATTCTCGGCCTCAACGACGTGGATGTGGAGGCCCCGCTGAAGGGCGTGATCCTCGTCATCCAGAACCAAGACGTACCTGGCGTCATCGGCCGCGTGGGCACTCTGCTCGGTCAGAGGCAGATCAACATCGGCAGTTTTGCCCTCGGCCGCAACGCGGATTCGCGCGAAGCCATCGGCCTGATCAATGTGGACCAACTCGTCCCCGCCGACGTGCTGGCCGAGGTTCGCGCCATCCCCGCCCTTCGCTCCGCCCGCGTGGTGGAGATGGACTGAGCGGCATCGGCCCTGCGGTTTTTCCAATTGGAAGGCCGCCGGGCTCGAGAAACGAGCCCTGTGCCGCGCTCGGCCGCATTAGGTCGCCACCAGGAGCACGGTTCAGGTGACAACGCCCGGCGGGACGCTCAGCAGCAACGTGCCCTTCCGAGTTTTGCCCTGAATCCCGGCGCCCAAGCCGTATACGCCGGCCATCCCACTCGTCAGGACGCCCTTCTTGCGGCCTTTTCCAGCAACTCGGGGATGAGGGTTTGGCAGGGCTTAGACTGCTTGGCCGCCAGGCGGCGAAGCTGGGCCAGAAAGCGAGGCGAGATGCAGATGGCTATGAGTTGTTTGGCGTCGCCGGCCCTTAGCCGGCCCGTCGCCGCGCGCCCTCGGCCAGATAATGCTGGTCGAGCGCTTGCCAAAGGAGGGTCTTGATCACCGCCTGCCGGCTCACGTTTAACTGTTCCGCGGCGGTGTCCAACTCCTTCAGCATCGCGTCCGTGAAATCGACGTTTACCCGCTGGATGGGCCCCATCATGAGTCCCGTGTTGGTGAAATAGCGGGACACATCTTTCCCTTGCTCAGCGAGTCGCGCGATGCTCTCGGCCGAGACCGGCTTTGTTAGCCTACGAATTCTCTTCATAAAGCTGCTGTTCCTCCCGCGTGGCCCGCCAAAGTGTCACCAGATGGTAGTAATCGCCGCCTTTGCCTGCCATCATCTCAAACACCACGGGATAAATCCGCTCGCCGACCCAGCCAACGGCCCGGCACTGCTCGTGCAGGTCGAAGCGCTGGTCGAGATAATACGGGCGGGAAAAGACCTGCTGCGCCTCCTCGAAACCGATTCCGCGCCTGGGATTAGCGCTCAGGCGCTTGCTCTTCCGGGGGCCGAAGCGGAATCGCATGCCGATATAACAGTTATACCGCAGGTGCCAAGATTTGGATGCCGAAGCCTACGGCTGTGCCAGCTTGGCGAGCACAACCTTTCCACAGCATAGGTTATTGAATCCATACGGCAAAATAAACAGTCTCAATCGTCCCATTTGTCCCCACGGCGCCCCCGAAGAGTGCTAGGCTGCCTGTGTTTTCAGGAGAAGCCGCATGGCTCTCGTCAAATCGCCCCAACTTAGCACGGCGAAGCTCGCCGCCAATCGCGCCAACGCTCGCCGGTCCACCGGCCCGCGTACGCTAAACGGTAAAGCGCGGTGCGCGCTGAATGCCCTGAAGTCCGGCCGATTCGCTTCGTCTACGTTCCGCAAACATCTGATAGCCGGCGGCGACGATGTGGCCCTTTACGACTGGCTTCTGGCCCAGATCCTGGCCGCGCACGCGCCGCTCGTCGACGTCCAGCTTTGCCAAGCCGAGAGCGCCGCTCGTTGGGCTTGGTGCACACTTCACAACGAGCCCGCCGGCCGTTCCCGCAGGCGGCCCGCCGGCGCGGCCCAACCGGGCCGAAGCGCGGTGTGGTGCGTTTTCCGTATCCCAAGGCGCCTTGGGGGCGATGGAT
>DATJAQ010000373.1:0-13881 GCA_035516075.1 Terriglobia bacterium | reverse complement strand
GCGAAACAAAAGAGGCCCTGACAGGCAGGGCCTCTGAAGAGACGTCAGTCGTAGGCTCACTCAGAAAATTACTTCCCGAGCTTGCCGCGGGGGCTTCCGACGCCGGTGCACTGATCGTAGAGTGCGCCGGCATTGTGGCCGACGCCGTTCGATCCCGTCGTAACATCGTAAAAGTTGGCCACGTAGGCGGTTTTCGAGAAGAGTTGATCGTAGAGAAGGTTGTTCTCCTCGGTGGTGTACTCCCCGCCGGTGTACGGGGCCTGCCCCAGCCTGTTGTTGGAGCCGTTGATGATGCCCGCCAGTGAGGGTGACGCTACACTGGTGCCGCCCACCACCAACCAGCCGCCGTAGCCGTAAGTGTCGTACATGTAAACGCCGCTGGCGGGATCGGAGTTGAAGGCGAGGTCGGGAGTCTGCCGCGCGGTTTGCCCGGCGAACGGATATTGGAAGTTACTCCAGGGTCCCATCCCATTCACGATGCTCGGCGGGTTTTGCCAGAGCTCAAAAGCGCTGACGCCGCCGCCCGAGCCAGACCAGCAGCTCTCGTTTTGGAAATTCCCGTTTGCGTCGCGGTTGACCGTGGTCCCGCCGGCGGAGATGACCCAGGGTGAGGAACTAGGATAGGCGGCGCCCCATCCGGAGTCGTCCGCGGAGGCGAAGTAGCTGATATTCTGCCAGTAGTAACGGTAGAAGACGTCATCCGTGGTACCGACTTCGGTGGAGAACTCTGAACTGCTCCAGCTATTCGAGATGTCGCCGCCGCCCGCGCCGCTCACCTTGATGCCGGCCACCTGCTCGGCGTACAGCAGGTCGTTGTAACTGCTGGTGCACGCCTCGATGAGAAAGATCTTCGCGGCGGGCGCCATGGCGTGCGCCCACTGGATGTCCAGATCCTCTTCGAGGCCCCAGCCGGTATCGCCCGCCGGCTTGCCGCTGCAACTGGCCGTCATGCCGTTGAGGGTGCCGAAGCTCGTATTGGCATAAACCTTCGTGAAGTTGGGTGCCGGCAAGCCGTAATAGCTGGCGAAGAATTTCAGGTCGTTGGCTGCAGTCGGATTGTCATAGGCGTCCACCAGGGCGATCGCGCCCCAGCCGCCGGTGGCGTGGTTGGTGCCGCCGGTTGCCGGATTGCATCCCGCGTAGTTCGGGCCCACCTTGTAAACGCAGGCCATCGAGGCCGGCGTCTCCGCAAAGGTGAAGTCCGGGTTCGGGGAAGACACCTGGCGGCCGGCCGGAACGAATATCTGAACGTTCGTGTGGGCGCGGATGCCGGCGTCCTCGGGATGCGCGACGCTGCTTTCCGGCGTGATCACGCTGCCCTTGGGCTTGTAAATCTCGGGCTGCGGCGCCAGGTCGGGCAGGGTTTCGTCTTGAGCGTCAAACGCCGGCGGCGGGGTGTGCTCGTCCTGCTGAGGCGCTGCCAGTGACGCGGCTGCTCCCCAGGTGGCCACAGCACACGACAAGCCGGCGAATAACAATAGTTTGGTCTTGCTCATTACCTTCTCCTGTGGAAAATCGAATTGGGTTCCGCAAAATGCGGATCCTGTTGCATCGTGCTGCTGATTCAGTATCCGAAAGCGCTTCGGGCCAGCATCACCCAACTTCGATTGCCGCTTTCGGTTTGCTTTTTATGCCGAGCCCTCCAACTACCTCCAAGCCACCATTTCCGGCCATCGAGCAGCGGCGGGACACGCGCAGAACGCGTCCTCCCCGTGGCCGCCTGACGCCTCATTTTCCGCCGATAGCCGCCGCCGGTTGAAGTCGAGTTCCGGCACCATCCGCGGCCTCTGTCGCAGGCCGGTCCGACAAGTCAGCACCCGGGTTCAGTGAATACCGCATCTCGGCGCCGCAGGCCCTGAGCTTAATTCGCGGCGACGCGTAAAGCGCCGGCCCTCCGGGCAGCGGGCAAAATCCGGATCGCCCCTTACCGGGTGGCCGCTCGGCGTTCGCTACCGACTGCCCCACACTCCAGTCAATTTTGGTGTTGTTGCCGGTCTCGTCTTATGACCAGGCTGACTAGCATAAAGGTATGAATAGCTCACCATAAAGGCATGAATAGCTCACGATTCGAAGCCCGCGAGACGAAATCCATAATCGGTTGCTGGGAGAAATTTGTCAAGTGATTAACACATGTGATATCTGCATAGGTAAGGCCATCCGCCACCGTCCAGCCGAGGCTCGGCTGTGGGTTCGTTTCGCGGAGAGGCCGCAGACTTTGGGAAACAGGTCTGCGCTACGGGTTCGTTTCGCTGAAAGGCTCCGCGACATCCGAGCCAGGTTTTGCATTTCTTTCGCCATCTCGGCCACAATTCTCGTGCAGTCCATCGGCGGCCGTGGACATCGAAGGCGGGGGGAAAGACCGCAAAGCCCGACCCTGAGTAGCTCGCTCATCTTACCGAGGAGGACGATCGAAATGAGCCGAAAGCCAAAACACCTCGCTCTCGCCGTGGCCGCCGCCCTGTGGTTGGCCGCCACCGCGGTTACGCTTGCCGCAGGCTCGGACTGGAAGGTGGTCTCCAGTCCTAACCGCACGAACACGAACAATCTTTACGGGACCGCTGCCGTCTCGCCGTCCGACGTCTGGGCGGTGGGATACGACTATTCGAACTCAAACGTCCAAATGACCCTTACGGAGCGCTGGAACGGCACGAACTGGAGCATGGTGCCCAGCCCCAATCCCGGCACCCAATCAAACTGCGGCCAGGGCTACAGCGGGAGCGCCCTGACCGGTGTGGCGGGCGTTACCCTCAACGACGTGTGGGCGGTGGGATACATGTGCGGCTGGAACAGCAAGACCCTCGCCGAGCACTGGAATGGCGCCCAATGGGCGGCCGTTGGCAGCCCGAATGAGCCGCACGGGGAAACCAGCACGCTGGTGGCGGTGGCCGCGGCGTCCACAGACGATGTCTGGGCGGTGGGGAATTTCCAGGAAAGCGGCCAATACCAGTGGGACACGCTCGTCGAATACTGGGACGGCACGCGATGGAGCATTGTGGAGAGCCCCAATGTGGCGGGCGCCGACAAGAACTTTCTGACGGCAGTGGCCGTGGTATCTTCCACCGACGTCTGGGCGGTCGGATATTCGGAAACCGATATCACAGACGTCCCGCTGATCGAGCACTACGACGGCGAGGGTTGGAGCATCGTTCCAAGCGTCTACCCGCCGCCCAGCGAGTTCAACGAGCTGTACGGCGTTGCCGCCCTATCGGCCGACGACGTTTGGGCGGTGGGATACGAGAACGAGAACAGCCAGGGCCAGTACGGCGGCGCCTTGACCGAACACTGGGACGGCGTGAAGTGGACCCTGGTTGACGGTCCGGTGCTGGGAGTGGCCACGAACTTGAACGCGGTTGCCGCGGTCTCCAGCACGAACGTTTGGGCGGTGGGGTATGTCTGGAGGGTCGGCATCCAGGCGGAGCCCATCGCCGAGCACTGGAACGGCACAAGCTGGAGCGCCGCCATCGCGCCCAATCCCGGCAAGGCAGCGCAGCTCTGCAGCGCTGCAAGCATTAACGGCTCCGTCTGGGCGGTGGGCATGTACTCCAAAACCGGCGGTATACCCGGCGCTCTTCAAAATCCGCTGACACTAACGCTCCTGCAGAGCCGGTAGGCCAGAGTCACACTCTGCAGTTTTATTCGGGCGACGAACTATAATTCAACGCGTGCCTCGTCTGCGCCGGCTCGCGCTCGCGGATCGCTTTCTCTTTATCACCTGCCGCGTCCTGCGGCGACGGTGGGCGGCCGGCGCAAAGCGACGCTTTGGTCCAGCCGGAAGTGGTTCAGCTCGAACTTTCGGGGAACTCTCTGGGCACGGTCATTCCCACTTGCGCGGGAATGACGGCGCTGGGAGGGAGCCGCCAATAAACCCGACCGGGTCACTGGCGATAGGTTGCTCCGGTGGCGGTTAAGAGAGATGATGACGAGGAGTGAGGCTCAGGTCTGAAGCCCGTTCGCTGGCCGGCCCAGGCGTTGAAGAACCGGGCGGCTCGCGAGATTCCGGCCCGGCCAGGCCTGGGCACGGAGCGGCCGGGACGCGCGCGCCGCGAGCTCACCCCAAGTTCAAGGGCTTCTCTGGCGTAGTCTCGGGGCTGGCTTCGCCCGAATTGCGGCTCAAGAAATCTCCCGCCCCCGGGGCTTCTCTGCAGGCCGCGCTAAGTCGCCAGCGCACGATCGGCGAGCCGGTCCACTGAGGGACGGCCGCGCTCAGTTTCAAAACGTATGCGGATGTCGATGGGAAGGTCTTTCACCTGCTCCGTAAGTGCCACGATCCCGGGACTCATCCGGCAGAACTGGCCCACAAACCGGTCGGCCGCATCGAAGTCGCCGCTCTCCTGAATCCCGACGATGCTGGAGACCAGCCGGAGCAGCGCCGCTCGAGCCGCCCCCGAGTCGATGGAAAGCCGCGCTGTCTTGGGATGTATGGAAATAGCCCCGTTCTCTGACAGGAAGTTGAACTGGATGGCGTTCGCACCCCCGTGGGCGCTCGCCAGGCCGAAACGGATGGCGCGCAGGAAGCCGGCCACATAGGTTTCCAGGAACGCGTGGCCGGCCGCGCCGGCGCTCGTCTGGAGCATGAGGCAGGCCGCCAGGGTATCCGCCTTGGTTTCTTCGAGCACCGAGTAGTGGTGCTTCAGGCAGCGATTGACAGTGGTCGACTCGCCGTCCCTGCTGATCCGGTGGGGCCCAATGGCGTGGGAGAGCTCGTGGAACAACGTGTGATCGGAAAAGCATCGGAAGGCCAGTTCCTGGTTGTCCACAGGCGCGGCCAGCACTCGCTGATGAAGCTGCCAATCGATGAGGCGAAACTTGGCTTCCAGGACGTTTCTCAGAATCACCTGCCGGCTGCCCACGTCCTCGACCACCCGCTCATCGTTGGGCAGGCTGAAGGCGATAGCGGGAATGGCCTTTCGCGCATCGCCGCCGGCATACACCAGATTGGCCACGGAGAGGGCGACGCGGCTCTCTTCCACCTGGAGCCGCCTGCCGGTTTGGGTTTCGAGGGTCCGGCACAGGGAAGGCAGTTCGTGTTGGAAGTGCTGAACCTTCGAGGACTCTGCAAAATCGCGCGCTAGAAGCAGGGCTTCGTACGACGCCTTCAAACCCATCAGTTGGTCTTCGTAAACCTCGATCGGGCCGATGACGAGGTCCAGGGGGTTGTCCGTTAAGCGGACCCACAGACTATCGCTGGCGTAATAGTCGTCCCTCAGCAAATCCTGGGCCCGCTGGGCGAGGAATTCCCGGAAACCCGAGTGCCTTTCGTGCCGGCTTGCCTTCGCCATAAGCCGGCTGATTGAGGTAACCTGTTCAGAATAGGCCTCGTAATACGGCACCGCGGACAGATGCGACCCGCTACACTGAATCACAGTATAGGGCGACTGGAAGGAGGGCTTGCAATCCGGATGGTTCTGAAGATAGGCCGTGAAGTCCTCGCGGCTCAAGTCGGGCGGGTAGAATCCGGCCCCGGGCAGTTTCGGACCCACGGGAAGAAACGGGGAATCGTTTTGCAGGCGGTCGTAGGGGCCGCAGTTGAAGAGAACCATCTCCCGCAGCTCCCGGTCGTCGCCCGCCAGCTTCAGCAAGTCCAAGGCACTGGCCTGGGGTGAGGCTTGGCGCCAGAAAATTCCATCCACGATCTCAGCGGCCTGAAATAAGTAATCGATTTCCTCAAGCCCAATTTCTGGCGGAAGGAACTCCGCCGCGTCGAACTCAACCGGCGCAAGCGCCCGGAATCTCTGCCTGGAAGCTTCGGTTGCGATGCTCATCTTACCTTTCCGCCGGGTCCGCACCTCGCCATCCAAGGCAGATTCCGCGCCCGTTTTTGGCTGTCCCGCCAACCGGTCCCCTTAAAAACTTAGCACGGCGCGCTTCCGATCGACAACTCTTGGCGCACTGGCGGGCAGCACCGCTCTCGCGGGGCGCGGTCAGGCTGTGCGGCGCAAAATGGGTTTATGGGAAATGCAGCGCGCGCCGTCTCCGGGGTGCGCCCGGGACAACGCGGCAGGGGCTTGACTTGGAGGGTTGTTCAGAAGCTAGCCGTGGCAGAGGTACCCGTCCGGGCAGAAGCGAGGGGGTTCTCTCGCCCGAAGTCTCAGGGGGTTTTTTCCCACTCCCAGTTAAGACGAATGTCAA
The DNA here is from genome assembly GCA_035516075.1 of Terriglobia bacterium. Lineage (GTDB taxonomy): Bacteria > Acidobacteriota > Terriglobia > UBA7540 > UBA7540 > Gp13-AA77. Next base: position 7,752 of record DATJAQ010000373.1, on the reverse strand, counting down.
CATCTTGCGGGGGCCTGGAGATGACGGCCCGAATGTACTCGATCTCGCCCCGGCCGTCGCGGAAGTCGAAGGCGGGGTATGGCTTTATCCGTGCCCGCTGCTCGTCGAGGGTGTCTATTGGCTTTCCCTGGGGATCGACGGTGATCACGCTGGCGGTGTCTTTTTTCAGTCGCCACTTCGGTGGAAAATAGACCTCGATGACAAGGCGCTCCGAGCCCACGGGCTGGCCGGCTTCCACGAAGGGAGGAGCGAAGATCTCACCCAATTTCTTCTCGAGGGTGTAAGTGAGCAGAATCGAGTGGTCGCGATGAGGCTCCAGTTCCTCATCGGGTTTGAAGTCGATTTGAAACATGTTCTTGCCTTCTCCCGAGACCACCGAGCTTGCACCCGGAACGGAATAATGCGTGGGCTGGTCGCGATGAGAATAATGCGGGGGCTGGACCTTAACTTCGCGGTCCCCGGCCACCGGGCCACTACCGTACCCCGGGACACGGTCGAGCACGATCTTGTTGAGTTTCTTGTGCACGCGGACCGTCCGCAGCTTGATCGTCTGGGTTTGGTCCTCGCCGATATTTGCCTTCACGACCGTGGTCTTCACTCGATAATCGATTTTTCGGAGGGCGTCCCACCGGTCTTTTACAAAATCCGGGACCTCGAGGGCCGCTTTGATGGCTCCGTAGGCAGCCACCATGACCGTGAGGCCCACGAAGAGAACGTCCACGGCGAACGGAATAAACTCGAGTACGCGCTTGACGATTTCGACGATTCGCGACATAAAGGCCTCCCTCGGGTCAGGCCATCGAGTAAGGCTCAGGCCGCCAGCATCGCGTGACGGAGCCCAATCGCCCATCAGAAATCGGTACTCGAGTGTCACTCCTCCCGCAGCGCGACGGTGGGGTGGAGGGCGGCGGCGCGGCGCGCGGGCAGCCACGAGGCCAGGGCGGCGATGACGAAGAAGAGCACGGCCATGCCGGCGTAGGTGGCCGGGTCCGTGGCTTTCACGTCCACCAGCATGCTGGCCATTACGCGCGTTGCGGCCAGGGCCGCGAGCAGGCCGATCACGATCCCGGTGGCGCTGAGGCGAAGTCCCTCGCCCACCACCAGTTTGAAAATGCTGCCCGGCACGGCGCCCAGCGCCATGCGCACGCCGATCTCGGCCGTGCGTTGCCGCACCACGGTGGAGAGCACGCCGTAGAGTCCCACCCCCGCCAGCAGGGCCGCGATGACGGCGAAGACGCCGATCAGCAGCAGCGAAAAGCGCGTGCCGGCCTGCGCCTTGTCTACGTAATCGGTCATGGGCGCGAGTTCGGTGATGAGCAGCCGCCGGTCAAGCTGGGCCAGCGCCGCGCGCACCGGCCCGGCGAGATTCGCCGGATTGCCCGCCGTGCGGAGGGCCCATCGCCCCGCCACGCCGTAGCCGAGGAAGCCGTCGGTGAAGTAGATCTGCTCGCGGCCGGGCTCGGCCAGCGACGTGTCGCGCTGGTGCGCGACCATGCCAATGATCTGCACCCACTCGGCCTGGGGCGTCCGGACGCGAACCAGGATGCGCTTGCCGATGGGGGAGTCGTTGGGAAACGCCTTGGCGGCCAGCATCGTGTCCACAATCGCCACGGCGCGGTCCGGGGCGTTGTCGGCGTCGGTGAAGGTGCGCCCCGCCACGAGCGGCGTGCGGAGGGTTTCGAAATAGCCGGGCTCAACCGTCTGGTTGTCCACGGCCTGGAACTTGCTCGGATCGCTCAGCGCCGGCTCGAGGCCCCAGCGGATGGGAAAGAAGCCGTCGGCCAACGGGAAGGGGCTGGCGGCCGTCACGCTCTGGACGCCCGGCAATTCGCGGAGTTTCTCCTGGATCTCGCGCATCACCGCGGCGCGCTGCTCGGGCTTCTGCCGGCCCTGAAACACGCCGAGCACGTTGAAGGTGAGCAGGCCGTGCGAGTCGAAGCCGGGATCGATGCGCTGCAAGGCGAGGAAGCTGCGAATCATCAGCCCCGAGCCGATGAGCAGCACGAAGCAGAGCGCCACCTCGGCCACCACCACGGCGTTGCGCAGCCAGCCGCCGCCGCTCAGGCCGGTCGTGCGCGCGCTCGAGCGCAGCACCTGCATCACGTCGGGCCGGGAAGCGCGCAGGGCCGGAGTAATGCCGAAGAGCACCGTGGCCGCAAGGCCTACCAGCGCCGCAAACACCAGCACGGCAGGATCGATGGCGATCGATTGCAGGCGCGGCAGGTTCGCGGGCGCGATCGAGAGAAGTTCGCGAATGCCCGCCGTGGCCAGCACCACGCCGAGCACCGTCCCGAACCCCGCCAGCAGCAGGGCTTCGGCCAGCATCTGGCGCACCAGCCGCCAGCGGTTGCCGCCGAGCGCGGTGCGCACGGCCAGCTCGCGCTCGCGCAGCGACGCCCGCACCAGCGTGAGGTTGGCCACGTTGGAGCAGGCGATCAGCAGCAGGAAGATCACCGCGCCCATCAAGGCGAGAATGGCGGGCCGCACCTGGGCCACCAGGTTGGCCTTCATGGGCTCGAGACGGATGGCGTAGCCGGCCGTCTGGAGGATGGGAGCAATCTGGCGGTCGCGGGCGGCGACGGCGTCCACCTCCGACTGGGCCTGGCCGATCGAAGCGCCCGGCTTGAGCTTTCCGACCACCTGATGGGCCACGTTCAGGCGCTGCGCCGGGTCGAGAGACAGCCGGTTCGCGATCCAGATGTCGGGGTCCCGTTGCACGTTCATGCTGGGCGGAAAGAGCAGCTCGAATCCCGGCGCCAGCACGCCCACGATCTCAAAGTTCACGAACCCGGCCTTCATTTCGCGCCCTACGATGGAGGAGTCCCCGCCGTAACGCCGCTGCCAGTACCCGTAGCTCAGGATGGCGTACGTCGGAAGCTGCGGCGCCGGCGGGGCGGCCGCATTCGGCGCGGCGGGCGCGTTGGCCGCCGGCGCGGGCGGAGCCGGCTGGGGCGTGCCATCCGAGTCCGTGAAGTCGCGGCCCACCAGAATCCGCGCGCCCAGCAGGTGGAGGAAGTTTGTCGTGATACCGGCAAACACCACCTGCTCCGACGTGCCGTCCTCGCGCGGCAGCACGCCGCGGCCGGTATTCACCGCGGCCATGTCCTCAAAATATTTCCTGGAGCCGTCGCGAAGGTCGATGAAGTCCAGATCGGAGAACGGGAAGTCGCGCACGTGGCGCTTGGTCATGTCGGAGCAGGCCAGCACCAGCCGGTCGGGGTCCCGGTAGGGCAGGGGACGCAGCAGAACGGAGTTGGTGACGCTGAAGATCGCGGTGCTGGCGCCGATGCCGAGGGCCAGGGTGATGCCGGCGGTAAGCGCAAATACGGGGCTCTTCTTCAGAGTCCGCCAGGCGTAGGCAAAATCGTTTCGCAGCATGTCAGGCCTCCTAAGGGATTGAGCCGTCCTCCGGCGTCTGGCCCGGCTTTCTGCTGTTGCTATTTTCCTTCCAGTTCGTCAGCCAAGGGTCCCGCGCCGTAAAGCTTGCGCAGCACCTCGCTCATCACGGCCGTGTCCACGGCCACCGCCCGGTTCTTGCTTTCGTCGTAGACGTAATCGCCCACCAGGCTTTCGATATTGCCGTCGAATATCAAGCCCACCAGCTCGCCTTCGCGATTGATCACGGGCGAGCCCGAATTGCCGCCGATAATGTCGCAGGTCATGACGAAATTTACCGGCGTTGCTAGGTCGAGTTTGTCTTTGTCCTGCCAATAGAGCGGAGGCAGGTCGAACGGCGGCTTCTGGTTGAAGCTTAAGGAGCGGTCGTAGAGCCCGTAAAGCGTGGTGAGGGGCGGCGCCTCGGTGCCGTTCATGGGGTAGCCCTTCACGGTGCCGTAGGAGAGGCGCAGGGTAAAGGTGGCGTCCGGATACTCGGACTTGCCGTAGACGGCGAAACGCGCCTGGCCCAGTTTCTCGCCGGCCTCGGTCTCGACGCTCTCAATGTTGTCTTCCATCCACTTCCGGATCTCGCGCACCGAGGGGTCGATGTTGCGTGCCAGCACGATCATCGGATCGGTGGAGGCGGTCACCGCCGCCTCGCCGCCCTCCACCAGCGATTTGCGGAAGGCGGGGTCGCCCATCTTGGTGCCGGCGAGGGCGGTGGCGGCTGCCTCGTCAGGTGTGCGGCCGTTGAGCGCGGCCTTAATGAAGGGATCGTCGGGGCCGAGCTCGCGGGCCGATCGCGCCAGGCTGTCGGCCAGCAGCACCTGCTCCAGGTGGGGATAGACGGGCGCCGGCGAGAAGAGCTGGAACTTCAGCGAGTCGAGCTCGGAGTCGTGGAAGCCTTCCAGGCGCTTGCCGTCCGGCTTCTTCACTTCGGCGACGTACTGCACAATGGTGAGCGCCAGGTTGGCCATGCGCGAGCCGCCGATGCCGCGGAAGCGGCTGGGCTTCATCCGGGTCACCCACTTCGCCTCCGCGTCCTGAAGCTCCTGCCACGCCCCGCCGTATTTGGCCTTCCATTCCGGATTGGCGTCCACCCGGGCGCGGAATTCAGCTTCTTCCTTCTGCTTTTTTTCCATCAGGGATTTATCGAGCAGCCCCTGGTACTCTCCGTCGATGGCCTTGAGGCCGTTCTGCAAGCCGAAGATCATGTTCATGGCCTCGCGAGCCTGCTCGGGGCCCTGGGCGGAGTAGCGCTGCAGCACGGCCAGCCGCTGGTTTATGATCTCCAGGATGATCGGATAGGTGTAATCGCGCGTCACCTCGAGCTGCGCCACGGTCTCGAGGCGCGACGTGGAGCCGGGGTTGCCCGAGACAAACACCAGGTCGCCATCCGCGGGGCCCTTGGCGTTCCATTTCAGATAGTGTGGCGTGTCGGCGGGCTTGCCGTTTTCATAGGCACGAAAGAGGGCGAAGTCGATGTCCCAGCGCGGATAGGTGAAATTGTCGGGGTCGCCGCCGAAAAACGCGATCTGGTTCTCGGGCGCAAACACCAGCCGCACGTCGGTGTACTTTTTGTAGCGATACAGCCAGTACTCGCCGCCGTGATAGAGCGGAATCACGTCGGAGCGCAGGCCGGTGGAGTCCAGGCTTTGCTTTTCGATCTTTGCCATCTCTGCCTTGCGCGCGTCGAAGGCGTCCTTGTCGCTCAGGCCCGGCTTGGCCACGCCTTGCACCTGTGCGGTGACGTCCTCCACGGATTCAAGCACGTTCAGCTCGAGGTCCGGGCACTTCACCTCGTCGGCCTGGGTGCGGGCGAAGAAGCCGTCCTTAACGTAGTCCTTCTGCGGCGTGGAAATCTTTTGGAGCTGTCCGAGCGCCACGTGGTGATTGGTGAGCGCCAGGCCGTGCGCGCTGATGAACGAGCCCGAACCGCCGTCGTTGAAGCGGATGCTGGCCAGGCGCACGTGGTCCAGCCACGCCTGGGTGGGTGTAAATCCGTAGCGTTCCTGAAGGAGCTTGGTGGGAGGATTGTCGAACGTCCACATGCCCTCCTCTCCGGCCTTGAGAGGCTGGCGGTTGAAGCTCAGCGCCCCAAAGATGAGAGCAAACAATAAGAATCGAACTACCCCTTTTCTCAAACGAAATGTGAACAAGATTCCTCCCCTGGTCAATGAGCGCTGCGGCCCAATCGTGTGGTATCTGGACGGGACCTCCGGCATGGATTCCCGAACCTCGCAAGTTTACACCCGGCGGCTGGATTTGCGAAGCGCTCCGGCATGTTAATTGGCTCAGCCCAAATCTGGTGGCGGGCGCCCTGAGACGGCCCCCCAAACAGCGTTTCGGTGCTATAGTTCGATTATGAGCAAGAGACGAATCCACGAGAAGAGTCAGATCGGCGGCGACCCCGCGGCCCGCCAGGAGGGCTTTGGGTCTGAGGCCGAGCGCGAACGCCGCGGCACCCGCACGGCGGGCCAGTCGGGGGATCTGCAGGGCCTCTCCGACGTCGCCGACGCGGATTCGGAGAGTGTCGAGGAACTCGTCGAAGAAGGGCAGTCGTATGAAGCCGGCGTGGTGAGCGGCGTCGAGAGGGCATCCAACCCGGACGGCGGCGAGGTGACCACCGGAGAAGTCCTCGAAGACGACGTCCCGGCCGAGTACACCGATCGCGATTAGCAGCCCACCCGGCGCATGTCGGTTCAGGCCGGCGCCATCAGCCCCACCCCAACCGCAGTAACCCTCGGCTCAGGGCCTCGACGCGGCCGCCTTCGACTTCGTCGCCCACGCCTCGATGGGGGCCTTCCACTCCGCCACCTGTTCGGCATCCGACTTCGCCATCTTCTGCACGGCGGCGTTTACGCCCGGGTCGAGCGCGGTGCGCTCGTGTACCACCGTAACGTCGGTCCCCCCTGCGCTGCTTCGGGCCAGTGTGATGTCAATCCGCGTGAGCACGGCGTGGCTGATGGTGAAGACGTATTGAATATGCCCGCCGGCGAGGTCGTATTGCGTCATCGTCCAGACGCTTTGGTGGGTGGGGGAGAAGTCTACTTCGAACACGGCGCCTTCCCGATCGGCGGGCGGATTGGGATAGAGGAATCGCGGCTTCCAGTCGGGCGACCATTGTTCCTCCGCCAGTGGCCCGAAGAGGGGCGCCGCGACTTCGTACGGCACGTTGAGCGTGAGGTGGGCCTCGGTGCGGGTGTGTGCCAGCTCGGGCGGGTTCGTCTGGGCTGCGGCTCGGCCCTGGAGCACTGCCATCAGCGCGATTGCCGCCGCATGTTTTGTCATGATTCCCTCTCGGTGAGTTGATGGCTGTGGGCCGCTGTCAGGGTGAGGCCGTAAATCTTGCGGAGCTGCGCGATCTGGCGCAACGTGCCTGCCGAGAAGGCGCACTTGCCCTCGAAGGCGCGCAGGACCACGCCTTCCAGCAGGTCGCCGAGCGAGAGATCCTTCAGCTCGGCCACCGCCTTCAGCACCTTTAGAAGGTTCTTCTCGACGCGAACCCCCGTTTGCACCCGCTCTACCATCACGCGTTCAGTCGGCATGAAAGGATTGTACCAAGTTATGTTGGTACATTCAACCGCGAACTCGCGGCGCCGCCTCCCGAAGACAAGAGCCTCAAGGGCTACCGCCTCACCCGGAAGGGCACAATGCCGGTGAGCTTCGCGCCGAACGCGATCGCGTTCATAGTTGCAACGGTATCGCCGTCTGTGACCGGCGACTTAAGAGATCGTCCTCGCGTCGCCGCTCGTTGAACGGCGCTAGAGCAGGCAGACCACCGAAAGTCCTTGACAGGGTGTTACCGGCGGCGGTACATTACCAGCCGGTCATCAACCCGAGAATTATCCAGGCCAAGCCGTCCTCGGAAGCGGTCGATCTGGGTCGGGAAGGCTTTCATGCCCCTGCGCCGTTCGGACGTACTCGTGCTCCTCGGGATCGAGGCGCCGCGCGCCGACGGCTTCGAGTCCACGGGGCCAATCAGCGGCCGGAAGGGTGGCCAACGCGCGCCGCTGAGGCCGTCTTCCTGCCTCTGCCGACTCGCCGGAGTGAGAGGGCTAAGGCCGGAATGTCTTTTGGATTCAAGGGCTTGGCGATTTGCACCTCAAATGGGTCGAAGGCAAGTTCGGAGCCGGAATGTGCAGTGTTTCGTGGTACTTGCGGGTTTTCACCCCTACTCCCGCGGCAACGCGCCGGTGCCGGTACGCTGGCCTGAGGCGCTCAACGTGGCCGGAAGGGTACCCCCCCATATACACCAAAGCCAGAATGTGCAGCAGAATCAATGAGATCCGAAATTCATAGGGCCGCGCCAAAGCCAGAATGTCTTTTGGAATCAGCGAGTTGTAAAAGTTACACAAAGCCAAAGTGAGAAAA
>DATJAQ010000372.1:0-6902 GCA_035516075.1 Terriglobia bacterium | reverse complement strand
CCGGAGGAAGTGCAGTCGTGAGCCTGAAACGCGAGTGGCGGTCCAGCGAATTTGCGCTGACGGGGCCGGCTGATCGCGAGTGAACAGCATGGGACATACGGTCTCCAATAAGTCTCCCATCGGCGCGAGGGTGCCGATGATCGACAGCGTCGATAAGGTCACTGGCAAGGGTCTGTACACCGATGACATCGCGCTGCCCGCCACCCTCGTGGGCCGCATTTTGCACAGCCCTCACGCCCATGCGCGCATTCTCTCCATCGACACGTCAGCCGCGGCGTGTCTGCCGGGCGTCAGGGCCGTGGTCACGGGCGGCGAAACGCCCGTGAAGTACGGGATTCTGCCTGTGGGCCACGACGAGACCATCTTTGCCACCGGCAAGGTGCGCTACGTCGGCGACAACGTGGCAGCAGTGGCCGCCGAATCGGCGGAGATCGCCGAGAAAGCCCTCGGCCTGATCAAGGTAGAGTACGAGGTTTTGCCGGCGTGGTTCGATCCCGAAGAGTCCGTGAAGGCCGAAGCGAACCTGATTCATGAGGACAAGCCCCACAACATCGAGAAGGAATATCACCATCACTTCGGCGACGTGCAGAAGGGATTTGATGAAGCGGACTACATTCGCGAGGACCGCTTCGTGTGCCCCGAAGTCACGCACGCGGCGCTCGAGCCGCACTCGACGATTGCTGAGTACGACGGCGAGGCCGACGCAATCACGGTGTGGTCTTCGACGCAGGTGCCGTACTACCTGATGTTGACGCTTGCCTCCACGCTTCAGATGCCCCAGGAGAAAGTGCGGGTGATCAAGCCCCTGGTGGGCGGCGGATTCGGCGGCAAGAGCGAGGTGATCCCTCTCGAACTTGCGGCGGCCGTGCTGGCCCGCAAAGCGGGCCGGCCCGTGAAGATCACCTACAGCCGTGAGGAAGTGTTCTACGCGAATCGCGGCCGTCCGGGCCAGATTGTGGAGCTGCGGACCGGCGTCACCCGCGAGGGCCGCCTGACTGCGGTGGAAGCGCGCATCATCCAGGACGGCGGCGCCTACTGCAGCTACGGCGTGGTGACCATTCTCTACTCCGGGCAGCTCCTGAACGCCATGTACGACATCCCGAACGTGAAGTTCGACGGCTACCGGGTGCTGACGAACAAGCCGGCGTGCGGCGCCATGCGCGGTCACGGCACGGTGAACACGCGCTTCGCGTTCGAGCAGCAGCTCAACAGAATTGCGTCCGTGCTCGGCATCGATCCCGTCGAGATCCGGCGCCGGAATCTCTTGAAGCCGCCCTGCATGACGGTGAACAATTTGCGCGTGCTCAGCTACGGCTACCCGGAGTGCATCGACAAGGTCGTGGAGCGCTCGGGCTGGCACGAGAAATACGGCAAGCTGCCCTACGGCAAAGGCATCGGCATGGCGGGCAGCCACTACGTGAGCGGCGCCGCCAACGCCATCGTGCGCGCCGACATGGCGCACACGACCATCCGTCTCACCGTTGACCGCGACGGCCTGGTGACCCTATTCACCGGAGCGTCGGAGATCGGCCAGGGTTCGGACACGCTCCAGGTGCAGGTCGTGGCCGCCGAGCTCGGAGTGAATCTCGACCGTGTCAAGATCGTGGCCGCCGACACGGCGCGAACGCCGATCGATCTTGGCAGCTACTCGAGCCGCGTCACCTTCATGGCGGGTAACGCCGCCATTGCCGCGGCGCGCGACGCCAAGCGGCAGATTCTGGCGCCGGCCGCGGCGAAGATGGGCACGACGCCGGAGAACCTCGAGGTGGCGGAGGGCTGCGTCAGGTGCCGCGACGACGCGCGGATTGCGATGAGTTTTGAAGACGCGGTGCGCCTTGCCCTGGCTGGGCGCGACAAGCTTGAAGCCACCGGCAGCTATCGTCCGCCGCCGGAAGCGCAAGGCGGAAAGTTCAAGGGCGCCGGCGTGGGACCGTCGCCGGCCTACAGCTACTGCGCCCAGACGGCGGAAGTCACGGTCGATCCCGAAACCGGTCAACTGACCGTGGACCGGCTCATCGCGGCGCACGACTGCGGCAAGGCGATCAATCCCATCTGCGTCGAGGGACAGGTGATCGGTTCCGTGTGGATGGGCCTCGGCCAAGCGGTGCAGGAAGAAATGATGTGGAAAGACGGGCGGCTCATGAATCCCGGGCTCCTGGAATACCGCAGCGCCTCCACGCTCGAGTCGCCTCCCATCGAGGCCATCATCGTGGAGTCTAACGATCCTGAGGGTCCCTTCGGCGCCAAGGAAGCAGGTGAAGGGTCGCTCGCCGCCACCATTCCGGCTGTGACCCACGCGGTGTACGATGCGGTGGGCGTGTGGATCGATACGCTGCCCATCACGGCGGAGAAGATACTGAAGGCGCTCGAGGAGAAGCATAAATCCGGAGTCAGAAGTCAGGAGTCAGAAGCCAGGAGTCGCACGCTGTTATGAGCTGAGCTTCTGTCGTATTGAATCTGAGATGGGAAAAGGAAGAGATCGAGCGGATCATCGCTGTATCTGGCGGGTTGGCCCAAACCGGATTGCGAACGGGCACCTGAAGACTGACGCCTGAGAACCGACACCCCATGAGCTTGCCAGCGTTTGACGTTGTAAAACCGCGCTCCTTGCCGGGCGCCCTCGAGGTGCTGGGCCATTATGGCGCCGATGCGCAATTGATCGCGGGCGGAACGGATCTCATCCCCAGCATGAAGCAGGGATTGTTCAGCCCGCGCGTGCTGCTCGATCTCAAGGGGCTGCGAGACCTCGACTTTATTCGCTTCGACCCGGACCACGGCCTCGAGATTGGAGCGCTCACCACCATTTCGGAGCTCGCCAATTCAGCGTTGCTCGCCGCGCAGTTTCCGGTGCTGCACGAGGCGGCCAAGACCGTTGCCAGTCCGCTGCTCCGCAACATGGGCACGCTGGGAGGCAACCTCTGCCTCGACACGCGCTGCCTCTACTACAACCAATCCTCGTTCTGGCGCGGCGCGCTCGGAGGCTGCATCAAGAAGGACGGCGCCGTGTGCCACGTGGCGCCGGGCAGTGAGATGTGCTGGGCGGCGTTTTCGGGCGACACGGCTCCGGCCCTGCTCGCGCTCGAGGCCTCGGTCGAACTCGCGAGCCCGCGCGGGGCGCGCGCGGTGCCCCTCGGCGAGCTCTACGTGAACGACGGTCTGGTGCGGCTCAACAAGGAACGCGACGAGATCCTCACCGCGGTGCGCGTGCCGGCGGCGAGCGCAGGATGGCGCGGCACCTACCGCAAGTTGCGCATCCGCCAGTCGATTGACTACCCTCTGGCGGGCGTCGCGGTGGTCATGCAGCGCGATGAGGAAGGTGTGTGCCGGCAGGCCCGCATCGGCCTTACGGCCGTCAATCCTGCGCCCAAACTCGTACCGGCGGCGGAGCGCCTGGCGGGCCAACGCTACCGTCCTGAGCTGGCCGACGAGATTGCGCGCGACGCCATTCGCGTGGCCAAGCCCCTGCGCACCTCGGCGTCGACCATGGAATACCGGCGGCACATGGTGAGGGTGTTCGTGCGCCGCGCCCTTTCGGAGCTCTGGCGGAACGGCCACTGAGGCACGGCGCAATAGCGCGTCGCGAGCGAAATGATTACCCGCATTCACTTGCTCAAGGGCGACATCACGGCGATGGACGTGGACGCCGTGGTGAACGCCGCCAACACCGATCTGGTGCTCGGCGCCGGCGTGGCCGGTGCCATCCGCAACGCGGGCGGCCCGGCGATCCAGGAGGATTGCGACCGCCTCGGCCCCGTCGCGCTCGGCGAGGCCGCCGTCACCACCGGCGGACGCCTTAAGGCCCTCTTCGTCATCCACGCCGCCAGTATGCACCTCGGCGGGCGGACCACGGCGGAATCGCTGCGGCTCGCCACCCGCCACAGCCTTTCGCGCGCCGAAGAGAAGGGCCTGAAGAGCATCGCCTTTCCGGCCGTCGGCACGGGCATTGCCGGCTTCCCCATGCCGGAATGCGCCCGCATCATGCTCGGTGAAACGCTCGAGCACCTGAAGACCCGCACCAGCCTCGAGAAGATCTACTTCGTCCTCTACGACGACACCGCCCTCGAAACCTTCGAGGAAGTCTACCGCCAGCTCGCCCCGCCGCGCTCCGGCCGTTGAAATCGGCAGGGCGCGCGCCCGGGCGCCGGAGGGAGCAGGCATAGGCTACAGCAGTAGCCTATCCCGCGTTCTCGACGTAGGGTTTCTGGATGTACTGGTTGGCGAGGTCGATGGCGCCCTGGGTGTTGTCGTTGGTCTGCAGGGCGCGCTGGTATTCGTTCAGCGCGCGGTCGCGCTGGCCCGTGATGTCGAAGATGCGGCCCAGCATGAGGTGGCTCCAAACCTCCACCCACTTGGGTTGCAGATCGCCGTTGAGCGCGTCGCGGAACGACTCCACGGAGGCGTTGTAGTTGCGCAGCCGGAGCAGGTTTTCGCCCATGCGATAGTGGGCGAGCGAGCTGTTCTTGTTGAGCTCCAGCACCTGCTGGTACTGCTTGATGGCCTCCAGGTAGGCCTGTTGCTGCACGAGCTGATCGGCCTTGGCCAGCTCCACGTCGATCTTCACCTGGTCGTCGTACTTCAGCAGCCGGCTGACCGGGTCCACCACCACCCGTAGCGGGCGGGTAATGGTGTCCACCGTGAAGTCTGCCGTGGTCCCCACCATCTCCACCCGCGCGTTGATCGGCTTCCGGCTGTCGGAATACACCCGAATCTCCACTGGCATGCGGAAGATGTCGAGGTCCTGCTCGATCTTGCCCACCACCTGGTAGCCCTTCTGGGTGCGGTAGACCGCCCAGGTGCGCTTGAACTGCGGCACGCCGGTGGAATCCACCCACTGGGCGAAGAAATAGGTGAGCGACTGTTTGCTGGCCTTCTCGGCGGCCTTCTGAAATTCGGCGGTGCTGACGGTTTTGAACGCGTACTGGCTGGCCACCGTTTGCAGCGTTTTGAAGAAGGCGTCGTCGCCGATCACCCATCTCAACATGTGGAACACCATGGCGCCCTTGTTGAACACCACGGACTGGTACTCGGGGGTGAATTCGTGCAAGTGCGAGGCTTGGGCGATGGGCGAGACCTCTTCGTGGGTCAGGGCCTGAATCTCGATCTGGTGCATGGTGTCTTCGAAGGCCGTTTCGCCGGCCGATTCCTCCACCCACATAGCGGCGGAATAGGTGGCCAGGCCGTCGTCGAGGAAAGCGTCGTCGGCAGTGGCCGGGCTCACCAAGCAGCGCCACCACAGGTGCGAGATTTCGTGCGCCAGCAGCTTTTCGTTGACTGGGTCGGAGAATCCCCGCGAAGCCACCGCCACCACGCCGGGCGCCGTGTACCCTCCCACGGTTCCGTCGTCAATCTCCACCAGCGAAAGGTGCGGGTCCGGCAGGGGGCCGAACTTATCGGAGAAGAAGGCCACAACCCGGCCCGCGGCCTCGCCGTAGGCCTGGGCCAGCTTCTCGTGCCCCGGTTTGAGGTAGAGGGTGGCGTTGGCGCCGATGGCCGTCACGGGCTGCACGGCGTACTTGCCGGCGATCACCGTGCCCGGATAGGAAGATTGGGCGTACTCGAAGCCGTAGGTCACGCTGTCGCCGATCCGCACAGGGGAGGACGGCTCTCCGGATGCGATCACAACTTCATCCGCCGGCACCGTGACGGACAGGCTGGCGCTGAAGCGGTTGGAGGCGGTCTCGTTCACGGGAAACCAGTGGGCGGAATAGAGCAGATAGGAGCCTTCGGGCGCCACGTAGGCGAGCTTCAGATCTTCCACCGGACTGCCCTCGGCGGACGCGAGCACCCCGGCGTACTCCACGGTCACGGAGCTCGTTTTCCCGCCCGGCTGCGGCCCGTTCAGGGCCAGCGTTAGCGTCTGTCCTTCCTGGTGGAAGGCCACGCTGCCTCCGCCGGCGTCGGTGACGTTCTTCACCTGGAGGCTGCTGGCGAGATTCAGGTTCATCGTGCTCAGGTCGCCGTCGGGCACGAAGTCAAGCCGCGCCGAGGCGGTGAGCGTGTGAGTGGCCGGAGCGAGGGTGGCCTTGATGGTGTAGTGGGTGACGTCAAATTTTCCGGAACCGGGCAACGACGCGCTCGTCTGCGCCCGGGCCGCCGGCAGCGCGCCCAGCGCCACGAGCAGCGCCAGAGCCACCAGGCGGGTCCGGGTGCGGCTTCGCGCGAACCGGACGGAGCGGAACTCAAGCACGCGGGAGTCTCTCACAGAACCCAACGATGGTCGGGGGCGAGTGAGCGGCAACAAGCGGCCAGCGAGGGGGTTGCTGGACTGTTCGGACCTGTCGCTAATCAAAGATCACTCGCCCCCACTGCCATATTTGATACCGCGAACCGTTAGCTGGTTGCATATGAGCGGCAAAATTTTTCATGAGAGCTTCAGCTCCGAAAGAGGCGGCACGGGCACCGGGCGCGGGCTCGGTTGCAACATTTCCGCCACGGCCCGCGCCGCCCTCGGGGCAGCCCCTCCCGCGCCCAGACGAGAGCGCAGGGCCCGAAAATCGGCCACCATCTTCTGGCGTGCCGGCAGGTCGTCCAGCAGGCGCTCCACCTCCGCCGCCACGCGCTTGCCCGTAAAGTCCTTTTGGATGAGTTCCTTCACCACGGGTTTGCCCGCCAGCAGGTTCACGATGCTGTAAAACGGCACGTTCACCATGAAGCGCGCGAAGAAGGCGGTGCCGGCCGCTACGCGGTACACCACCACCATGGGACATTCGAGCAGCGCCGCCTCCAGGGTGGCGGTGCCGCTGGCCACCACGGCGGCCTCAGCGTGGCGCAGCGCGTCGTGGGTGGCTCCGGTGACGGTGTGGATCAGGCCAGGCGTCACCCCGCACGCCTTCAGTTGCGCTTCCACCCGGGTGCGGTCGAGGGTGGCCGCCACCGGCATCACGAACTGCACCGGCGGCCCG
>DATJAQ010000371.1:0-16476 GCA_035516075.1 Terriglobia bacterium | reverse complement strand
TCTTCCGGGATGGCCGGGCGTGCGAGGAATGCAGGGAGCACAGCCTGTGGCGTGGCATCCGCTACGGCTGCTACCACGGCTCGCGAGCCGAGACTGCCGTGGTGGCCTCCATGATCGCCTTTAACCGGTGGCGCAGCACTTGGCCGGGGCAGGTGGACGCGTTCATCGCGGTGACACCGTTCGGACGGCGCAAACTGGTGCAGGCGGGGCTTCCCGAAAAGCGTGTCGTGGTGAAGCCGAACTTCGTCGAACCCGATCCCGGTGAGGGTTCCGGCTCACGCGACTACGCGTTGTTCGTGGGACGTCTCTCGCCCGAGAAGCGGGCGGCGACCATGTTGAAGGCCTGGAGCGCACTGCGTGAGCCGGTTCCGCTGAAGATCGCCGGCGCAGGACCGGAGCGGCAGGCTCTCGAGGACCAGGCGCGTCGTGACGGTCTCTCGAGTATTCAGTTCCTCGGCCGCCTGCCGCGCGCCCAGACCCTGAAAACGCTGCAGGCGGCGCGGTTCCTGGTGTTTCCCAGCGAGTGGTACGAGGGCTTCCCGGTGACCATCTGCGAAGCCTTTGCCTGCGGCACGCCGGTGATCTGTTCGCGCCTGGGCGCCATGGAAGAAGTCGTGGAGGATGGCCGCACCGGCTTCCACTATACGCCCGGCGACGCCGCGGAATTGGCGGAGAAGGTGGCTTGGGCGTGGAGCCATCCCGAAGCGATGAGGCGGATGGGCCAGGAAGCGCGCCGTGAGTTTGAGGCTAAGTACACGGCGGAGACCAACTATCCCCTGCTCCTGGAGATTTACCACCAGGTGATGGCCCGCAAACACGAGGAACGGGCGGTCGCCGCCGTCCTCTAAGCACCGGGGTGAGGCCACCGCGGTTGGGGTCGAATCGCTTAGCGCGCCGCTGCCGGGAACTTACCGCGGAGGTCGAGGTAGAAAGCAACCATGAGCGTAGCGGTGATTACAGGCTCGGCCGGACTGGTGGGCTCGGAGGCGGTCCGCTATTTCGCGGGGCTCGGCCTCGAAGTGGCTGGAATCGACAACGGCATGCGGGCCGAGTTTTTCGGGCCCGAGGCATCCACAGACTGGGTGCGCGACCGCTTGGTGCGCGAGGTCAAGGGCTACACCCACTTTGCGGCGGACATCCGGAGCGAAGGCGAGATCGCCAAGGTCTTCGAGCGCTATGGAAAGGCCATCACTCTGGTGGTACACACGGCCGCGCAGCCTTCCCACGACTGGGCGGCCAGCGCGCCGATGGTGGACTTCACGGTGAATGCCAACGGCACCTCGGTGCTGCTCGAAGCCACGCGCAAGCTCGCGCCCGACGCCGCTTTCATCTTTATGTCGACCAACAAGGTGTACGGCGACACTCCGAACTCTCTGCCGCTCCAGGAGCTCGAGACGCGCTGGGAGATCGAAGCGACCCATGCCTACCGCGAGGGCATTCCGGAAACGATGTCGATCGATCACTGCCTGCACAGCCTCTTTGGCGTGTCCAAGGTGGCGGCGGACGTGCTGGTGCAGGAGTATGGCCGTTACTTCGGCATGAAAACCGGCTGCTTCCGTGGCGGCTGCCTGACGGGCCCGAACCACTCCGGAACGCAGCTTCACGGCTTTCTCGCCTACCTCATGAAGTGCGCGGTGACGGGTGCGCCTTACACAATCTTTGGCTACAAGCGCAAGCAGGTGCGCGACAACATCCACAGCGCTGACCTGATTCGCGCTTTTCACGAGTTCTTCAAGTGTCCGCGCGCGGGCGAGGTGTACAACATGGGTGGCGGCAGGTTCAGCAACTGCTCGATGCTCGAGGCCATCGAGCTTTGCGGGCAGATCGCCGGCCGCCCGCTCGCCTGGACCTACGTGGACCAGAACCGCCGCGGAGATCACATTTGGTGGATTAGCGATCTCCGGCGATTCCAATCACACTACCCCGGCTGGAAGCTCGAGTATGACGTCCCCAAGATTCTCGAGGAGATTTACGAGCTGAATCGGGGCCGGTGGGCGCGGGCGTGATCGACAAGGGCAAGCGAAACATCCTTGGGATCCTGATGAGCGCCGTCGACTACGAGGCCGCAGTGGAGTTCGTCGTCCGGGCCGCGCGCGAGCGCCGAGGCGCGGCGATTTCCGCGCTGGCCGTTCACGGGCTGATGACGGGCGTGTCCGACGGCGAGCAGAAATACCGGCTGAATCACTTCGACCTGCTGGTGCCGGACGGTCACCCTGTCCGCTGGGCCCTGAACGGGCTCTATCGCACCGGGCTGCCGGACCGGGTTTACGGCCCGAACCTAACCCTCAAGGTCTGCCGGCGGGCGGAGGCGGAGAAATTGCCGGTGTACTTTTACGGCAGCACGCCCCTGGTGCTCGAGGGCGTACGCCGCTTTCTGCACGAACGGTTCCCTGGGCTCGTGATTGCCGGCCTCGAACCCTCGCGGTTCCGCCGCCTGAAACCTGCTGAGAAGGCCGAGGTGGTGGCGCGGATTCGTGATTCGGGGGCTGCCATGGTCTTTGCCGGCCTCGGCTGTCCCCGGCAGGAGGTCTGGGCATACGAATTCCGCGACGCGCTATCGATGCCGATCTTGGCGGTCGGAGCTGCGTTTCCGTTTTTCGCCGGCGAGGTTCCTCAGGCGCCGAAATGGATGCAGGATCGCGGTCTGGAGTGGCTGTTCCGCCTGGTCGCCGAACCGCGCCGGCTGTGGCGTCGCTACATCCTGCTAAATCCGGCTTACGTGGCTCTGCTGGTTCTGCAAGCGTTGCGCCTGTCGCGCTTCTCCACGGACGGGACGCTGCCCACTGCGGAACTGCTGTACGGTTGAGCGGCGGTGGCGAGGCCGAAGTCGCCCGGTGGAAACCCGGGCCGGATCTGACGAGAGAGGGGCGGTAAACCGATGGGCGACACACAGACGGTTCCTGCTGAGGTGGGGAGCGCGACATCGAAGCCGGGGAAGACCCGAAGCCTCCTCCTGGCGCTGGGGCTGCTCGTGATCGTAACCAGCCGGAGATGGATTCCGGGCCCCGAGTATGACTGGCTGAACCTGATTCCCCTGCTCGGCATGCTCTACGTGGGCTACGCGATCATTGCGCTCCAACAGACGCTGGGCTACATCGGTTACGTCGCCCGCGCCATTTCCACAGATCCCACGGTGCGGAAGCCGGGAGGCAGCTTTCTGCTCTCGCCTTACGTACGTTCCATTCTCTTGATTCTAGTGCTCGTCGGCGTGGCCGAGTTTGCCCTGCGCTGCCGAAGTCTCCATCGTGCCCTGGTCTACGAACGGCAGGGCAATCTGCTCTTCACGCCGATTCCGAACCAGAAATACATGGAGAAGATCACACTGACACCCTCCATCATCGACAGCTACGGGCTGCGGGGGGAGCCCGTGCCGTCGAGCGCTCTCCAGGAGGGCAACCCGACGATCCTGTGCCTCGGGGATTCGGTCACTTACGGCTACGGCGTGGATGACGGCCACACCTACCCGGCGGACTTGGAAAATGCGCTGAATCAGACCTCGCCCGGGCGCTACGTGGTGTTGAACGGCGGCGTCGATGCCTACCCGATGGCCCTTGAGGACGAAAAATTCCTCTACCTCTGGAATCGCGGCATCCGCCCTGCGGCGGTGCTGGTGGGGTACAGCTTCAATGAGGGTGGTATCGGAATGCTCGCGTTCGGAAACGATGAGGCTGCCAAGGCGAAATTCGCCGCGCGCGTGAGGGAAAAGAACACCCTACGGAGTTTTGCCGTCTATACCCTGGTGGTGGAAAACTGGGCGCGGCACTACTACGACCGGATCAAGGGGAAGTTGGTTCCCGGCACCAACTTCACGAGCCTTTCCGAGACGGAGGCCACCTCGCTCTACGACCGGTTTTTGGAGCGCTTTGCTTCCGATCTCCGCGCCCACAACGTAAAGCCGGTATTCGTGCTCTTCGCCGGATTCGACGGCCGCACGGGCCGCTACGATGACCAGGGATTGCTTCAAGTGCAGTTCGCGAATTTCGCGCGGGAGAACGGCATTCCGCTCCTGCGAAGCCAGGAGGCCCTCGCCGCAGGCGAGGCGCCCGGCTTCGACATCACGCCTTTCTTCATTGACCACGCCCACATGAACGAGCGCGGGACCGAGAAAGTTGCCGACGCCCTGGCACAGATTCTACCGAAGGTCCTCCAGAGCAGTGCGCGCGCGCAATGAGGCCGCGCGCCGGCTCGCCGGTTTGAGGGATTTACCGCTATGCTGGTGCTGGGTATTTCCGACCTCGAGCACGATACCGCCGCCGCCCTGCTCAGCGCCGAAGGACCCGTGGGCGCTCTCGAAGAGGAGAAGCTCAGTCGGGCGCCGGCAGCGGGAATTCCGCAATTGGCCATTGACCGGTGTCTCAGGGACGCCGGGGCGAGAGTTTCTGAACTCGCCCTGGTGGGTGTGGCGTGCCGTCCCAAGCGGGCCTGGCTGCGCGACGAGGGCGGTCAGTGGAGCGGCTTTGTCACGCCCGCCATGGATCCGCGGTATCCCGACGCCCGCGACGGGCTGTCGTGGAAGCTGAACCAGTTACGGATGTTCCGGCGCGGTCTTGGACCTTCCACCCCGCTCGTCAACTTCGAACACCACCTCTGCCACGCGGCAAGCGCCTTCTATGCGAGCGACTTCGACCGCGCCCTCATTCTTACCCTCGATCAATGCGGAGGGATGTGGTCGGGCCTGGTGGCGATGGGCGAAGGCACGCGCTTGAAGCTGCTCCGCTCCATGCGCTTCCCGAACTCGCTCGGTTGGTGCTACTCGCGTGTGACTGAACTTTTGGGCTTCCGACCCGGCCGCGACGAACACAAAGTGCAGTGGATGAGCAAAGAAGGCTCGCCGGAATTCGTACCCGTTTTCCGGAAGCTCTTCGGGCGGACCGACGAAGGCCTTCCCACGCTCAACCTTCAATATGTGACGACGACGCCGGCAGGCCGCACCACCTTCACCTCCGAGATCACTCGCGCCTTGGGCTTGGAAGCCGGCAATGCTCCGCCTTCGGCCCGCCACCGCGCCGACGTCGCCCGCAGCGCACAGGAATTCCTGCAGGAAGCGGTGACCGCGCTGGCGGAAGCGTGGCGTCTGAAGACGGGCGCGCAAAACCTCGCGGTGGCAGGCGGAGTCTTCCTGAATGTGCTGCTGGCGCGCGCGCTCGAGAAGGGCACAAACTTCGAACGAGTTTTTGCTCAACCGGTGGCCGGAAATCCGGGCGGCGCCTTGGGCGCCGCCTACCTGGCCCGCCTCCGGTTGCGCCCGGATTTGCCGCGCCAGCCCCTGGCGCACCTCTACCTCGGGCCCCGGTTCGAGGAGCCGGAAATCAAATCCGTCCTGGACAATTGCAAGACCATCTATCGCTACCTGCCCAGCGAAAGACAGCTCGTGGACGAGACAGTCCACCTGCTGCAGGACAATAAGATCGTCGCTTGGTGCCAGGGCCGGCTCGAGTTCGGCCATCGGGCGCTCGGTAACCGCAGTATTGTGGCTTCGCCTTTTTCGCCCTACGTGACGGAGAATCTCAATCGGTACGTAAAACACCGTGAAGATTTCCATCCCTTCGGGCTCTCGGTGCCGGCTGAAGACGCGCCCACGTTTTTCGATTGCTCGCCAAACTGCCGATTCATGTCGTCGATCGGGAGCCTGCGGGACGGCCCCAAGGACCTGGAGAAGTTTGCGTTCAACGGCGGCGCGGCGCGCGTCCACACCGTGGAGCGCCCGGTGAATCCGCGCTTCTGGAGCTTGCTGCGCCGCTTCGGTGAAAGCTCTCCGGCGCCGGTGTTGCTGAACACCTCGTTTAACCTGTTCGGCGAACCCCTGGTCTGCGACCCGCGCGAAGCCATTCGAAGCTTCTACTGCTCCGGCATTGACGCCCTGGTGCTTGGCAATTTCCTGGTGGTCAAACCCTGAGCCGCTTGGGTTGGAAACGCGCCGCGTGACCTCTGGCCGTCCAGCGGCCACCCTAGCTCCAGCGGTTGAACCGTGCTGCTCTCCGGCGCATATTTCTCCAGGGACCAGTCCATGCCCGCACCCGGGATTCAATATTGCCGTCAGTAGCCCGGCACGCCGCTGGCCATGAGTAGCCTAGCTGTGTAGCGTATCTTCGCCGCCGCCGGCGAAGGACTGCGGGCGGCTCGCAGGGCGGCAGACGGACCTCCCCGCAAGCACTCGCCCGCAACACTGGGGGAGACCTATTGCCCAGGAGGGCCCGAAGCTTGGGAAAGCTCGCGTCACCTGGGCCTCGGCTGCCCCGTCGCTGCCCAGTCGAATCTAAAGGACTTACGGCTGCGTGTCGCCAGCCGCCCGGAACCGAGTTTCAACAACTTAGAGACGAAAACTCGCCCGTGCTCCGGCATCTAATTTCCACGACTTTACGGGAATTCCCCCCCAAAAAAAGTGTACGATTTTTGGACAATTGCTTTCAAATAGCGGCAAAATGACTCGTTTCTGGAGAGAGATTCGCTTTCATACAACGACATTTTCGAGGGGCTCCGTTGCCGACGGATTCGAGCCCGGCCGAGCCCCCGGAGCCGCCACGCCCCGCGGGCACCTTTGAGTTCGGCATCTTCCTGACCTGACCGCCTTATGGAGAATTACAACGGGATGGCGCTCATTGTTGAACGTTATTGGGTTTTCGATGGTCCGTCAAGGTCGCCGAAAATACGGGGCGGAGCCTGCCGGGCTATTCTGTGTCGAGCTGTTGAGAATTCGTGGCGCGCGCCAGCCGGAGGCGGGTGGCCGGGCTCCCCCAAATGGGGTCAAGGGGTGTAGAATCGGCAGCTAGAATGGAATCGCGGGCATGGCGGCGGAAGCGAGGTGCGCCGTCGCGCCGGCGGAGGCCCAGGGGGTGTGAGTATGCGGTTCCTTAAAGCTGTTTTGATTGCGGCGATCGTGCTGCCGCCTCAAGCCTTCGGCGGCGCCCAGGACTCGGCTCGCTGGACGCCGCTGTTCAACGGCAAAGATCTTACGGGCTGGACGAACAACGTCGATCAGAAGTGGGTGGTTGAAGACGGCACGATCCTCGGCGAGAGCGTGAACGACCATTACGGGTATTTGACCACGCAAAAGACCTATCGGAATTTCAACTTACGCTTGCGCTTCAAGGCAGAAGCCCAGGGTAACAGCGGTGTGTTCGTGCATTCGCGGATTATCGGCATTGATCCCGGCCACGGGCCGGACATCGAGGGGATGCAGGTGGAAGTTGATCCGAACGTGGGTCACCACACGGGCGGCCTCTACGAGAGCGGAGGGCGCGGCTGGTTGATCCAGCCGACTCCGCAGGGCGAGCGGGCGCTCAAACCCGGCAAGTGGAATGAGTTGGAAATCTCGGCGCACGGAAGCCGTTACGTCACGCGCTTAAACGGCGTCCAGATTGTAGACTATACCGATGCGGCGCCCAAGTTCACGGACGGCGTGATTGGCCTGCAACTTCACATGGGCGGCGGGGTGAAAATGCGATGGAAGGATATCGAGATTCAGGAGACGCCGAACTAAGCCTGGACCTGCCTTTGGCCGTCGCACCGTGAGCGCACTCCGCGACCGTTGCGGGGCCGGACCAACCTGTGGAATGCGCACGAACATCTCGCGAAGTGAGCGCTGCCCTGCGCCGGCACGCCCGCAGGGCGCCCAGCCTGACCGCCCTAGGGCTGGCGTGTTCTTTGGCGGCCGCTGCGGCGAGCGCCCAAGACCAGCCGGTGACGTTCACCCGCAGCGCGGATCAGATCGAAATCTCGATTGCCGGGAAGCCTTTCAGCACCTACTTTTTCGATCCCAAGATTGCCAAGGCCTACCTGCAGCCACTGCGAAGCGCCGAGGGGACCATTGTCACGCGCGGCTTTCCCCTGGGTGACGTGATCCCGCCGGAAAACCGGCATGATCCCAATCTGGAGCCCCACCAGCGGCCGATGTATTTTGCTCATGGAAACATCGACGGATACGATTTTTGGGGCGAGGAAGTGTTTGTAAAGTTCTACGGCAGGGACGTCTCACCGCATTACGGCCGGATGGTGTTTCGCAAGCTCGACGAGATGAACGGTGGGCCGCACTCGGGCACGATCGAGGCAGAGTTCGATTTAACCGGCGGGGATCATATCCCGATTGCCGAAGAGACCCAGCAGTACACGTTTGCGGGAACGGGCGACACCCGCACCATCGACTGCACCTTCGTGATTCACGCCAATCACGGGCCCGTGAGGATGGGTGACACCAAGGAGGGAACCTTTGCCATTCGGGTGGCCCAAGAGCTGGATTCGCCGCCAGGTCGCATGGTGAACTCGGCGGGCGGCGAAGGCGAGCCGCAGATCTGGGGCAAGCAGGCCAATTGGGTGGATTACGACGGCGTGGTGGGCGGCGAGAAAGTGGGCATCGCGATCTTCGACAGCCCCAAGAGCTTCCGGCATCCCACTTACTGGCACGCGCGCGCTTACGGCCTGTTCGCGGCCAATCCTTTCGGCCTGAAGGAATTCACCCGCGATCGCCATCAGGACGGCAGCTACACCATTCCGGCCGGCCAATCCATCACCTTTCGCTACCGAGTGCTCATTCATCACGGCGATTACAAGGAAGCCAAGGTGGCCGAAGCCTATGAGGAATACGCTGCGCAGCCGTAGCCTGAGCCGGTAGAATCGGCAAACGGAGAGGAGGCGAAGAGTCGATGCCGGAGCCACTGGATCCGAAACGAAGGGATGTTCTCAAGGCGGGCGCGAAGACCGCGGCGGGTCTGGCCGCATACGGCGGCCTCACCTTCCTCACCGATCCCGGCCGGGTGTTCGGCGCGAGCGACAGGGTGCGGGTGGCGATCTGCGGACTCCACGGACGCGGCGAGGATCACATCAAAGGTTACTCGGCCCTGAAAAACGCGGAAATAGCGGCCTTGTGCGACGTTGATGAAGATGTACTCGCGGGGCGCGCGGCGGAGCTCAAGAAGCTGGGCGTCGAACCTAAGACTTACGTCGACGTGCGGAAACTGTTGGAAGACAAGTCGATCGACGCCATGTCGATCGCCACGCCCAACCATTGGCACACGCTGATGGCGATTTGGGGTTGCCAGGCGGGCAAGGACGTCTATGTCGAGAAACCCTGCTCGCATAACCTGTGGGAGGGGCAACAACTGGTCCGGGCGGCGGAGAAATACCATCGCATCGTGCAGCACGGGACGCAGAGCCGCTCGAACCCCACCATCATGGAGGCGGTGCAAAAGGTGCAGCAAGGCCTGGTGGGCGGCCTTTACTTGTCGCGCGGCCTCTGCTACAAGTGGCGGGACACGATCGGCCACACGCCCGTTTCGCCCGTGCCGGCGGGAGTGCATTACGACCTGTGGACCGGGCCCGCGCCGCTCGAGCCTTTCACGCGAAATCATTTCCACTACAACTGGCACTGGTTCTGGATGTACGGCAACGGCGATATCGGGAACCAGGGCGTACACCAGATGGACATCGCGCGCTGGGGTCTCGGCCTGAAGTTCCCGAGCAAGGTGTCCGCGGTGGGCGGTCATTTTACGTTCGACGACGACCAGCAGACCCCCAACACGCTCAATTGCGCCTTTGAATTCGATTTGCCGGGGGGCAAGCGCCGAATGCTGGAGTTCGAGGTGCGGCACTGGATTACCAATCATGAGGCCGGGATCGGAGTCCGCGCCGAGGAGACGGCGGGCGAGACGGGGAATCACCCGCGCCTCGGCCCCGAGGCCGGCACGCACAACACGATCGGGAACGTCTTTTATGGATCGAAGGGGTATCTCGCGATCGGCGACGACGGATACAAGAGCTGGATGGGCAAGAATCAGCACCCGGGCCCGGAAGCGCCGGCGGCGGAGGACGATCATTTCGCTAATTTCATCGACTGCGTCATAAGCCGGCGCAAAGACGATCTTCGCGCGCCCATCGAGGAAGGCCACATTTCGTGCGCTCTGATTCATTTGGCGAACGCCTCATACCGGCTCGGAAGAACGCTGAAGTTTGACTCCGAAACCCAGCGAGTGATCGGAGACGACGAGGCCAACAAGCTGCTGCGCGACGGCGATCGCGGCTACCGCGCGCCGTTCGAGGTGCCGGAGCAGGTCTGAGCGTTGGGGCTCCACCCATGAAGCTGCGCGGGACCCATGCCGCCACCGGCAAGCCGGCTGAGCTGAGCTTTTCCGGCACCATCGAATCGGTGGGAACTTCAGATGCGCCGGAGGCCGCCGGAGAGACGGCGTTCCTCGCTCCCGGTTGGATCGATCTGCAAGTGAACGGCTTCGCCGGCGTAGACTACAACTCCCCGGACACTTCCCACCAAGAGATCGCCCGTTCGCTCGAAGCTCTATTCGCCACAGGCGTTACGCGGGTGTTTCCCACCGTGGTTACAGGGTCGCCGGAGCGGATGGCCGGCGCGCTCCGTAATCTGGCCCGAGCGCGAGCGGCGCTGCCGCGGGGCGGCGCCCTGGAGGCGTTTCACGTCGAGGGCCCCTACATCTCGCCCGAGGATGGCCCGCGCGGCGCGCACCCGCAAGCTTGGGTGCGGCCGCCGGACTTGGATGAATTTCGCCGTTTTCAGGAGGCAGCCGAGGGCAACATCCGCCTGCTCACGGTCTCGCCGGAGTGGCCCGGGAGCGCGCGCTTCATCGAAGCGGTCGTCCGCGAAGGCGTGGTGATCGGCATCGGGCACACCCAGGCCACGGCCGGCCAAATCCAGGATGCCGTGAGGGCCGGCGCCACCAAATCCACCCACCTCGGCAACGGTTCCCACGCCGTTCTGCCGCGCCACCCGAATTACATTTGGGAGCAGCTTGCCGAAGACCGCCTCACCGCCGGATTCATCGTGGACGGCATCCATCTGCCCCAATCGTTCCTCAAGGTGGCGTTGCGCGCCAAGGGCCTGGAACGCTCCTTGCTGGTCACCGACGCGGTGGCTCCGGCGGGCTGCGCGCCGGGGCGATACCGGCTCGGCGAGATCGAGATCGAGTTACACGCCGACCACAGCGTGCGATTGGCAGGCGAGACGCGGCTGGCCGGGTCGGCCCTTCGCATGGACCATGCGATCGCCAACGTGATGCGGCTGGGCGGGTTCAGCCTGAGTGAAGCGGTGGCGCTCGCCTCCATTAATCCAGCCCGCGTGGGCCGGCTGGCGGGACGCCAGTCGGGGTTGGCCCCCGGCGAGCGGGCCGACGTGGTGCGATTCACGTTCGAGAGCGGTCGAGTGAATGTGCTGGAAACGTATGTGAACGGGGAGCGAGTGTACGCGGCTTGAAGGCTCCGTCCGCGAAGGGCAGTGCGGCGGGCCGCCCTTGAGGGGGCCCGTAGAACGCTAAAGTTTCAACAGTACCCACAAGCCGGCAACCAGTCCAACGCTGAGGGCCGCTCCCATCGCGAGGCCCTTCAAATCGTCGCGATAGGCTTTGAGAAGCGATGCACCGCAGGCCCCGCGCCGCAGGTGCAGAAGATTCACCATGAGCAACTGACGTCCCCCTTCGGCGGACTGCCGCCGTGCGTGGAACACCGCTTCCGGCGCGCGAGTTACCCAGCCCTGCGCTTCCCGGGCCGGCTCAGCGGGCTCCGCGGTCTCAGGCGGCGGCAGGTCTGAGGGTATCTCGAGCTGATCGAAAAACACGGAGATGCGGCCCTCGGGCTCAGGAGCGGTCAGCAGGCTCACCACCACGAGGCTGGCAATACCGGCTGCCAGGGCGGCGAGGAAGATATCCGGATCCCAGTAATCCAGCCGCTCGTTCTTGGCGTGATACAAGAGGAAGTTCGTGAGCAGGGCCACCACCA
Source organism: Terriglobia bacterium (assembly GCA_035516075.1). Lineage (GTDB taxonomy): Bacteria > Acidobacteriota > Terriglobia > UBA7540 > UBA7540 > Gp13-AA77. Next base: position 4,743 of record DATJAQ010000371.1, on the reverse strand, counting down.
CGCTGGCGGCGGCTCCCCAGCGGTTGGCGCGCCGCCACACCAGCCCGGTGACAATGCTGATGCCCATGTAGGTAGCCAGCGTTTCCGTCAGCAAGAAGGAGTACAACACCCTTTCGATCAGGAAGAGTGCGTAAAGAATCGCAATCAGCACCGCCGCGAGCCCGCTCACGCGCCCCACCCACAGGTAGTGGCGCTCAGACCGCCCTCGCCCGAGCCGTGACCGGTAGATTCCCTGGGTGAAGAGTGCTCCGCTATCGATCATCAGGGCGGAGCAGCTCGCCAGGCTCGCGCCCATCACGCTCGCAATCAGCAGCCCGCGAAAGCCCGGCGAGAGGAGCTGGCGGCAGGCGAACCCGAAGGCGTCTTCCGGATCGGGCAGCGAGTGCACACCGAAGATCGCCCGCTTTACCATCACCGCGACCATCAGGCCCACGATGGCCCACCCCACGGTGCACAAGCGCTTGATCAGCATCCCGTGGAAGAATCCCACGCGGCAAGCGTATTCGTTCGTTCCGGTGCTCACGGCTGCCATCATGTGCGGCTGTGCCATGATGCCGATAAGGCCGTTGAGGGTGAGCATGACGATGAACCAGGTCCCGATTTCTTTAGGGGTGGCCAGGGAGAAAGCAAAGGCCGGCAGGGTCTGCTTCATGCCCTGGAGTCCGCCTACCACGCCCCAGCCGAGGGGGATCACCAGAAACGAAAGTACGATGATCAACGAGCCCTGGATCAGGTCGCTCCAGACTGAGGCCACCAAGCCGCCGATGAAACTATAGAGAATGAAAACCGCGGCCAGCCCGAGCACGATGTGATTGACCCCAACGGACCCTCCAAACACCTCATTCAGGACCTTGGCCGCGCCTTTTAGAATGCTCGCGATGTTGATGGTGAAGAAGACCACCGCGAACAAAAGGTAGAAAGCGCTCATTCCGGCGCCATAGCGGTCTGCCATCATTTCGGCCGTGGTGGTACGGCGGATGCGGCGGAAGACCGGGGCCATAATCCAGTAGAAGGGCATGGCAAAGAGGTTCTTCCATTGGTACCAGATGGCTGAAATGCCCATGCTGTACACCGCGCCCGCCAAGCTCACCGGCATTTCAGCGTGGGTACCCACCCCGAAGTTCTGCGCCATCATCAGCAGCTTGCCGAACCGCCGTTTGCCGAGGAAATACTGGCTGGTGTCAGCCACCTTGAGGCCGGCCGCCACGCCCACCGCGGCCAACGCTGCGAGATATCCGCCGATAATCAGCCAATCAAGCAGTCCGATGTGCATTCCGAGCTCCGGCGTTCAGGCCGCACGGCAAACCAGGTAAATGATATCCCTAACCCAAGGGCAGGTGTTCTCAGTTTGGTTAGGAACGCGACGGTACTCCGCGAAGTGACACCCAAACCTCAGAGGACTGCAAGCTTTTGATAACGATGGCGCGCGCCGCCCAATTGCGCGCCACCTGCACTGCGCGGCCCTTGGGGTGGTCCTGCATGGCCAGAGCCAGATTCTGCAACAAGCCGATGCAGCGCTCCGCGCGCATGCGCCCGGCCTTCATCTTGCGGGCCTTCGCCAACCGGTCCACGATCGATTCGTAAAGGTCGGCTGCGCTTGGCCGAGGCGCAACTACGACGGGCGTCCGCGGAACGTGGCCTCGATTGGGATCGCTTGTCGGAAGATGAACGCGAGTCCCTCGTCGACGCTTTGCTGCACGAGAAATAGCCTTGCCGCTTACTGCCGTTTTCGACACCAACATCCTGTGTTCCGCGACGGGCTGGCGGGGAAATCCCTTTCAATGCCGACGTTGCTTGCATTGAGTGCCTGCATTGCCGACACTATCTGCATGCAATACACCATTCGAAAAATCTCAAACACCTTCGATACCGTTCTGCGCCGCTGGGCTCGGGAGCAGGGCAAGAGCTTCAACGAAGTGGCCATCGAAGCCATGGCTCGTGGCGCCGGCCTCACCGGACGCCCGGTACGACAGCGCGACCTTCACGACATCGCAGGAACCTGGCGGGAAGACCGCGCCTTCGATCGCGCCCGCGCGGCGCATGAAGAGCTCGAGGCGGAGTTGTGGCGGTGAGGCTCGCGCTCGACACCCGTCGCTACGCCGACCTGTGTCGCGGGAAGGCTCGGGCGGTGGAGATTGTTGAGGCGGCCGGCGCCGTCTGGCTGCCGTTCGTGGTCGTGGGCGAGTTGCGGGCGGGATTTGCCGCCGGGAGCCAGGGACCCCGGAACGAAGCGGTGCTGCGACGGTTTCTCTTGAAACCGGGAGTCGGAATCCTTTACGCCGACGAGCAGACAACCTACCCTTACGCCTCGGCTTACCGGCAACCGCGGAAACAGGGAACCCCCATCCCGACAAACGACATGTGGATCGCAGCGCTGGTTCTTCAACATACGCTCTCCTCGTACGACCGAGACCGCCACTTCGACCCCCTTCCCCAGCTCCTGCGGGTGGATGCGACGACTGGCACTTCTTAGCGTCAACGCGGAGGCGTGGTGGCGCATGCATCCTGTAAGATGGATGCGCCACCACAATCCGGGAAAGCACGAGTTGGGGTGCGAGGGTGTTACTGTTTCTCGTATGAAAACAGCGTTGTACGGGCGGATCGTGTTTGGCGCGTCGGCGGTGCTGTTTGGCGTCATCGCACTGATGTGGTACGACTCCGACACCTGGCAAACCCTGCGTCAGATCTGGAGCCTGCCTTTTGGAACCATCATCGGCGGGTGTCTCATGACCGTTCAAATAGCCGGCGGGATTGGGATGCAGTACCCAAGGACCGCGCGTTTGGCGTCGATCGTTCTCGGCATCGTCTATCTGCTTTTCTCCCTGGCCTGCATCCCAGGTATCGTGGCCGCACCGACCGTCTATGAGCACTACGGGAGCTTCTTCGAACAGTTTTCCCTGCTCTGTGGTGCGATTGCCCTGTACGCTGCAACCGAGGCCAATGCAGCAAAGGCGGCAGCGTTCGGCCGAGTGGCGCGCCTTGGACTCGGAGTCTGCGCGATTTCATTTACGCTGAGTCAGATATTCTATCTTCCTGTGACAGCTCACCTGGTTCCCCAGTGGATTCCGCCGAATCGGACTTTTTGGGCGATACTCACGACGATCGCGTTTGCACTCGCGGCGATCTCCATGCTCACCCATCGCCAGGCACGGCTCGCGATTCGCCTGATGACCCTCATGCTGGCACTCTTTGGTGTATTGGTATGGGTTCCGCGCCTGATCGCTCACCCGGAAGCCCATCTGAACTGGTCCGAATTCGGCTTGACTTTCCTTATCACAGGGGCTGCCTGGATGGTGGCTGATTTGAGGTCTTTCTGATTGAGGCGGTGTTTGCACGCCGCTTCATCGTGCAACCGCCGGCTGAAACCGTGGCCTGCCCCTTTTTTTCTTGCAATATGCCTTGACACGTATATGCTCTGAGGAGTATACCAAGAGCGTGGAATCGGTGTTCGAAATCATTGCGGAGCGGAACCGCCGCGCGATCTTGAGCCTCCTGATCTCGTCCCAACAGTCGGTGGGAGAGCTCGAGCGCCGGCTTCGCCTGCCGCAGCCGACCGTGTCAAAGCACCTGCGAGTGCTGCGCGAGGCCGGTTTCGTGGAATCCACGGTGGACGCACAGCGCCGACTCTACCGGCTGAAACCGGAACCGCTTCAGCAGGTGGAAGAGTGGCTCGCTCCGTTCCGCCGGTTCTGGTCGGCTCACGTGGATGCTCTCGAACGCCACCTCGACCGCATGGATCCATCAACACCCACGAAAAGGAAGACGAGGAAAAGTCGACGCGGCCCAACCCGCGAACATGAAAAAGGAGAAATGAAATGAAAATCAAGGTGACCAGCGTATACGTGGACGACCAGGAGAAGGCCCTGCACTTCTATACCGAGGTGCTGGGCTTTGCCAAGAAGACCGATTTCAGCCAGGGCCCCTATCGCTGGCTGACCGTGGCCTCGCCCGAGGAGCCGGACGGCACGGAGCTGCAGCTTGCGCTGAACAACAACCCCGCGGCCCAAGCGTATCAGCAGGCCATGTTCCAGCAAGGCCAGCCCGCGGCCATGTTCTTCACCGACGACGTGCAGGCCGATTACGAGCGCATGAAAGCGCACGGCGCCGAGTTCACCATGCCGCCGAAGGACGTAACGGCCTCAAAGATCGCCATGGTGAACGACACCTGCGGCAATTTGATTCAGCTCACGCAGTTGATGCGCTGGCAGGGCTGACGCCCGTTTCCAGGCTGATGCGAGGGGAACACAGATGACCGATCGCGAGCAGTACACACCGGGTCCGGCGAGCGGGGCGCAGGTGCGAAAGGACGGAGAGAAGTGGACGCTCATTCTCGTCAGAGAACTGCGCCACTCGCCGGAAAAAGTCTGGCAGGCGCTAACCGACCCGGCGCATCTGCGCGAGTGGGCGCCCTTCGACGCCGATGGAAGCTTGGGCACGGTGGGAACGGTGAAGCTCACCTGGGTGGGAACGCCCACGCCGCTGGAAACGAAAGTGACGCGAGCCGACGCTCCCAGGCTGCTTGAGTACAACGATACCCGGTGGGAACTCGAGTCGATTGGCAGCGGCACGCGCCTGACGCTGTGGCACAACATCGATCGCCGCTTCATCTCGTGGGGCGCCGCGGGATGGCACATCTGTTTCGATGTTCTGGATCGCCTTCTCAGCGGAAGTCCGATCGGCCGCATCGCCGGTGGAGACGCCGCGAAGTTCGGCTGGCAGCGGCTCAGGGCGGAATACGCCAAG